>JANMCU010000273.1:0-10274 GCA_031361415.1 Chloroflexota bacterium | reverse complement strand
CCGGCAATTCGGAGGGAATCGTCCGTGGCAACCGAACCCGCAGACGTCCTGATCATCGGTGCCGGCGCGTCCGGCGGGGTCGTCGGCCTCCGGCTCGCCGAGGCCGGGTTCAAGGTCGTCTGCCTCGAGCAGGGCGACTGGCTCGATCGCGCCGACTACCCAGGCAACAAGCTCGACTGGGAGCTGAAGGCCCGCAAGGACTGGGCGACGAGCCCGAACGTCCGCGGCCTCGCCGCTGACTACCCGATCGTCGAGGACGACACGCCGGTCTCGCCGCTGATGTACAACGCGGTCGGCGGCTCGACGATCATCTTCGCCGGCGCCTGGCCGCGCGCCCTCCCGTCGGACTTCCGCGTCCGCTCGCTCGACGGGATCGCCGACGACTGGCCGATCGACTACTTCGAGCTGCTGCCGTACTTCTACCGGACCGATCGCCAGTTCGGCGTGTCGGGGTTGCCGGGCGATCCCGCCTACCCGGCGGACACCGAGGACGCGCCGATGCCGCCGCTGCCGATCGGGTCGGCCGGGCTGAAGGTGGCGCGCGGCCAGACGAAGCTCGGCTGGCATTGGTGGCCGGAGTTCAACTCGATCAACTCGACGCCGTACGACGGCCGCCGGCCCTGTGTCCAGCGGAGCACCTGCCAGTCGGGCTGCAACGAGGGCGCCAAGGCCTCGACGGACCTCACCCACTGGCCGAAGGCGATCGGCCTCGGGGCGACGCTGATCACGGGCGCCCGGGTCCGGCGAATCGAGACGAACGATGGGGGCCTGGCGATCGGCGCGACCTGGATCGATCAAGACGGGGCCGAGCACTTCCAGCCTGCGCGCGTTGTCGTCCTCGCGGCGAACGCGATCGGGACGCCGCGCCTCCTCCTCCTGTCGGCGAATGCGCGTCAGCCGGGCGGCCTCGCGAACTCGTCCGGTCTCGTCGGCAAGCGGCTGATGATGCATCCGTTCGCGAACGTCGCCGGGCTGTTCGAGGAGCCGCTCATGAGCTGGCAGGGCCAGTTCGGCGACCTGATCGAATCCCTCGAGTTCTACGAGACCGACGAGAAGCGCGGCTTCGTCCGGGGCGCCCGTTGGGGCCTCGCCCCGACCGGCGGTCCGATCAACACCGCGCTCCCGAGCCGAGCCGGCGAGCAGGCCTGGGGCGCGGACCATCACACCCACGTCCGGACGCACCTCGGTCACGGCGCGAACTGGGGGCTCTTCGCGGAGGATCTTCCGGACGAGGCAAACCACATCACGCTGTCCGCGAACGTGACGGACTCGTCCGGCATCGCGGCGCCGGAAATCCACTACCGGATGTCCGACAACTCGTGCCGGATGCTCGACTTCCACATCGAGCGGGCCAAGGAGTCGATGGACGCCGCCGGCGCTTACAAGATCGAGGTCGACCGGCTCATGCGCTACTCCGGCTGGCATCTGCTCGGCACCGCGCGGATGGGCGACGATCCGACGACGTCGGTCCTCGACCGCTGGAACCGGAGCCACGACGTCGCGAACCTGTACGTCGTCGACGGGTCGTGCTTCGTGACCTCGTCCGGGGTGAATCCGACCTCGACCATTGTGGCGATCGCGCTGCGGGCCGCCGACCACATGATCGAGACCCGCTTCGAGCAGCAGGTGCCCGCGTGAGTGTCGACGAGCGGGTCGCGCTGAGCGATGCCGAGCGGACGGTGCTCCTGGCGGTCGCCGACCGGCTCATCCCGGCGGCGCACGGCATGCCGTCGGCAGCGGACGTCCTGACCGACGACCGGCTGCGGTTCGCCCTCAACGCGCGTCCGGACCTCCTGGAGCCGATCCGGACAGCGCTCCGACCGGACCTCGGCGACGATCCCGAGGCCCGCCTCGACGCGCTCGGTCGGGACGAGCCGGCAGCCCTCGGAGCGCTCCAGCTCGCGATCGTCGCGGGCTACTACACCGACAAGCGAGTTCGGGAGCTCATCGGCTACCCGGGCCAGGAGGCGCTCACGATCCGCTCGTGGGAGGTGCCGGCCTATCTCGAGGAAGGCCTCATCGACGCGGTCATCGCCCGCGGTCCGACCTGGCGCGACCCGGCGACGGGCCGGCGGGCGATCGCGAGTGCGGCGCCGCGCCCATACGCGGAGCGCTTTACCGCGCCGCCGCCGGAAGGAGCACCCGATGGCCACCACGGCGCCTGACCCGACGATCCCCGTCGCAGACGCGGGCTGGCTCGATCCGTTCCTTGCCGACTGGCGGCCCGGGACGGGCGAGCCGCGCGAAATCCACGAGCCCGCGAGCGGCCGGCCGCTGCTGACGCTCGTCCAGTCGACGCCCGATGACGTCGCGCGAGCCGCCGCGGCGGCGGCGGCCGCCCAGCCGGCCTGGGCCGCGACGAGCTACGACGAGCGGGCCGCGATCCTCCGCCGCGCCGCCCTGATCTACCAGGCCCACCGCCCGGAGCTCGGGACATGGACTCAGCGCGAGACGGGCGCGGTCCACGGCAAGATGCACCACGAGCAGAACTTCGCCGTGGGCGAGATCAACGCCGCGGCGACGATGCCGTTCCAGCCATACGGCCAGCTCGTGCCGAGCGTCGTGCCGGGCCGGCTGTCGATGCTCCGACGCGTGCCCGTCGGCGTGATCGGGGTGATCACCCCGTGGAACTCGCCCAGCGTCCTCGGGATGCGGGTCGTCGCGCCTGCCCTCGCGGTCGGCAACGCGGTCATCCTCAAGCCGGACCCCCAGACGCCGGTCTGCGGTGGCGCGATGTTCGCGGCCGTCTTCCGCGAGGCGGGCCTGCCAGAGGGGCTGCTCCAGATCGTGGTCGGCGGGGCCGAGGTTGGCGAGGCGATCGTCACCGACCCGAACGTGACCCGGGTCTCGTTCACGGGCTCCACCGGGGCGGGTCGGCGGGTGGGTCAGCTCGCCGGGGGCCTGCTCAAGCGCGTATCGCTCGAGCTCGGCGGGAACAACGCCTTCGTGATCCTCGACGACGCCGACCTCGAGGCCGCCGCCTCGGCCGGCGCCTTCGCCTCGTTCCAGTTCCAGGGCCAGGTCTGCTTCGCGACCGGACGCCACATCGTGCACCGGAGCGTCGCCGCGGACTACGTCGACCTGCTCACCGAGAAGGCGAACCGGCTGCGGCTCGGCGACCCGTACCGCGAGGACGTCGATCTCGGCCCGATCGTCAACGAGCGCCAGCTCGAGCGTGTCGCCGGCATCGTCCGCCGCTCGGTCGAGGGCGGCGCCCGGGTCGTCGCCGGAGGCACCCACGACGGCCTGTTCTACCGGCCCACGGTCCTGACCGACGTCACGACCGAGCACGCCGCCTGGCGCGAAGAGATCTTCGGGCCGGTCGCGCCGATTGTCGTGTTCGACACCGACGAGGAGGCGCTCGCCCTCGCGAACGACAGCGAGTACGGGCTCACGGGCGCGGTCTACTCGCGCTCGATCTCGCGCGGGCTCGCCTTCGCCCAGCGGATCCGGGCGGGGATGGTCCACGTGAACGACCAGACCGTCAACGACGAGGCGACGATCCCGTTCGGCGGGATGGGCGCGTCGGGCAACGGCGCGCGGTTCGGCGGCGCGGCGAACTGGGACGAGTTCACCGAGTGGCAGTGGGTGACCGTCCGCGATGACCCGCGCTCCTACCCGTACCCCTACTGAGCCGGGACGAAGACCGCTCCATGGCATCGATCAGCGAGGTTGCGCGGCTCGCAGGCGTGTCCGCGGCGACCGCGTCGCGGGTCGTCTCGTCGTCCGCCTACCCGGTCAGCGCGGCGGCGCGCGAGCGTGTCCTCGAGGCCGCCCGGACGCTCGACTACGTGCCGAACGCGCTTGCCCGCGGGCTGCTGAAGAGTCGCGTGCCGGTCGTCGGCGTGATCGTCCACGACATCACCGACCCGTATTTCGCCGAGGTCGTGCGGGGTGTCGAGGACGGCGCGTCGTTGGCCGGCTTCCTCGTGATCACGTGCAGCTCGGAGCGTGACGCCGAGCGGGAGCGCTCGTATGTCCGGCTCCTCCGTTCGATCCAGGCGGCGGCGATCGTGTTCGCCGGCAGCGGCCTCGACGACCCGGCCCTCAACGTGGAGATCGAGCGCCACGTGGCGGCGATGCAGACCGACGGCGCGGCGATCGTCCACCTCTCGCCGCACGCCCTCGGCCAGCCCGAGGTGAGCGTCGACAACGAGGCGGGGATCGCCGCGATGGTGGCCGCCCTCGTCGCGCTCGGCCACCGCCGGATCGCGTTCCTTGCCGGCCCGCGGTCGCTGTTCGTGGCGCGCGAGCGGCTGGCCGGCTATCGGCGCGGCCTGGAGGAAGCGGGTATCGCGTTCGACGAGTGGCTGGTGGTCCGGACGAGCTTCGATCGCGATGGCGGAGCCCTCGGCGTCGACACGCTGGTCGCCGGCGACGCTCCGTTCACCGCCGTCTGCTGCGCCAACGACCTCCTCGCGCTCGGTGCGCTGCACCGCCTGGCGGAGCTCGGGATCGCGGTCCCGGGCAGCGTGTCGGTCGCCGGCTTCGACGACATCTCGACCGCAGCCCTCACCGCCCCGAGCCTGTCGACGGTCCGGCTGCCGCTCCGGGAACTCGGGCGGCGCGGTTTCGAGCACGCCAACGGGCTGCTTGCGGGCGACACCCCCGAGCGAGTCGTCCTGCCGACCGAGGTGATCCTGCGCGGCTCGACGGCCGCGCCGCCCGCCCTCGACGCGGTCGGGCGATGAGCGACGCCCTCGCCGACCGCGTCGTCCTCGTCACCGGGAGCAGCCGGGGGATCGGGGCCGAGGTCGCCGTGAAAGCGGCGGTCCACGGAGCGCGGGTCGCGGTCCACTCCCGGCGGTCGGGCAGCGCGAGCAATGCGACCCTCGCCCGGATCCGGAATCTCGGCGGTGAGGCCGAGGGGTTCGCCGCGGACGTCGGCGTGGGCAGCGAGGCGGAGGCGCTCATCGGGCGCGTCATCGAGCGGTTCGGCCGGCTCGACGCCCTCGTCAACAACGCCGGCCTGACCCAGGTCGGACCCTTCCTCGAGATGGATCCGGCCGAATGGGACGCAGTCATCGCGACCGACCTGAGCGCGGCGTTCCACACGTGTCGCGCCGCCCTCCCGTCGATGGTCGAGCGGGGCAGCGGGGCGATCGTGAATGTCGCCTCGCGGCTCGGCCAGATGGGCATTGCCGAGACCGCTGCGTACAGCGCGGCGAAGGCCGGCCTGATCGGGCTGACCCGCTCGCTCGCCCGCGAGTTCGGGCCGCGCGGGATCCGGATCAACGCGGTGGCGCCCGGGGTCACGATCACCGAGATGACGACCGACCTCGTCGACAGCGAGGAGGGCCGGCGCCGGATGCGCGACATGGCCCTCGGCCGGTTCGGCCGCGCTGACGAGGTCGCCGAGGCGGTGATCTTCCTGCTGTCGGACGCGGCCAGCCTTTTCCTGGGCCAGACCCTCAATCCGAACGCCGGGGGCTACATGCCGTGAGCTGCCTGCCATGACCAAGGTCATCGACGTCCGAGACGCGGTCGAGCTGGTCCGCGACGGGGCCACCGTTGTCATCGGCGGCTCGGGCGCCGGACACGCCCTGCCCCAGCGTTTCATCGACGAGCTGGCCGCGGTCTTCGGCGAGACTGCCCGGCCGCGCGATCTGACGACCGTCAGGGTCGTCGGGATCGGCGATTTCGCGGACCGCGGCTTCTCCCAGCTCGGGCTGCCCGGCCTCATGCGCCGGACGATCGGCAGCAACATCGGGAATGAGCCGCGTCTCGGGGCGCTCGTCGAGGCGAACGAGATCGAGTCGTATTCCTTCCCGCAGGGGGTGCTCTCGCAGCTGATGCGCGAGATCGCCGCCGGACGGCCGGGGCTCGTGACCCACGTCGGCCTCGGGACCTACGTCGACCCGCGCCAGACCGGCGGCAAGCAGAACGAGCGGACGACCGAGGATCTCGTCGAGGTCGTCAGCCTGCGCGGCCGGGAGTGGCTCCTGTTCCATGCCTTCCCGATCGACGTCGCGGTCATCCGGGGCACGACGGCCGACGAGGACGGCAACCTGACGATGGAGGGCGAAGCTGTCCAGGGCGAGATGCTGGCGATGGCGATGGCCGCCCGGAACAGCGGCGGCATCGTCATCGCCCAGGTTCGCCAGCTCGCGACGCGCGGCAGCCTCCGGATGCGCGATGTGAAGGTGCCGGCCGCGCTCATCGATCACGTGTACGTCGAGCCGGACCAGTGGCAGACCTACATCACGCGCGATTCGCCGTATTACGCGGGCGCCCAGCGCCGGCCTGTCCGACCCGAGCCGCCGCTCCCGCTCGATGTTCGCAAGATCATCGCCCGGCGCTCCCTCCTCGAGTTCCCGCGCGGAGCCATCTGCAACCTCGGCTTCGGGATCAGCCAGCTGATCGGCCGGGTGGCGTGGGAGGAGGGGATCACCGACCAGCTCGTCCTGACCGTCGAGCAGGGGATGTTCGGCGGGGTGCCGGTCGCCGGCAACGAGGGCGGCGCCGGATTCAACTACCAGGCGATGATCGACCAGCCGTACATGTTCGACTTCTACGACGGAGGCGGGCTCGACATCGCCAGCCTGTCCTTTGCCGAGGTCGACGCCGAGGGCAACGTCAACGTCCACGCGTTCGAGGGCCGGGTCCGCGGGCCGGGCGGCTTCCCGAACATCAGCGCGCGGACGCCCCGGATCAACTTCGTCGGGACGCTCACCGCCCAGGGTCTCGAGCTGGACATCGATGCCAGGGGAGTTCGGGTGGCCCGCGAGGGCAGCCTTCCGAAGTTCGTGCCGGCGGTCCGCCAGATCTCGTTCAACGGCCGGCTGGCGCGAGAGCGCGGCCAGCAGGTCCGCTATGTCACCGATCGGGCCGTGTTCGCCCTGGCCGACGACGGTCTCGTCCTGACCGAGATTGCGCCCGGCATCGACCTCGAACGCGACGTCCTCGGCCAGATGGGGTTCCGGCCGCGGGTCGCGGACGACCTCCGACCCATGGACCTGCGGCTGTACGCGAGCGGGCCGATGGGCCTCGCCGACGACTTCGCAGCCGCTGCTCCGGGCGCTCGATGAGCGGTCTCGTCGAGCTCACGATCGGCCGGGTCGCCCACTTGGAGCTCGTCAATCCGCCGCTCAACCTCGTGACGCAGGCACTCCTCGAGGAGCTCGGGGCGGCGCTCGCCACGCTCGCCGCGGCGGACCCCGGCGACGTCCGCGCCGTCGTCGTCAGCGGCCGCGGCGACCGCTCGTTCTCGGCCGGCTCGCACGTCGGCGAATTCGAGGCCCAGCGCGGCCCCGGCGGCCACGAGCGGCATGCGCTCGAGGAGCGGATCGGGAGCGCCCTCGCGTCGCTGCCGATGGCGACGGTCGCCGCAATCGAGGGCAACGCCCTCGGCGGCGGCCTGGAGCTCGCCTTGTGCTGCGACCTCCGGATCGCGTCCGAGCGGGCCAGGCTCGGCCTTCCCGAGGTCCGCCTCGCGGTCACGCCCGGGACCGGCGGCACGCAGCGCCTGCCGCGAGTGGTGGGACCCGCGCGGGCCAAGGAGCTGATCCTGACCGGCCGCGTCCTGACCGCCGCCGAGGCGGCCGCGATCGGCCTCGTGACGGAGGTCGTGCCCGCCGGTCGCGCGGTCGCCCGCGCGACGGAGATCGCCGCGGAGATCGCCACGTTCGGACCGCTCGCGGTCCGCGAGGCGAAGCGCCTGATCGATGGCGCGTGGGAGCACGACCTCGCGACCGGCCTTGCCGCCGAGGTCGACGCCTCGGGCCGGATCTTCGCGACCGACGACCTCCTCGAGGGTGCTCGGTCATTCCTCGAGAAGCGACCACCGGAATACCACGGCCGGTGAGGCCGTCAGCAGCGAGGTTCAGTGGATGAGCGACGTCGGGCGGTTCGGGGTGTTCCTGCCCTCGTACATCTGGGCGGGCGACGGTCCGGAGCGGGCTCGGGGGATCAAGGCCTTCGCCCGTGAGGTCGAGGAGCTCGGCTTCGACTCGCTGTTCATCACCGACCACCTCTTTGCGGCGAAACGGTTCTACTCGGTGTCGTTCCTCGAGCCCCTGGCCGCCCTCGCGGTGGCGGCCGGTGTGACCGAGCGCGTCCGTCTGGGCACCTCGATCCTGATCATGCCGCTGCGCAACCCGGTCCTCCTCGCGAAGGAGCTGGCGACGCTCCAGTTCCTGTCCGAGGAGCGAATGATCCTCGGCGCGGGCGTCGGCTGGAATGACTATGAATACGATGCCGTGGGCGTGAAGAAGTCGGAGCGCGGCAAGCGCACCGACGAGATGCTCGACATCATGATCCCGCTCCTCGAGGGCGAGACGGTCAGCTACCAGGGCCGCTACTACTCGGTCGACGACGTCGTCATCGAGCCCAAAGCCTCGCGCCGGCCCGAGATCTGGATCGGTGGGGGCTCGCAGCTCGCCGACCCGAAGTCCCCGGACCTGCCGCGGTTCGTCGAGGCGGTCAAGGCGCGGACCATCCGGACCGACGGCTGGATCCCGCGACCGACCTGCCCGCCCGATGACATCGCCCGCGACTGGGCGGAGCTCCAGGCCTACTACCGGGAGCACGGTCGAGACCCGGGCGAGTGCTTCGTTGCCCACGAGAACTTCGTCCACGTCGTCTTGACGAACGACCCGGCCAGGGCGCGCGAGGAGCAGCATCGGGCGTTCCTCGAGGTGATGAGCGCCGAGCGCGGACCGGCGTACCTCGAATCGGTCTATCTGTTCGGCACGCCGGACGAGATCGTGGCCTCGCTCCAGGCGCGCGTCGACGCCGGCGTTGAGTACTTCATGCTCCACACGATGACCCCCGATCCGGCCCAGCTCCGGCAGTGGGTCGACGAGATCATCCCGAACGTGACGTTCCCGGCAACGGCCGGACCGGTCCGACGCGAGCTCGTCCTCCGGTGACCGACCGCGTCGCCCTCCTCGGCAAGCCGCTTCGACGGCGCCACTCGCAGGTCATGCACGACGCCGCGTTCGCGGCCGCCGGGATCGACGCGCGGTACGAGCTCCTGGAGCTGGAGCCGGACGCCGTCGAGGCGGCGGTCGCGGCTGCTCGCGGGCCGGGCTGGCTCGGGCTCGGGGTCACCGCGCCGTACAAACGGGTGGTCGCGGGACTGGTCGACGAGGTCGAGGCGGACGCGCAGGCAATCGGCGCGGTGAACAACGTCGCGCGCACGGCCGACGGCCGGCTCGTCGGGTTCAACAGCGATTGGCCGGGCTTCCGGACCGGCGTCGAGCTCGCGCTGGGCCGGCCTCTCGACGGGGCCGATGTCGTCGTCGCGGGCGCAGGCGGGGCTGCGCGCGCGGTCGTCTTCGCCTGTCTGACCGGCGGGGCGCGACGGGTCACGATCGCGAGCCGGACCGCCTCGTCAGCGATGGCCATCGCCGAGAGCTTCCGCGACGTCGGCTCGGCGGAGCTGTCCGCCGTACCCCTCGAAGGGCAGAAGATGGCCGACGCGCTGCACTCGGCGGACCTCGCCGTCAACGCGACCACGGTGGGCATGATCGATCCGGGTGCGGCGTTCAACGTCGAGCTTCTGCCACCCGGAGCGACGGTGTTCGACCTCGTCTACGTCCCCGTCGAGACCCCGCTGCTGTGGGCGGCGCGGGCACGTGGCCTGCGGGCCGCGAACGGCTCGGAGATGCTCATCGCGCAGGCCGCGATCGCGTTCGAGCGCTGGACCGGGATTGCCGGGATGGCGGGCATCATGCGGTCGGCCGTCGCGCCGCTCCTCGCCGACGCCGGCGCGCGCGCCTGACCGATGCGCCTCGCGACGGTCGTTGATGGAGGCCGGACGGTCGTCGCGGTGATGCGTGGCGAGCGTCTCCTCGTGCTCCCGCCCGGCCAGGCCGGGATGGCGTCGATCCGGAGCCTCGCGGCCGCCGGGCCGGACGTCCTCGATCGCGTCCGTTCCTGGCTCGACGGCCAGCCGGGCGACGCGGGCCGCCCGATCGACGAGGTCGACCTGGCGCCCGCCATCCCCGATCCCGGTGCCATCTTCACGATCGGGCTGAACTACCTGGATTCCGCTGGGCCACCGACCGCCCGGCCGGAGCGGCCGCTCGTCTTCGGCAAGCTCCCGACATCGGTCGCGGCGCATCGTGCCACCCTGGGCTGGGATCGGTCGGTTACGCCGAACGTCGATGCCGAGTGCGAGCTCGGCGTCGTGATCGGTTCGAACGCCTCGTGCTTCGGCTACACGATCGTGAATGACGTCTCCTCGCGGGACGCATGGCTGGACGGGGACCAGTGGCTGCTTGGCAAGTCGATGGCGGGCTTCTGTCCGATCGGGCCATGGATCGTGACCG
>JANMCU010000149.1:0-6137 GCA_031361415.1 Chloroflexota bacterium | reverse complement strand
GCCAGGCTCAGGGCCGCGGCAACGACCCGAGCTCCACCAACGGGACCGTCGGCGCTGAGCCAGCGCCCGGCGGCGAGGGCGATCCCGTAGATCGGCGAACGGAGCAGGAAGAGGTTGCCGCTCGGGGTGAGCGGGCCGCGGCCGTCGAGCGTCGAAAGCCCGACGAAGACATAGCGGGCGTCGTCCGGGGCGACGTCCGCCCAGCCGAACACGATGAGTCGAACGATCGCCACCGCGACGAGCCCGAGCGCGAACCCGACCACGACGACGACATCGACGCGGCCGACGGGGACCTCTGGATGGCGCAGCTCGTTGACCGTCATGGGAGCTTCTCGAGGACCACGGCGTCGGCCGTCCTCTGGGCGACTCGCCAGCCGACCGGCGCTTGCATGACGACGAAACCCATGACGGACTGGATCGTGAGCGGGTCGTCGGCCACCAGCGAGATGCCCTCGCCCGGTCGGAGGTCGACGGACTGGCTGATCACCTGCCAGCCATCGGTCGAAGTCAGGGGGACGACGCCGGCGCCCAGCTCCCGCTCGCCTGCCGGCCCGATGGCCAGCAGCCGGAAGCGGCGATCCGGCACGGTCTGTCCCGCGTTGTCGCCGGTGAACCGGATCTCGAGCATGATCTGCCCGCCGAGCTGGGCAGGGACAATGGTGAGCCGAGCCGAGCGATCGAGGGTGACCGCGTCCCAGCCGTTGCCGTTGACGAGCGCCACGGGCCCGCTGACGCGGCCAGGGTCGGCGGCAATGGTCGCCGCGACCTGCTGGATGGCGCCCCAGCGGTCGAGGCGGCGGGCGAGGACGATCCGCCCCGCGTTGTAGTCGGCCGCGACCGCCGTCAGGTCCGTGGCGTCGCCGTCGAACGCGCGGGCGACGTCCGTGCGACGCGTGTCCTGCGATCGGCCGGTGAAGACGGTCGGATCGAAGGCGAGCTTCGCGTAGCCCGGTGGCTTGACTGCCACGACCCAGACCCCGCTCTCGTACCAGGCAAGCGACGACCAGTCCTCGTACGTCAGGACGGTCGATCGGGCGCCGGAGCCGCCGAGCAGCTGCCCGAAATCGGGAACGTGGTCGAGGTCCAGACGGAGGTCTGCGTACTGCGGGGTTGTCCAGGTCTGGAGAAGGAGCCGTGTCGTGAAGACGGTCGTCGGCAACGCGATGACGAAGCACGCCAGGACAATCAGCGGACCCCGAAGCCGCGGCCGACAGAGCTTGGCGGAGGCGAACCTGCCGGCCACGGCGAACAGCCCGATTGCCGCCAGGATCGCCCCGGGCTGGCTGGCGAGGAGCCACAGTCGCTGCGGGCGGAGGGCGTCCTCGAGCGGCCAGCCCGGGTCGTAGAGGATCGCGAGGACCCACGGCAGGACGAACCACGGGACCAGAAGGAAGGGGTCGGCCGGGGAGCGCGGAGCGAGGCCGGTCCGGGCTCGATCGCGGACGCGCAACTGAAGGAGCGCCACCCCGATTCCGACCGCAGCCAGTGGCAACAGCAGCCCGAACTCGCGCGGATAGTCCCACATGCCGAATTGGGCGGGCAGGAGGGTATCGGACGAATCGAGGGTGACCCCGCCGTTCCGTCGGATCGTCGCGACGATCGGCACGAGCCACGGCGAGACGATCAACGCCGTCAGCCCACCGGTGGCGATGACGGAGCCGAGCGCGATCCGCCAGCGCCTGCGGTCCAGCGCCACCGTCGCCGCCGCGGTCGCGACGAGGGTGATCGGGATCGGCAGCAGCAGCTGGACCTGGATCAGGGCGCAGGCGCCGAGCACGACGCCGGACCCGACTGCCCACCTCCACGCGCGAGGACCGCCGTCGAGCGCGCGGAGGAACAGGAGCATCGCGAGAGGCAGCAGGCCGAAGACGATATCGCGCGGATAGAGCGGATAGGCCTGCTGCCCAGCGAGAAAGAGGCTGTTCACCCAGAGGCGATCCGGACCGAGGTCGTAGGCGCCGCCGAAGACGGTCAGCACGGCGGCGACGAGGGCGATGTCGGATCGGGCCGTCACCCGTCGCGCCAGAGCCCAGGTCGTCAGCGGCAGGACCGGCAGCCAGGCGAAGCCGAGCAGCAGGGTCACCGTCGGAACCGCCAGCGTGGTCAGCCGGGCGAGGATCGCGAGGATCAGGTGGAACCCCGGCGGGTAGTAGGCCGGCAGGCCCTGGTATGGACCGCCCGGCGGGAGCTCGCCACGCAGGATTCCGTTGGTCAGGCCCCAGTGATACAGGAGATCGCCGCTCGGGTAGGCCGGCAGGAAGCCTCGACCGCCGTCGATGACGATCGTCGCGATGACGAGGCCGAGCAGGCCGAGCCCGACACGGCGGGACCGGGCGTCCATCAGACCACGTACACTCGGCCCGGACCCACCGCCCGGCAGTCCGACGCCAGGGTCGGGCGTCACGCGCCGCTGTCGAGGTTCAGTCGGTTGCCCATCGATCCCGCCGCGGTCGCGCTCATGGCTGTCCAGGCGACGATGGCGCTGGCAATCCTCTTCGTGCTGCCGGGTCTGGCGTGGGGTCCGCTCATGCTGCCGGGGGCGCCGACGCCCCTGCACGTCATCGGGCGGGCCATCGGGCTCAGTCTACTGATCGTCACCGCCAGCTGCACCATCCTCGCCGAGCTTGGCCAGCTCCGTCCGGTGCCGCTCGTCGCGGTCCTGGTGGTCGCAACCATCGCCCCGCTCCGCAGCGAGCGCGTCCGGACGGAGCTCCTCCGCATCCGTCGCGGCGGGCGGAGACGCCGCGGGTGGTGGCTGGCCGGAATCGCGGGGCTCGGGCTGCTGGCGGTGATCGTGGTGCTTCCGTCGCGGGCGGTCGTCGGCGACGACCTGCTGCCACAGACCTCGACGCCGTGGTACTACACAGCCGTCGCTCGGCAGGTCGCGGACCATGGCGCGATCCCGGCCACGATCGAGGAATGGGGACAGGCCCGCGCCTTCCCGACCGACTACCTGCCGGCCACCGCCCACGAAGCGGCCGCGCTTGAGCTCCTGCCCGGCGATCTGCTGACCGAGGTCGCCTGGTATCGCCTCGCAATCCTGCTGGTGGCCGCGCTGCTCGCGGCGCTCCTGCTCCGGCGTTGGTTCTCGAGCTGGATCGCCCTGCTCGGAGCGTGCCTCCTCCTCGGCACCGTCCGGCTCGAGACGAAGTTCCTCGACGTCCGGCCCGAGACCTTCGGGCTCATCGTCGCGCTGTTCGCGTTGTGGGCGGCCGACCGGGCGATGGCCGACCGATCTCGCCGTTCGGCGATCGTCAGCCTGGCGGCGGCCGTCCTGACGTTCCTCTCCCACGCCGAGGTCTTCCTGGTGCTGGGGGCCGCGATCGCCGGCCTCGCCGTCGCCCGATCCTTCGTCGGCGCGGGCCGGCTCGGGGTGCGCGTTCCTCGCCGTGCCGATCTGCAGCCGATCGCCCTGGCCGTCGCACTGTTCGGCGGGTCCGCCGTCATCGGCGCTGGCATCAACGGGATCTTCGCCGGCGAGCTCCGTCTCGTCGGCTACGTCACGACCGATCGCCAACCGCTTGCGCCGGTCCCGGCCGAGCGGATCCCGGCCGGTTGGACCTTCAGTCGCGACCCGACGTGGAACTTCTACGTCGCGTCAGTGGCGCCGGCCCTCGACGGCCAGCCGCCGCCGACGAATTTCTTCGGGAGCAGCCTCCTGCCGCGAGCGATCCTCGATGTCTGGCCCGGCCTGGACGCTCGAGGAGGGGCCGACCTGGTCGTCCTGGGCGGGCTGGTCCTGGCGCCGCTCTTCGCCTGGCCGTGGCTCGACCGGAGACGGCGCCGGTTCCTCATCGCCTGGTGGTCATTCGGGGTGGCCCTGTTCGTCGGGTCGTACGTGCTGTTCGCAATCAGCTCGACATATGTTCCGGCTCGGGTGGGGCCGCGCCGGCTGATGCCGTACGAGCTGTTCGTGCCGGTGATGAGCGCCGTGGTGGTCCTCTTCGGGCTCGACCGGATCCTGCGACCGGGTTGGCGCCTGTTGCTTCCTCGGCGCGGGGCGATGCTTGCCGCCGGAACCCTGCTGGCGATCCTCACGATCGGCGCGGTGGCCCCGGCTCCGACGCGGTTCGACGACCCCACCGCGGACGAGCCCGGGTTGAGCGCGGTGGGCCTGGACGCGCTGCGCTGGATCGACGCGAACCTGCCGCCTGACGCCCGGCTTCTGACGAATGCGTACACGGACGGCTCGATCCTCTCGGTCGCCCACCGTTCCTCGATCCTCGACGGCCGGGCGGTCTACCTCGAGGATGCGGCATTCCTTGCCCGCTCGACGAGCCTGGTCCTGGGCGCGCGGGTCCTGTTCGCGGACCCGGGGAGCCCGGCCGCGGCTCAGTACCTCGCGCAGGAGCGGGTCACCCACCTGCTCGTCGCAACGGCCGGGCCGAGTGGAGCGGACCTCGGTGGCTACCTCCTGTTCCGCACGGATCTGGCGGCCCTGCAGCAAGCCGGACGCTACACTCAGGTCCGGTCCTTCGGGGATGGCCGGTTGCTGCTGTTCCAGGTGGCGACGGGACCATGAGTCCAGCACCGATCGCCTGACAAGGGAGACGCGCCGCCTGTGCCGAGCCTCCTCCGCATCGTCGGCTTCCTCGTCGCGATCGGGCTGATTCTGGTCGCGAGCGGTCGTCTGCGACGCCGCGGTAACGGCAGCCGCGTGCCGGCAGCGACGATCCTCCTCATCGGCCTCGCCCTCGCAACGGTCTCGGTCGCCCCGGATCTCGTTCGACCGATCCAGGACATCCTCGGCCTGTCCGGTGAGCCACTCGGCCGGCTGGTCACGGTCCTCGTCATCGCCGTCGCGCTCGCGTACGGTGGCCTGTTCTATGCCCTGGGTCGGGCCGATCGGGCGAATCAACGCGTCAGCCGCCTCGTGCGCGCCCTGTCCGCCGCGCAGGTCGAGCTCGTCCGGACCGGCGGACCGGTCGGCGGCGTGCTGGTCTGCGTCCCGGCATTCGACGAGGCCGACAACCTGCCCGGCGTCCTGGCCGAGATCCCCGCGATGGTGGCCGGCCTCGCGACCAGCGTCCTCGTCATCGACGACGGCTCGAGGGATGCCACCTCAACCGTCGCCGCCTCGCTCGGCGCCCATGTCGTTCGGCACCCCGTCAACAGTGGCCAGGGGGCGGCGCTCCAGACCGGCTATCTGGTCGCGGAACGGCTTGGCGTCGACATCGTCGTGACCCTCGATGCCGACGGCCAGCACGACCCGGCCGAGATCGAGCGGCTCGTCGGCCCGATCGTGCGCGACGAGGCCGACTTCGTCGTCGGCTCACGCCGGATGGGCGCGTCCGATTCCGAATCGCGGACCCGCGACGCGGGCATCTCGGTCTTCACCCGCCTGATCAATCTGCTCGGCGGCACCGCCGTCAGCGACATCGCCAACGGCTACCGGGCCATCCGGGCGAGCCGCCTGACCGAGATCGTGTTCACCGAGGACCAGTTCCACAACCCCGAGCTCCTCCTCGGCGCCGCTCGGGCGGGCCTCCGGGTGATCGATGTCCCGGTGACGATCCGGCGGCGAGCGAGCGGTCAGTCGAAGAAGGGCACGAACCTGCGCTATGGCGTCGGCTTTCTCCGAGTGATGCTCAAGACATGGCTTCGGTAGGGCCGCCGGCGGTCGAGCCGGTTCCCTCCGACGGGGCGGCGGTCGCGCCGGCGCCAGGCGTCCTCGATCTCTATCGGACGGTTTGGGACGCCGCGCGCGGGACTGTTGTCCGGCACCGGATCATGATCGCGGTTGAGGTCGCTGTGATCGCCGCCTGGTTCCTGCTTCGGACCGGCTATGGCGTCGATAGCCGCCCATATCTGGCGTGGACGGTCGTGGCCGCTGCCGTCGCCCTGATCTCGCCGACCTCTGGACTCGTGCTTCTCGCGGCAACGGGACCGTTCTTCGAGCCGGTGACGATCGGCGGAGTGCTCGGGATGCGCCATCTCCTCGTGGCGGTCCTCGGCGTCTCGGTGGTGATCCGACTCGTCGCGGGCGGCTGGCGGCGGATGCCGTGGTCGCCGCCGGTCTTCCTCGCGATCGCGATCGGGGCGTTCACCGCGCTGGGGGTCCTGTTCACGTCCCGGCACTTCTCCACGACCTGGACCCAGACCGCGGAGCAGACCTGGCTGTCGTCGGTGGGCGGAGC
>JANMCU010000134.1:0-8938 GCA_031361415.1 Chloroflexota bacterium | reverse complement strand
GAGACGACCGGCGGCCGGGCCTTCGAGGCGCCGTCCGCCCAGGACCTGGCCCAGATCTACGAGAGTCTCGGGTCGCGAATCGGGTACACGACCGAGGAGCGCGAGGTGACCCAGTGGTTCGCCGCAGCCGCGCTGCTGCTCGTCGTCGTGGGAGCCGGGATGGCCGCCCACTGGTTCAATCGGTTCCCGTGACAGTCGGCGGCTGTCGCGCTGGAACGACGCTGGAGGCGTTGGAGCCTGCGCTCCTCGCTACCTCGGGCCGATGGCGTCGCGGAGCTCCGCCTCGGGCCTCGGTGGGCCGGCCGCCAGTCCGCCCTCGCAGACACGCACGCGCCGTGCCAGCCTCGCCTATTCGCGAGGAGCGCAGTCACGAGGGCAGGCCGCCCGGGCGCCACTTGGCAATTCCGAACGATCAACCGTTCCAGCGCCGGCGGGGTGGTGCCGGCGCGGACCGCTGGGGGCGGTCCCTCGAGCCTCCCGCGGCCGACCTGGCCGCGGTCCAGACCCGCTGGCCGGAGGCGCTCATGCTCGAGCGATGACCCACCACCTGCGTCCATCCATCCGTCGCCAGGAGAACACCATGGATTGGTCCGATCAGCCGGCAGTGCCGGCACAACCTCCACGCGAGCCGTCGCCGTTTGCGTCGACCGCGTGGTACTCGCCCGCTCCGGCGGTTCCCACGACCGACGCCGGTGGACGATCGCTCCTCGGCGGGGCGCGCCGCACCATGGCCACGGCCCTGCTGGCCGTCGGCCTCCTGACGGTCGGCGGTGCGGCCGTCGTCTTCGCGGCCGATCCGTCGGCCACGCCGGCGCCGAACGCGACCACCCAGCCCTCGACCGGAGGCGGAACCACCCGTCCGAGCGGTCCGGGCGCGGCCGGTCACAACGGGGCGAATTGCCCGAACATGGGCGGCAGGGGCGGGTCCGGCGGCGCGCCGGCCAGCCCGACGACGCCGTCCACCAACGGCTCGTCGAGCACGCCGTCGACCTAGAGACGGCAGCGGGACCGGCGCCTCGCCTCAGCGGGACGCCGGTCTCGTGCGATCAGCCGCGCCGGCGTTCGCTGATCTCGAACAGGTGACCGTCGGGGTCACGGAAGAACGCCCGGATCTCCCACCGATACTCGACCGGCTCGGCAAGGAAGCTGGCGCCGCGGTCCACGAGCTCCGCGTAGGCGGCGCGGCAGTCGGGAACGGCGACGATCAGCTCCCCGCTCGCACGATCGGGGTCATGCGGCGGGCTCATCGTCACGGTCGGCTTGTCGGCGGTTGGCTCGCCGCCGGTCACGAGGAGGAGCCAGCAGCCGACGAGGCGGAGCACCGCCGACGTCCCGCCATATTCGCCGACGACCTCCGCCCCGAGGACGTCGCGGTACCAGGCCAGCGATCGCGCCAGGTCGGCGACGACGAGCAGCCTGGTCAGATCGGTCGCATCGGCGGGAAAGATGGCCATCGGGAACCTCCTGACGCGATGATCGCCGACCTTTCGGGGCGCCGTCTCGGGTACGCTCGACGCACGCACACACCGCCCGATCGAGCCACCACCGCGAGGCATCCATGGCCAACTCCGCGCGGGCCGGCCAGCCGGCCGATCCAGCCGATCTCGTCGACATCCCGTCCCTCCTGCGCGCCTACGACGAGATCGTGCCCGACCCATCCGATCCGGCCCAGCGGGTCGCATTCGGAACCTCCGGCCACCGCGGCTCGGCGTTCCGCGGCGCCTTCAACGAGGCCCATATCCTCGCGATCAGCGAGGCGATCTGCCGCTACCGCGAGCTGCGCGGGTACGACGGACCGCTGTTCATCGGCCGTGACACGCACGCCCTGAGCGAGCCCGCCACGCGCACCGCGCTGGAGGTCCTCGTCGCGCGCGGCGTCGCTGTCCGGGTCGACGGGCGCGACGGCTTCACGCCGACCCCTGCCGTGTCGCACGCGATCATCGTCGCCAACCGCGGCCGGGTCGTGCCCGCCTCCGATGCGCCGGCCACCGCCGGACGCGGCCTCGCCGACGGGATCGTCGTGACGCCGTCGCACAACCCGCCCGACGACGGCGGGTTCAAGTACAACCCGCCCAACGGCGGCCCGGCCGACACCGACGTGACCGGCTGGATCCAGGCCGAAGCGAACCGGCTGCTCGAGGGTTCCGGCCGGGACGGCGTGGCCGGGATCCGGCGCGTGCCGTTCGAGCGAGCGCGGTCCTCGGCCGCCGGCCACGACTTCCTCGCCACCTATGTCGACGACCTGCCGTCGGTCGTCGACCTCGCTGCCGTGGCGGCATCCGGGCTCCGGATCGGGGTCGACCCGATGGGTGGGGCATCCGTCGCCTACTGGGGGGAGATCGCGGAGCGGCACGGACTCGACCTGACTGTCGTGAACGACAAGGTCGACCCGGCCTTCGGGTTCATGACCTACGACTGGGACGGCAGGATCCGGATGGACCCGTCGTCCCCGTCGGCGATGGCGGGCCTGATCGCGCTCAAGGACCGCTTCGACATCGCCCTCGGCAACGACGCCGACGCCGACCGCCACGGGATCGTCACGTCGGCCGACGGCCTGCTCAATCCGAACCACTTCCTGAGCGCAGCGATCGCCTATCTGTATGGCCGGGACGCACGCCCCGCGTGGGGCCCCGATGTCGGGGTCGGCAAGACGCTCGTGTCGTCGTCGATGATCGACCGCGTGGTGGCCGACCTCGGACGACGACTGGTCGAGGTCCCGGTCGGGTTCAAGTGGTTCGTGGCCGGGCTCGTCGACGGCTCGCTCGGGTTCGGCGGCGAGGAGAGCGCCGGGGCGTCGTTCCTGCGCCGCGACGGAACGGTCTGGACGACCGACAAGGACGGGATCATCGCCGACCTGCTCGCCTGCGAGCTGACGGCCCATTCCGGCCGCGACCCGGGCGTCGCCTATCGCGAGCTGACCGATCGCTTCGGCGCGCCGGCATACCGTCGGATCGACGCACCGGCGACGCCAGACCAGAAGGCCGCGCTCGGTCGCCTGGCGCCGGCCGACGTGTCGGCCACGACCCTCGCCGGCGACCCGATCACCGCCATCCTCACCCGCGCTCCCGGCAACGACGCGCCGATTGGCGGCCTCAAGGTCGTGACGGCCAGTGGCTGGTTCGCGGCCCGACCGTCGGGGACCGAGAACGTCGCCAAGGTCTACGCCGAGAGCTTCCGCGGGGAGGAGCACCTCGCGCGCCTGCTCGAGGAGGCCCAGGCGCTCGTCGCCAGCGTCACGGGCTGAAGTGCCTTGCCCAACGATCGCGTCGGGCCCGCGCGCGACCATGACATCCTGTCATGACGGGTGGGACAATTCATTGCAGACTCGTCGTGCAAACGCGCTCCGGGTACGGCCACGGCCTGCGACATACGGTCGGGCCGACCGGTGGCGCCACGCGGCGTCGATCGCGGATGGTGCGGATGAAGGGGAACAACAGAGGCGGGGCGCGGTCCGCCCGGGCCATGAACATCGTCTCCGACGAGACAGCGGGCTTGGTGACCTCCGTCGGTCAGGTACCGGCCGAGCGGCTCCGCACGATCTTCGACGGGATGTTCGATGGCGTCTGGCTCGTGAGCGGCGAGGGCACGACCACGTATGCCAACGCGGCAATGGCGGAGCTCCTCGGCTCGTCCGCCGCTGAGATGCGTGGACGCAAGGTCACCGATTTCCTGGATTCGGCCGACTGGGAGGACATGAGCAGCTTCCTGGACCGGCAGCGCGTCCAGGCAGGCGAGCGGATGGAGGCTACCTTCCGCCGGACCGATGGCGGCTCGCTGTTCGGCATCGTCGCGGGCTCTCCGATCACGACCAAGGACGGCGTCCACGTCGGGACGATGCTCAACGTCAGCGACGTCACCGGCAAGCGGAGCATCGACGCCCAGGTCGTCCAGAACCAGCGACTCGAGGCGATCGGCCAGTTCGCGGGCGGGATCGCCCACGACTTCAACAACCTCCTGACCGCGATCCAGGGCTACACCCAGATGGCGATCGACGAACTGCCGGCGAACGATCCGATTCGCATGGACCTCGCGCAGGTGATCGCCAGCACGGAGCGCGCGACCGCCATCACCCGCCAGCTCCTCGCATTCACGCGGCGCCAGGTGCTGATGCCGGTGGACGTCGATCCGGCGATCGTCGTTGCCGGCCTGCTCCCGATCCTCGCCCCGCTCCTCGGTGAGGTCGTCATCGCCGTGGAGGTCAATGCCAACCACGCGTGGGTCCGGGTCGACCCGACCCAGCTCGAGCAGATCATCATGAACCTCGCGCTCAACGCCCGCGACGCGATGCCGGGCGGCGGCACCGTGACGATTTCGCTCCACAACCTCGAGGGCGCGGATCCCGATCGTCCTGACCCCGACCTCACCGCCGGGCCCTTCGTGCGGATCAGCGTTGCGGACACGGGGATCGGCATGGACGAGACGACGAAGGCGCGGATCTTCGATCCGTTCTACACGACGAAGCTCGACGGGCAGGGGACCGGCTTCGGGCTCTCGACGGTCTTCGGCATCGTCGCCCAGTCCGGCGGCCAGGTCCAGGTCGAGAGCGCGCCCGGCGAGGGCTCGACGTTCCATGTCGACCTGCCCCGGGTCGTGGGCAGGTCCCGTGCCGCGAAACCCCCGGGAGACGAACCGCTTCGCCCGGGTTCAGGCGCGATCCTGCTCGCAGAAGACGACCCGGCGGTGCGTCTGTTCGCCCGGCGCAGCCTCGAATTGGCGGGCTACACGGTGTTCGCCGCGGCCGGCGCAGAGGACGCCATCAAGGCGAGCGAGCACTGGAACGCTTCCATCGAGGTGCTGGTCACCGACGTGGTGATGCCCGGCATGCACGGGCACGAGCTGGCCGCCCTGATCCGCGAGACGCGGCCGGGGATCGGCATCGTGCTCATGAGCGGGTACACCGACCACGCCCTGGGTCGAGGCACCGAGCTCGGCGTCATCGAGTTCCTCAACAAGCCGTTCACCGCCGCGGCCCTCAGCCAGGCCGTCGGGCGAGCCGCCGATGCAGCCCATCACGCCGCGGACGGCCCGGAGGAGATCGCCGCCAAGGGCTGAGCCGATCTCGATCGTCGGGGCTCCCGATCGTCAGATCCCGACCGGTTCGCGGACGCTGATGACAGTGGTTCGCCCGGCGACCCATTCGGCGATGTGGAGCAGGACCTTGGTGAGCTTCGTGTCCACGCCCAGCTTCTCGTTGACCCGTTCGTTCTCCCACGGAAGGACGACATCTCGGATGCGGACCAGCGCGGCGTCGAGATCCGGCACGAACTTCTGGCTGCCGACGACGTAGATCACCCGCCCGGCCCCGGCCGCGTAGCCGGCGAGCTGGTTGCCGGTGGCCGATGCCGCCACCAGCACGCCCGCCTCGGTGATCGCGTTGACGCTGCCGACGATCATGTCCGGGGTCGAGCCGAGCTTGCGCATCTCGCGGCCCTGGGTCGCCCGGTCCATCGCCAGGAGCTTCGGGCGGATCGCGTCGTAGGAGCCCGGCTCCTGGAGAGCCGCGAAGACGCCGATGTCCTCGAGGGTCTTGCTCTTGCCGCTGTAGACCTCGGAGCCGGCGGGGATCCGCGCCAGGACCTCGTCGCGCGCCTGTTCGCCGGTGTCGACGACGAGGACCTCAATGTTGTTGGCGCGGAGGGCGGCCGCGGCGCCGGCGATGACGGCCTCCGAAGCGCGGACCGGGGCGGGGGCAGGATGGACGGCCATGGTGGGATGGACCTCGGAGAGAGCGTTGTAGACGCAATTGTTGCACACGCAACGATTATCGTGCCAGCGCGGCGGCGGCCGGCCTCGCGACGCTCGGCCAGCTGTCGCCCGACGCGTATGTCCGGCTGGCGACGCTCGGGGCGCGCCTGTCCGAGCGGCTGGCCGGGCGGATCGCCGCCGACGGGCTGGACGGCCGTGTCGTCAACGTTGGCTCGTTGTTCCAGGTGTTCGGCGGCGATGCGGGCACGGCGTTCGCGCCGACCGCGGGACGACCGTCGGAAGCTCTTCCTCGGGCTGCTGCTCGAGGGCTTCTTCCTCGCCCCGCGCGGCATGGGCGCGATTCCGACGGTGGCAACCGAGCAGGATGTGGACGACCTCGCCGACGCGCTCGCTCGGGTCCTCCGAGCGCTCCGGGACCCCAGGACCGGCGCGCCACGGCCTATCGCCGTCGCCTGATCGCGATCCCGCTGCAAGCCGGAGCCGCGGCAGGGTTGGTCGCTGTTACCTGACCGGGCGCAGACTCGGCCGATGGACCCAAGCAAGGACAGCCCGGCGGCTCGGCGGGAAATCGCCCGTGCGTCCAACCGGCTTCTCCAGGCCGTCGACGAGCTGAAGGCCCTCGAGACGGACCGGCGAGAAGAGACGATCTCGACGCCGCCGTTTCACCGGCTCGCCGATGACGTCAAGGCAAAGAGCCGCGAAATCTTTCGCATGGCGGACGACCAGCAGGTCCTCGCCGAACGCACGCCAACGCAGGACCGCTCGATCGACGAGACCGATCGCGACGAGCATCTGCCCCCGGCCGTCCTCCCTCGGCCTGGGCCAGTCGCGCCCCGACCCTGATCGGCCGCGCAGGTGCGACAGGTGACTGCGTTCGTCGCGCATGCGTGGTCGAGCGCAGGCGGCAACGCCGCGATCGGGCGCGCAGGTGCGACAGCCGAACCCCACCGCAAGGAAGTGTGGGGTGGCCTACGGGGGTCGAACCCGTAACCGCTGGAGCCACAATCCAGTGCTCTACCATTGAGCTAAGGCCACCGTGCGCGCGCGTCGGCTCCGGCCGCGCGTGAGCCACGGGAGTCTACCGGATTCGCGATCTGGCGCGACAGCCGCGATCCGCCGAATCGAGTCCAGGTAGTTGACCCGGGACCGATCCGGTCCTACGATCCCCCGACAACTGAAGACGCTTATCAAGAGTGGTGGAGGGACCGGCCCTGTGAAGCCCGACAACCGACCGGCGGCGACGCCGGCACGGTGCCAAATCCGGGCAGGTCCTCCTGCGAGATAAGGTCCTTCAGACGGCCCTTCCTCCGGGAAGGGTCGCTTGGTTTCTCGGGCTCGATGAAGGCGCTGGTCCTCCGCGATGGAGACCCCGACGATGACGCTCGAGACCCCGACCCGGACCGATCAGCCTTCGACGACCCCAGCCACGCCACCGGGCGACGCCGCGGCTGACGCGCCGGCAGCCTCGCACATCCGCGGCCTGCGCTGTCGGGCGTGCGGTCGCGACGAGGTCCTCGGGCCGAGCTTCGTCTGCCTCGCCTGTTTCGGACCGCTCGAGGTCGACTACGACCACGACGTCGCTCGACAGCGGATGACCCGCGAGACGGTCGCGTCGCGGCCGGCTGGGATCTGGCGCTACCTCGAGCTGCTGCCGGTCGGGCACGTCCCGGAGCGGGGCCTGGCGGTCGGCTCGACCGCGCTCGTTCGGGCGGATCGGCTCGCTCGCGACCTAGACCTCGGCCTCGGGACGACACTTCGGCTCAAGGACGACACCCGCAACCCGACGCTCTCGTTCAAGGACCGGGTCGTGGCCATCGCCGCCGCTCGCGCCGTCGAGTTCGGATTCGACACCCTCGCCTGCGCCTCCACCGGCAACCTCGCGGGCGCCACGGCAGCGGCCGCCGCGGCCGCCGGGTTGCGAGCCTTCGTGTTCGTCCCGGCCGACCTCGAGCCGGCCAAGATCGAGCACGCCCTGAGCTATGGAGCCACCGTCGTCCGGGTCGATGGCACCTACGACGACATCAACCGGCTCAGCCTCGAGATCGCCGACGAGGAGGGCTGGGCGTTCGTCAACGTCAACCTCCGCCCGTTCTATGCCGAAGGCAGCAAGACGATCGCGTTCGAGGTCGCCGAGCAGCTCGGCTGGCGGCTGCCGGACGTCATCGTCGGCCCGATCGCGTCGGGCTCGATGTTCACGAAGATCGCCAAGGGCTTCGACGAGCTGGCCGAGATCGGCCTCGTCGAGCGCAAGGACGTCCGGTTCGTCGGCGGCCAGCCGGAGGGCTGTGCCCCGGTTGCGACCGCGTTCGCCGAGGGTGTCGACGAGATCCGGCCGGTCCGGACACCGGACACGATCGTCCGCTCGCTCGCGATCGGCTCGCCGGCCGACGGCGGCTATGCGCTGGAGCTGGCCCGCCGGACGGGCGGCTCGATCGAGTCGATTCCTGATGCCGCGACCGCGGCCGCGATCCGGCGAACCGCCGCCAATGAGGGGATCTTCATTGAGACCGCCGGCGGCGTGACGGTCGCGGCGGTCGAGGCCGCGCGTGTCCGAGGAGTGATCCGCGACGGCGACGAGGTCGTTGCCATCCTGTCGGGCAACGGGGTGAAGACGCCGGATGCGCGCCGGTTCGGGGTCGAGGAGAACGCGGTCACCGACCCGATCGCGGCCTCCTACCCGGAGTTCGCCGCGCGATACCTCAGCTGATCGCCCCTCCGTCCGTGGCTGACTCATGCATTGAGTCAGGTCCGGGCTTTGCCTGCACGGTTGAGCCCGTTCGGCGGCCGAGCCATGCATGGCGCGCCTCGGCCTGACTCACGGGTTGAGTCGGCGACCCGCAACGTTCGCCGGACGCTATTTGGAATGACCAATCGACGCTCTAGATAGCGGCCTGAGAGGCCCGTCGGCAGCTCTTCGTCGACGCCTTGATCCGGGTCGGATGGATCGGATGGTTCTGTGCCTCGAGGGGTGCCACATCCGCCGCCTTGAGGCTCAGTCGATTGATCCCGAACCGCAACCGAACGGGCCGTTGCAACATCCACGCCGAACATGCAAGGTATGCACATGCGCCGCATCTTCCTGACTGACGAAGCCAAGAAGAAGCTCTGGCGGCCCTGCCGGGAGGCACGGGCCCTGGGGCTCTGACGGCGCGCAAGCGAACACCGACAGGAGTCTCCGGGCACGGAGGCTCCAGGGGCCGCGGCACCGAGTGGTGACCGCGGCTTCGTGATT
>JANMCU010000118.1:0-16003 GCA_031361415.1 Chloroflexota bacterium | reverse complement strand
CGACCGTGAACTCTCCGACGATCCGGCCTGCCTCGTTGAGCATCGCGGTCAGGGAGATGCGACCCGGCGCCGGCATCCGGGCGGTCAGCAGCGACGACAGCCCTGCCTCCGCGCCCGGCCCCGTGACCCGGTATTTCGCGTAGTTCGAGATCTCGGTCATGCCGACCCGCTGGCGCACGGCGGCGACCTCCTCGGCGACGCAATCCCACGCGTTCGAGCGGCGGAAGGTGACGTCCTCCTTCGGCTCGAGCCCGACCCTCTGGAACCAGAGCGCGTGCTCGAGGCCGGCCGTCGCGCCCCAGACGGCGTTGGCGGCCGCCAGCCGATCGTGGATCGGCGTCGTCAGGAGCGGTCGCGCGGCCGGCAGCTCCTCGTTCGGGAACGTGATCCGGAACCGCCGACGGTAGTTCTCCTGGACCTTCGCGTTCGTATAGGCGAGCGTCGCGTAGTCGCCGTAGCGGGCGACGTCCATCGCCCAGATATCCATTCCGGAGTCGCCTGCGTCGCCGGCGGTCATCCAGGCCGCGAGCGCCAACCCGACGCCGCCACCCTGGCTGAGGCCCGCCATGACCCCGCACGCGACCCAGTAGCCGCGCAGCCCGCGGACCGGCCCGACGAGCGGGTTCCCGTCCGGGGAGAACGTGAAGGGGCCGTTGACGACCTTGCGGATCCCGGTCGTGCCCATCGCGGGGTAGTGCTTGAACGCGACCTGGAGCTCGGGCGTGATCCGGTCGAGGTTGGGCTTGAGGAGCTGTGATCCGAAGTCCCAGGGCGTCTCTTTCGGGCTCCACGGAACGGCGGCCTGCTCGTACGTGCCGAGGAGCATCCCGCCGCCCTCCTGGCGGATGTAGATCTCGCCGGCGAAGTCGAGGGCCATCGGCATCTCCTTGCCGGTCTGCGCGACGTTCGCCGCGACCTCGGGCATGTCGACGGTCAGCAGGTACATGTGTTCCATCGCGAGGACCGGCAGCTCGATCCCGACCATCCGGCCGACCTCGCGCGCCCACAGACCGCCGGCATTGACGACGTGCTCGGCGTGGATCGGGTCGGCGTTCTCGACGTGGACGTCCCAGGTGCCGTCGGCCCGCTGGGAGAGCCCGGTCACCATCGTGTGCTGGCGGACCTCCGCGCCGAGCATCTGGGCACACTTCACGTAGGCGCGGGTGACGCCGCTCGGGTCGACGTGGCCCTCGACCGGGTCGTACAGCGCGCCGACGAAGTACTTCGGGTCGAGCAGGGGGAAGACGTCCTGGGCTTCCTTGGGCGTGATCAGCTCGAGGTCCATCCCCAGGTAGCGGCCGCGCGCCTGGGCCATTCGCAGGAAGTCCATCCGGACCTCCGTGTCGGCGAGCATCAGGCCGCCCGGCAGGTGGATCGAGCAGTTCTGGCCGCTGACCCGCTCGATCTCCTCGTACAGCTGGATGGTGTACTGCTGGAGCTTCGAAACGTTCGGGTCGCCGTTGAGCGTGTGCATCCCGCCGGCCGCGTGCCAGGTCGAGCCGGCCGTCAGCTCGCGCCGCTCGAGCAGGATCACGTCGGTCCAGCCCGCCTTCGTGAGGTGGTACAGGACGCTGGCGCCGACGACACCCCCACCGATGACGACGACCTGAGCAGACGACTTCACGCGACCCTCCACGAATTCGACTCGGGAAGGTTACGCGAGGACGGCGGTTATTTGCCGCCCGGCCTCAGGCGAAGGGGTCGCGCACGTCGAGGAAGTCGAAACGTCGGAAACCGCGGTCGCGCGTGTAGAGGATCCGCACGCCGTTCTCCCGCATCAGCACTGCGAGATGAGCGTCAGGCACTGCGTTGCCGCGGGCCGTCGTCCCGCCCGATTCGCGGAACAGCCGCCAGAACGATGCGCCCTCCCCCGGCGTTCGAACGTGCGGTCGTGAAAGGAGTTGATCGATGTTGGTCGTCGCCTCTGCCGGGGTCAGCGGCGGCCGCAGGATCGCCGGATGGGTCACGATCCGCAGATAAGCGAGGATGGTGGGCCAGAACAAGTAGAAGATGTCCGGGCCTTCAGCCAATTGGCGAACGAGCTCCTTCGCCCGGGCGGAATTCTCGTCCCGGTCATTGGATGCGTAGACGAGGATGTTCGCGTCGATCGACGCGCTCATTCGCGCTCGTCGAGGATGGCCCAGAGCGCGTCCTTGTCCTCAAGGTCGATCAGCGGCACGCCGAGGTCATGGCTGATCCACTCGAACTTCGGCGGTTCGGCCGGCGCCTCGGCGAGGCCGCGCGCGAGAATCTCGGAGGCCACCTGGCCCATGCTCTTGCGCTCGCGCTCGGCGCGGCGCTTGAGGTCGCGGGTGACGTTGGCGTCCAGATCGATGGTCGTCCGTGGCATGATGCGTGATGATCAGGTCCAGCGCATCAGATGTCAACCCGCCTCCGAGGCGATTCTGTGGTGGCGGCGGCGATCGCTTCCGGTCGCAACATGCCGATGTCGATCGGACCGATGCCGGCGCCAGGACGAACCTGAAGAAGCCCGACCACCATCAGAAGTCGGTCGGGACGCCGCCCTCGGACTTGCGGCGGTCGACGAACGCGGCGAGCGCTTCCTTGACCGCCTCGTCGAGGGGCGGCGGCTCATAGGCGTTGAGGAGCTCCTTCCAGATCGCGTTCGCCTTGCCGGGAGCGGTCGGCGAGCCCGCTTCCTCCCACGTCTCGTAGTTCCGCCAGTCCGACAGCATCGGCTTGTGGAACGCCGTCCGGAACCGGCTCTGCGTGTGCGCGGCACCGAAGAAGTGCCCGCCCGGACCGACCTCCTCCATCGCCGAGAACGCGAGCGTATCGTCGTCGACGACGACCGGATCGAGGAAGGCTTCGACCATCCCGAGCAGCTCGGCGTCGAGGATGACCTTCTCGTAGCCGGCGTGGAGACCGCCTTCCATCCAGCCGGCCCCGTGCATCATGAGGTTGACCCCGCCCATGACGGCGCCCCATAGCGAGAAGACCGATTCGTACGCGGCTTGCGCATCGACGGAATTGGCGGCCGAGACGTTCGACGACCGATACGGGACCTTGTATCGGCGCGCCAGCTGTCCGCCGATCATCGCGGTCTTCATGTACTCGGGCGTCCCGAACGCGGGCGCGCCCGACTGCATGTCGACGTTCGAGGTGAACCCGCCGTAGACGACCGGCGCCCCGGGCCGGACGACCTGGGTCAGGACCATCCCGGCGAGCGCCTCGGCGTTCTGCTCGGCCAGTGCGCCCGCGAGCGTGACCGGCGCCATCGCCCCCGCGAGCGTGAACGGGGTCATGACGATGACCTGGTTGCGGGCCGACATCTCGAGGATGCCGTGGAGCATCGGCGTGTCCAGCCGCAGCGGCGACGACGAGTTGATGACGGTGAACAGCGACGGCTCGCGGTCGAGCGTCGCGTCGTCGAGGCCGCGGGCGATCCGGGCCATCTCGATCGCGTCGGTGATCCGCTGGCGGCCAAGCGAGTACGCATGGATCGGCTTGTCGGCGAGCGTCAGCAGGTCCCAGAGCGCGTCGAGGTGGCGGATCGAGGCGTGGATGTCGATCGGCTCGACCGGGTAGCCGGCGAAGAAATGGACCGGGTTGAGCATCTGGCAGAGCCGGATCAGGTTCTGGTAATCGGCCCGGTTGCCGATCCGCCGGCCGCGGTCCAGGTCGGCGACATTGGGAGCGGAAGCCACCGAGCCGAACGCGGTCCAGTCGCCGCCGATCTCCAGGTTGTGCGCCGGGTTCGTCGCGTGGAGCGTGAACTGCGCGGGCGCGGTCTTGATCCGCTCGAGGACCATGTCGCGATCGAAGCGCACCCGCTGGGTGCCGGCCTCCACCCGCGCGCCCGCCGCCCGCAGAACCTCCCTCGCCCCGTCATCGAGGAAGTCCATCCCGATCTCTTCGAGGACGCGGAGCGAGGCGAGATGAATCGATTCGAGCTCGTCCGCAGAGACGATCTCGGTCGGCCGGACGCGGATCCTGGGCTGGGCCCACGGTCGCTGCTGGGGCAGCCGCGAACGTTCGCCGGTGGCGCGGCCGCCGTGGCGCTGGCGGCGCGGGGCGATCTCGCCGGTGGGGGCCCCGGGATCGGCGGACGGCGCGCCGAGCGCGGCGGCAAGCAGCTCGTCGTCGGTCGTCATGCCGTGATTCCCGTGGGCTGGGCGTATCGGACGAGGTCCATCGCCGAGGTGCGGTGAATGCCCGTGAGGCGTGAGATCCACGCAGATTCAGGGCCGTGGAGTGATCGCAGGAAGGCGGATCGAGCGAAACGAATCGGATACCCCCATCGGGTGGGAATCGGGCGCCTCGCCCCCAACCGCGGGAACGCGTCGTCGGTCGTCATGCCGCGATTCTCCTGGGGCGAGCACATGTGACGAGATATCCGTCCGAACCTGTCAGTTCTGTGCATGGAGCGCCACAAACGTGCGGATTCGGGGTCCGAACGGGGCTTGTGGCGGCCCGGACCTGCGAAACGCGTCGCATGTGCTCGCCCGGCGAGAATCGGCGCCGCAGCTCGGAGAGACAGCCCCGGACGCTCAGTCACCGGACAGGTCCATCCACGTGGTCTTCAGCTGGGTGTAGCCATCGAGGGCCGCCATCCCCTTGTCCCGCCCGAACCCGGACTGCTTGAAGCCACCGAACGGGACGGTGATGTCGGCGGTGTCGAAGGTGTTGACATAGACCGTCCCGGCCCGGATCGCGCGGGCCAGCCGGTGGGCCTTCTTCACGTCGCGCGTCCAGATCCCGGCAGCGAGCCCGAACGGCGTGTCGTTGGCGATCCGGAGCGCGTCGGCCTCGTCCTCGAATTCGGTGACGGTGAGAACCGGCCCGAAGATCTCCTCGCGCGCCACACGCCACGAATTCGAGACCCCGTCGAGGATCGTGGGCGGGACGAAATAGCCGCCACTCTCCTCGCGCACCCGCTCGCCCCCCGCGACGACTCGGGCGCCTTCCCCGCGGCCCAGGGTCACATAGCCGAGGACCTTTTCCAGCTGACGCTCGTCGACGATCGCGCCCAGCCGCGTCGCGGGATCCAGCGGCTCCCCGGGGGCGAGCTGTTGCCCGAGCGCCGCGATCCGCTCGACCAGCTCCTCCCGGACCGAGCGATGGACGACGAGCCGCGAGCCGGCGTTGCAGGTCTGGCCGCTGTTGTAGAAGATCCCCCAGCCGATCGCCGACGCGGCCGCCTCGAGGTCGCCGACATCGGCCAGGACGACCTGCGGGCTCTTGCCGCCGAGCTCGAGCGTGATCGCCTTGACGTCGCTCTCGCCGACCGCCCGCAGGAGCGACTTCCCGACGTCCGTCGAGCCGGTGAAGGTGATCTTGTCGACCGACGAATGACGGGCCAGCGCCGGGCCGACGATCGCGCCCAGCCCGGGAACAACGTTGAAGACGCCGTCCGGCAGGCCCGCCTCGGAGGCCAGCTCCGCCAGACGGAGCGCCGACAGCGGCGACTGCGACGCCGGCTTCAGGACCACGGAATTGCCCGTCGCAAGCGCCGCCCCGATCTTCCAGGCCGTGATGATGAGCGGGTAGTTCCAGGGCACGATCGCGGCCACGACCCCGATCGGCTCGCGGGTCACGAACGACAGGGCGTCCGGGCCCGTCGGGCCGACCTCGCCGTAGACCTTGTCGATCGTCTCGGCGTACCACTGGATCGTCTTCGCGGCGGACGGGACGTCGACCGCGAGCGTGTCGCGGATCGGCTTGCCGACGTCGAGCGACTCGAGGAGGGCGAGCTCATCGCGCTGCTCGCGGATGCGCTCGGCGAACCGGAGGAGGACCTTCTTGCGATCGACCGGGGCGCGGTCGGACCAACGTCGATCGTCGAAGGAGGCGCGGGCGGCGGCTACGGCCCGGCGGACGTCCTCCACGCCGCCCGAGGCGATCTGGGCGATCGTCGAGCCGTCGCGGCCGGCGACGTCGGCGAAGGTCTCGCCGGATGCCGCGGCCGCGAACCGGCCGTCGATGAACGCCTCGGTTCGGGGCACGACGGCTGCCGCCCGGGCGAGCCAGTCGGCCGTCGTGAGCCTGGCCGGCTTCTCGGCAGTGCCGGTCACGAGCCGTACCGCCGGATCGCGGCCTCGTCGAGGACGATTCCGAGCCCGGGCGCCATCGGCACCCGCAGGACCCCGTCCGCGCCCGGCCGGATCGGCTCGGCGAGGACGGCGTCGCGTCGCTCGGGCGTCCAGGCCGGCGGGTCGTAGGGGAACTCGATGAACGGTCCGCCGCCGACGCCGGCCGCCACGTGCAGGTTCGCGAGCAGCCCGATCCCGTTCGTCCAGGTGTGCGGCGTGAACCAGCGGTTGCGGGCCAGCGCCACCTCCGCGATCGTTCGCGTCCGGAGCATCCCGGCGGCCAGGACGACGTCCGGCTGGTAGACGTCGAACGCGTCGGCGTCCAGCGCGGCGAGGCCGTCCGCGAACGTCCGGGTCATCTCGCCGCCGGCAATCCGGATGCCCGGAGCGGAGGCGCGCAGCGCGGCCAGCCCGCGCAGGTCCGTCCCGGCCAGCGGCTCCTCGAGCCACAGAACGTCCAGCTCGGCAAGCTGGGCGGCGACGCGCCGGGCGGCGACGACGTCCAGGGAGGCGGACACGTCGCCGGCCATCCGCCAGCCCTGGTTGATATCGACCATGATCGCCATCGTGTCCTCGACGGCGCGGCGGGTGGCGATCACGGCGGCCAGTCCCTCGTCCAGGCGCCTCGGATCGATCCGGATCTTCACGGCCCGAAACCCCTCCTCGCGGAGCCGGACCGTCGCCTCGGCGCGGGCCGCGGGCGGCAGCAGCATCCCGCACGACGCGTAGGCCGGGATCCCGTCGAGCGCCCCGCCGAAGAGAGTCGCAACCGGCAACCCGGCAACCTTTCCCGTGATGTCCCAGAGCGCGACCTCGAACGGCCAGTAGCGGCCGGCATGGAAGTCGATCGTCTCGAGCGCCCGGACGTGGCGGGCGATCGCCAGCGGATCGGCGCCGATGAAGAGGTGCTCGTACGCCGCGAACCCGTCCATCGTGTCGCCGGATCCGATCCCGACGACACCCTCGTCGGTCTCGACCCGGACGATCGTGATCGGGAAAGCGGTGCGCGGAACGGGGTCCCAAGCGGCCGGGAACGGCGGATCGAGCGGCACCCTCAGGCGCTCGATCCGGATTGCGGAGATCCTCATCAGGAAGGCAGTATCGCCGACGATCCGCGATGCGGTACTGTCGCTTCTCCAGCCGCGCGTCCCTGTCCGAGCCGTCCCTCAGGAGGATCGCAGCGCCGATGGCCGTTCAACCTCGTCAAGCCGCGACCGTCGAATTCGAGCACGTGACGAAGCGCTACGACGCGCCGAGCGGGAAGGACAAGAACAAGCCCACGCCGGGCGCGGTCAACGACCTGTCGCTCAAGGTTCCGGCGGGCAAGATCTGCATCCTCGTCGGTCCGTCCGGGTGCGGCAAGACGACGTCGCTCAAGATGATCAACCGCCTGATCGAGCCGACGTCGGGGAAGATCCTGATCGACGGCGTGGACGCCTCGACGCGCGAGCTGACCGACCTCCGGCGGAGCATCGGCTACGTCATCCAGCAGGTCGGCCTGTTCCCGCACCAGACGATCGGTGACAACGTGGCCACCGTGCCGCGTCTCCTCGGCTGGCCGAAGGCCCGCCTGCGCGAGCGTTCCGAGGAGCTCCTCGGTCTCGTCGGGCTCGACCCGGCGAAGTACCGCGACCGCTTTCCGAGCCAGCTGTCGGGCGGCGAACGCCAGCGCGTCGGCGTGGCTCGAGCGCTCGCGGCCGATCCGCCGATCATGCTCATGGACGAGCCGTTCGGCGCGGTCGACCCGATCGTCCGAGACCGCCTCCAGAACGAGTTCCTGCGGCTCCAGGAGACGATCGCCAAGACGATCCTGTTCGTGACCCACGACATCGACGAGGCGATCAAGATGGGCGACCTCGTCGCCGTCTTCCAGACCGGCGGCATCCTCGCCCAGTTCGGACGGCCCCTCGACATCCTCGCCGCGCCCGCGTCGGAGTTCGTCGCCCGCTTCGTTGGCCAGGACCGCGGCCTCAAGCGCCTGTCGCTCCTGCGCGTGTCCGACGTCCCAGTCCGACCGGCCGTCACCGCCCGACCCGGTGACGCCGCGGCCGATGCGCGCCGACGGGCCCTCGACGATCCGCTCCGCTACCTGCTCATGATCGATTCCGCCAACCGGCCGATCGGCTGGGTGGCCCACGGCGACATCCCGGCCGATGGGACGCTGACCGAGTCATTGGCCAACCCGAGCTCCCCCCAGCTCAACAAGCGGACGACCCTCAAGGACGCGCTCTCGATGATGCTCGACGCCGACGTCCAGACCGGGATCGTCGTCGACCGAACCGGCGCGGTCCAGGGCCTCCTGTCGATCGATACGATCGCCGACAAGATGCGCGAGGGCGAGCACGCGGCGGCGTTCGACCAGGTCCCACCGGCGGAGCCAGAGGTCGGCGACCCGGATCCGGCCGGCGATCCGGGAGCAACGCCGGACGTCGTCGAAGCCGAGGCCTGAGATGCCGCCCGGCACGAAGATCTTCGATTTCGGCTGGCTCGCCGACCATCTCGGGCAGATCGGCGAACGGCTCGCCCAGCATCTCGAGCTGACGATCCTGCCGCTGATCCTGGGGATCGTCGTCTCGCTCGTGCTCGCCGTGTGGGCGGTCCGCCAGCCGCGGGTCTACGCGCCGGTGACGGCGATCACGGGACTCCTCTACACGATCCCGAGCCTTGCCGCGTTCGCGCTGCTGGTTCCGATCACGCACCTGGAGCTGATCACGGCCCTGATCCCGCTCACGACCTACACGCTGCTCATCCTGTTCCGCAGCTTCGCCGCCGGCTTCACATCGGTGCCGGCGGAGATCCTCGAAGCTGCCGAAGGGATGGGCTACACCCGCCGCCAGCGGCTGTTCCGGGTCGAGCTGCCCCTCGCCGTTCCCCTGATGATCGCCGGCATCCGCCTCGCGAGCGTGACGACGATCGGACTCGCGACGGTCGCGTCGGTGCTCGGCGGCGACACGTTCGGCGGGTTCGGGCAGCTCATCACGGAGGGGATCCAGACCTTCTTTCCGACGAAGTACCTCCTCGGCGCCATCCTGTCGGTCCTGCTCGCGTTCTCGGCCGACTTCCTGTTCGTTCGCATCGAGCGGCTGATCACGCCGTGGGCCCACGCCCGCGTGGGCGCCGGCTGATGGACCAGATCGTCGCGTTTTTCGTCGACCCGGCGAACTGGACGGGCGCCACCGGAATCCCGAACCGACTGCAGGAGCATCTCGTCATCGCCGGATCGTCGGTCCTGCTGGCGCTGCTGATCGCGATCCCGATCGGGCTCTACGTCGGACACACGAACCGCGGGTCCGGGCTCGCGATCAACCTGGCCAACATCGGCCGGGCGGTGCCGTCCTACGCGATGATGGTCATCCCGCTGCCCCTGACCCTGACCCTGGCGCCGATCCTCGGGTACGACCCGGGCTTCGGCCTGACGTTCCTGCCGATCTTCCTCGCGATGACGTTCCTTGCGATCCCGCCGCTTCTCGTGTCGACCTACGCCGGGCTCCGGTCGGTCGATCGGGACCTCATCGAGGCCGGCCGGGGAATGGGCATGTCCGAGCGACAGATCCTCGCCCGGATCGAGATCCCGCTCGCATCGTCGATCCTCGTCGGCGGGCTGCGGACCGCAACCCTCCAGGTGATCGCGACCGCCACGATCGGGGCCATCCTCGGCGGCGGCGGCCTGGGCCGGTTCATCTTCGACGGGCTGAGCCAGGGCGATGCCGGTACCCCCTCGATCTACTGCGGCGCCATTCTCGTCGCCGGCCTCGCGATCGGCGTGGATCTCATCCTGGCCTGGGCGCAACGTCGACTGACTCCGCGGGCGCTCCGCCGGGCGCCACTGCGGGGTTCGTCCGGTCCGGCCTCGGTGGTCGGTGGACCAGACGTTGCGGCTCCGGCACCGAGCGGAGCCACTTAGGCACCATCAGGCGACGCGCAGCGAGTCCGCTGGTAATGTACGCGGGCGATGCCGCTCCCCGCGGCAGGTTTGAGGAGGACATCCACATGCGGACACCCCGCGTGCTGGGGCTCGGATTGACGTTGCTGGTGCTGATCAGCGCCTGCTCGACAGGCGCGACCACGCCACCGTCAACCGCCCCCGCCAGCACGACACCGTCGACCGCTCCGGCGAGCACGACCCCGTCGACCGCTCCGGCATCCGCGGCCGCGAAGGCCGACATCCGGATCGGCTCGGACAACTTCTACGAGTCCAAGCTCGTCGGCGAGATTTACGCCCAGGTCCTGGAGGCGGCTGGCTACAAGGTCGTCCGCAAATTCGGCCTCGGCTCGCGCCAGCAGCGCATTCCGATCATGGACGCGGGTCAGATCGATCTCGTCGCGGAGTACGTCGGCTCGGGCCTCGGCTTCTACGACCCGACGAAGGTCAGCGGTGACGGCCAGGCCAACGCGACCGCCCTCCAGGCGGCGCTCGATGCCAAGACCAAGAACATCACCGTGCTCGCCATCGCACCCGGAACGGACACGAATGCCTTCGCCGTCCGTCCCGACACGGCGTCAACCCTCGCCCTCACCAAGATGAGCGACCTCGCCGCCCATCAAGCCGACCTCAAGTGGGGCCTCCCGGCCGACTGCGACACGAACCCGCTCTGCGCGGGCGCGCTCAAGACGTACGGGCTCACCTATCCGCCGGCCAAGCGCGTCGCGCTCGGCGCGTGCGACGTCCCGATGGCGACCGCGCTCCAGGGCAAGGCGATCGATGTCGCCGAGTTCTGCTCGACCCAGCCCGCCATCGCCCAGTTCGGCTTCGTCGTCCTCGACGACGACAAGAAGACGCAGCCGGCCGAGAACCTCGCGCCGCTCGTCCGCAACGACTACCTGGCCAAGGTCGATGCCACAGCGTTCGAGAAGATCCTCAACGACGCTTCCGCAAAGATCACGACCGAGGCGCTCACCACGATGGGCGTCGACGTCGCCGTCAACCAGAAGGACGTGGCCGTCGTCGCCAAGGCGTTCCTGATCGCCCAGGGCCTGATCAGCGGATAGCCACTCGGTTCTCGCATTTCGACGAAGCCCGTCCGGTCCCCGGGCGGGCTTCGTCGTGCTCCTCGTCGAGCACTGCCCAGGAGAAGCCGCATGACCGTCGTCCTGACCGGGCACGACCTCGATCGCGACGCGGTGGTTCGGGTGGCCCGCCACGGGGAACCGGTGGCGCTCGATGCCGATGCCCGCGCCAGCATGGAGCGGACCCACGGGATCGTGATGGCCTCGATCGAGTCGGGCGAGCCGATCTACGGCACGACGACCGGCGTCGGGGTCCTGAAGCGGATCGGCGTGGCCGCCGGCGACGCGGCCGGCTACTCGTCGTGGATGCTCGCCCATCATCTCGTCGGCCAGGGGCCGCGCGTCGCCGACGATGTCGTCCGGGCCACGATCGTACGTCTCGCCAATCACTTCGCGGAGGGCTCGCCGGGCGTCCGGCCGGAGCTCGCCGAGCGGCTCGTGGCTGCGCTGAACGGCGGCGAGGCGCCGCCGCTCCACGCGACGGGGTCGGTCGGGCAGGCGGATCTCGCGCCACTGGCCGAGCTCGCTGTCGTGCTCGTCGGCGACCTTGAGCTCGCGCCGGGCGAGGGCACCGCGCTCCTCGACAACAACGCCTTCTCGACCGGGTGGGCCACGCTCGCGACCGCGGATAGCGCGAGCCTGCTCGACGCGATGGAGGTCGCCGGTGCCGTCAGCCTCGACGGGTTCGCGGCGAATCCGTCCATGATCCACCCGGCGATCGGGCGCGTCCGGCCGTATCCCGGGCTCGTCGCGACGCTGGCCCGGCTCGCCGCGCTCCTGGATGGCAGCGCGATCCATGAGCCGGGAGGAGCCCGCAACCTCCAGGATCCCCTGAGCTTCCGGAACCTGCCCCAGGTCCAGGGCGCCTGCCGGGACGCGCTGGCGAACCTCGATGCCGTGCTTGCGATCGAGCTGAACGCCTCGCAGGGCAACCCGATCGTCGTGCCCGAGGAGGCTCGCGTCGTATCAGTCGCCAACTTCGAGATCCTGCCGCTCGCGGCATCCCTCGACTCCTTCCGAATCGTCCTCGCCAGCGCGCTCGGGGTCGGTTCGGAGCGGGTCGTCAAGGGCCTCTACCCACTGTGGTCCGGACTGCCGACTGGGTTGGTGCCGGACGCCGGGACGACGCATGCGGGCTTGACGTATCTCAGCCTCGCCGCCCAGAGTCTGGCCGTGGAAGCTCGCCTGCTCGCCGCGCCCGTCTCCTTCGAGCTGACGTCGACCGCCCACGCCGAGGGAATCGAGGATCGAACGACGATGGCGCCGCTCGCCGCCCGGCGTCTGGCCGGGATGGTCGAGCTCGGGGCGACGATGGTCGCGATCGAGCTGGCCGTCGGTGCCCAGGCGATCGAGCTGCGCGGGCAGCGGCCGGGCCACGGCACCGCCCGGGCGGTTGCCGCCGTCCGGAGGCACGTGCCGTATCTCTCGATGGACGAACACGTTGCGTCCATCGACGGCCTGGCGGCGGCGGTCCGAAGCGGTGAGATCGCGCGTGCGGCATTCGATCCGACGGGCGACCTTCGAACGGACGGATCGGACGACCACATGGCGGGGGGGAACGGCGATGACGACCGCACGTGACCGTCCGCCCGAGGAGGCCCATGAGGACACGTCGTTCGCGCGCGGCCTGCGCGTGCTCCTCACGATCGCCGATCGCGGCGAGATCCGGGCCGACGAGCTGAGCACGCTCCTCGAGACACCGGTCTCGACGATCTATCGCTACCTCCGGACCCTGGCCGAGTTCGGTTTCATCGACCGGCGGGATGGAGGCTACCGGCTCGGACCGCGCCTGATCATCGGCAGCGGCGCGAACGTCACCGCCGAGGAGCTGATCAAGACGGCCGATCCGGTCCTCCGCCTGCTGGCCGAGGAGACCGGCGAGACCGCGGTGATCGTCCGGCGCCTCGGGCTGGCCGCAGTCTGCCTCCACGAGATCCCGTCGAGCCAGGCGCTCCGGGTCACGATCGCGCCGACGACCAACCTTCCTCTTCAGAGCGGGGCGCTCGGCAAGGCGCTGCTGGCATTTGCGCCGCAGGACATCGTCGACGAGGTCATGGCCCTGGAGCCGCTGCCGGGACCGCCGGGCCCCGATCCGGATCGGCTGCGGGCCGACCTCGCGGACATCATCACGAGCGGCGTCGCGCGATCCGTGGGCGAGGTCATTTCCGGCAGCGTGGCCATCGCCGCTCCCATATTTCGAGAAGACGGGATCGTCGCAGCGATCGGCGTGATCGGCCCGGAGGGACGCTGCGGCCTTGCATGGAGGACCCGCGTCGCCCGGCTGTTGCCCGGGGCAGCGAACTCCATCGTCGGTGGGCTGGCGACGGGACTTTCGTCTCATGACTCCCGACATCCGGAATAGTCCAATCTCAGTATTTGACAATCCTGCGGAGAAGCCTATTCTCCAGAACCAGATGGACCTTCTGCAGCGCCTCGCTCCCGTCTCCGAGAGCTATGCGACGCTGCCGATTGCGGACGCGTTCAACTGGCAGGACGCGTCATCCGAGCTCGGCGACGGCGACTGGTATCTGGTCGCCTTCCGGTCGATCCGCCGGGCCGATTCCGACGAGGCGCGGCTGGCGCTCTTCGACGAGCTCGCCCACCAGGAAGCGGCGACGTCCCCGGGCTTCGTCCACTACTTCAAGGGTCCCCAGGCCACTGGCGGGTCGTGCCTGTCGTTCTGCATGTGGACCGGCCGGGCCGAAGCGCGCGCCGCCGCCGGCCGACCCGATCACGTCAGCGCCGTGAGCCTGATCGACGAGATGTACGAGTCGTACACGCTCGAGTTCCACCGCGTGACGCGCGCCGGCGGCGGCCCGCTGGCGTTCGAGTCGTACGACCGGGCACCGGCCCACGGCGCCGCCGGCGCCGCGTCGGCACACCCCGCGACTGCGCCGGACGTCGCGATCACGCCGCCGATGGCATTCGAGTCCGCCCCGGCCGTCTGACGTCACCGACCGGCGGCGCTACCCTCCGTCGACGCCCGCCAGCCGAGGCGGGCGAACGCGATCGCGCCGCCGATCGAGGTGACCGCCAGGATCGCGAGGTGGGCCAGGATCCCGAGGGCGAGGGCCGACGACTGCTCGAGACCGACCGCCTTGCCCAGCTCCTGCGCCGCCAGCTCGTATGTGCCGAGGTTGGACGGACCGGCCGGAACCGCGCTGACGAGCGCGACACCCGAAACAATGAGCGCCGCTTGCGCCATCGACAGCTGGAGCCCGAGCGCCTGGCCGATCGCGGCGAACGCGAGGACCGCCATGATCCATGAGGCGCCGCTCACGAGGATCGCCTCGCCGACGGTTCGCGGCCGGGCGGCGACCGCCAGCCCCTCCTGGAGGCTCCGGGCGACGTCGCGGATCCGCGGATAGCCGTCGATCAGCGCGCGGATCCGGTCCAGCCCGGGGATCCGGTGGGCGACGATCCCGACCGTGAGCGCAATCAGGAACAGGCCGGTCACCGCGGCGCCGAGCAGGACGGCGTTGGCGACGACACCACGGACGCTCAGGATCAGGAGCGCCGTCGCCGCGATCGCCACGCAGGCGACCAGGTCGACGATCCGCTCGACGACGACCGTCCCGAGCGCCGCCGCGCGACTGATCCCCTCGCGGTCGCCGAGATAGTGGCTGCGGATCAGCTCGCCGAGCCGCGCCGGCAGGATGTTGTTGGCCAGGTAACCGATCAGCAGGTAGCCGAGCATCGCCCGATAGCTGACCGTTGCGATCGGGCGGAGGAGGCGCTGCCAACGCAGGGCGCGGAACGCGAGATCGAGCGCCATGAACGACGCGCCGAGGGCGAACCAGCGCAGGTCGGCCCGGCTGAGGATGTCGGCCGTCTTCGCGAGGTCGGTGCCGCGCAGGACGAACCACAGGGCCGCGACCGAGATCGCCGCCCCGACGATCGCGCGCAGGATCGGGCCGCGCCGCATCCCGAGTAGACCCGTTCAGCCGGCCGTGGTCGGCGGCTGGGGTCGACGCGCCGTCAGCTGGGCGCTCCGCCGGAGGCCGATCCGGTGGAGCACGTAGCGCGCGACGACCCGGAGCGTCGACAGCCCGTAGACGACGCTGCGCTTGAAACCGACGGAGCTGGCCTCCTCGAAGTAGCGGGTCGGGACCGCGATCTCGCCGATTCGCCGGCCCATCCCGGCCGCCACGACCTGGGCGATCAGCTCCTGGTCGAACACGAAGTCGTTGCTGTTGAGCTCGTACGGAATCGTTTCGAGCAGGCGCCGGCTGTAAGCCCGCAGCCCGGTGTGGTACTCGGACAGGCGGAGCCCGAACGCGACGTTCTCGACGCCGGTCAGGAACCGGTTCGAGAGGTACTTCCAGCGCGGCATCCCGCCTGCCAGCGGATCGCCGAGGAACCGGCTGCCGAGCATCAGGTGCTTCTCGCCGCGAATGATCGGAGCGATCAGGTCCGGGATCCGGGTGGCGTCGTACTGGTAGTCCGGGTGGAGCATGACGACGATATCGGCGCCCTGCTGGAGAGCCGCTTCGTAGCAGGTCTTCTGGTTGCCGCCGTAGCCCAGGTTCTGCTGGTGGATGATCACGTCGAGCCCGAGCTGGCGGGCGATCTCGACGGTCTCGTCCTTCGACACGTCGTCGACGAGGATGATGGTGTCGACGATGTCGTGCGGGATGTCGGCGTACGTCCGCTCGAGCGTCCTGGCCGCGTTGTAGGCGGGCATGACGATCACGACCTTCGATCGGCCGGCGAGCGAGGCGGATCCGGTGTCGCCGGCGGCGACGTCGCTTGAGCGGTCCACGAGGCGGAAGCCTACTCGATCGGGGGCATCCGAAGGGCTGCTTCGAGTCCGCTCGTCATCGGCTCGACATCGATCTGGCCGCCCGATATGGCACGATTGCGCCTGCCCGCAGACTCGGAGACACGATGTTCGAACGCCTCTTCGGTGGCCGCACGCTGGACCCCGCCACCGCCGACCGCAT
>JANMCU010000093.1:0-7101 GCA_031361415.1 Chloroflexota bacterium | reverse complement strand
TCCGTACTCCGCCCTATTCGGTTCGGTCCTCGATCTCCCACGCGTGATCGAGCGCGTGCCAGGCGATCCGATGGGCGGCGTAGCGGGCGGGCCAGCGACGGCCGGCCAGCGGCAGGCCATCGCGGGCGGCACGCAGCAGGTAAAGACTCGCCAACCTCATCGCCTCGACCGCAGCCCGGTCATCGGGAGCGAACTCCCGGACCTTGATCCCCATCTCGTTGGCATAAGCCCGATCGGCGTCCATGACGTGGGCGACGACCTTCGACGTGCTCCGGCCGCCGCCGCGCGGGCCTTTGCGGAGCTCCTCGGGCGCAGCCACCGCGGTCCGGTCGAACAGTGCCCACGCGGCCTCAACGAGACCGGCCAGCCGGGCGGCCTCGTCGGCATCGGTCGGGCGGGTGTCGTGCTCGGTCGGCCGGCTCGGCACGCCGTAGTCGGTACCGGCCGAGCCCGGGAGCCGTTCGACGATGGCGAGATCGTCGACGGTCGCCCCGATCGCAAACGGACGGACGTCGGCGGCCGCGACCACCGCGTAGCGCGGCGCGTACGTGGCCAGTGCGGCGAGAGCGAGCTCCTCGGTCTTGCCGGACCGGCTCCAGCCGGGCCAGTCGGCCGCGGTCGCGAATGTCTTCTTCGAAGTGTGCTCGATCGTCACGGCAATCAGCTTCGTCATCGCCTCAGAGCGGGATCGACCCATTCGGTGGCCGCGGCGAGCTCGCGGACGAGGCGCTCCATCGCGGCCACGTCGGTTCCGTCCGGGCCGAGCGCGTCGACCAGCGCGCTCGCGACGATGACGCCGTCGGCGCCGGCCTCGGCGATCGCGGTGACGTGGGCCGGGTGGCTCACCCCGAAGCCGACGCCAACGGGAACAGGCGACACCGCGCGCACGTCGCGGACGAGCTCGCCGACCGTGGGTGGAAGCGAGGATCGCGCCCCGGTCACGCCGATGAGTGACACGCAATAGAGAAACCCGCCGCTGCGTGCGGCCACCGTCGCCCGGCGGGCCGGCGGTGTCGTCGGGGCGACCAGGTAGATGACGGCGAGGTCGTGCTCGCGGGCGACCGCCTCGAACGGGCCGCCCTCGTCCGGCGTGAGGTCGGCCACGATCACGCCGGCAGCACCGGCGCGCGACAGGCGCTCGGCAGCGGCTCGGCCATCCCCGCCGCCGAGGAACTGGTTGGCGTAGCCCATCGGGACGATCGGCGTTTCGGGGCGCGCCGCGGCGATGTCCTCGATCAGCCGGAGGCTGCCCTCGAGGGTCGCGCCGTTACGCAGCGCCACCTGGGACGCACGCTGGAGGGTCGCGCCGTCGGCCAAGGGATCCGAGTACGGCAGGCCGATCTCGACGAGATCCGCCCCGGCGTCGATCGCGGCCACCGCGATGTGCAGGCTCGTGGCCCCGTCCGGGTAGCCGGCGACGACGTACGGGACGAGCGCGATCCGGCCGGCGCTCCGGGCGGCGGCGAAGGCGGCCGCGATCCGGCGTGCGCCGGCGGTGTCGTTGGTGCCGGTCACCGGCGGCGCCGACGTCGCGCTCACGCCTCGTGCTCCTCGATCCAGCGGCCGAACTGCAGCAGGTCCTTGTCGCCGCGCCCCGACAGGCCGACGAGAACGATCGCCTCCTCGGGCCACGCGGCCCGCCCATCGGCGCCCGCGCCAGCTCCTGCCAGCTCAGGCCCGCCGGTGCCTGCCAACAGGCGGGGCAGCACCGCCAGCGCGTGCGCGCTCTCGAGCGCAGGCAGGATCCCCTCGGCCCGCGACAGCCAGCGCATCGCCTCGAACGCCTCGTCGTCGGTCGCGGCCTCGACCTCGACCCGGCCGGCCGCGGCCAGCGCCGCGATCTGCGGTCCGACGCCCGGGTAGTCGAGCCCGGCCGACGCCGAATGGGCCTCGAGGACCTGGCCGTCAGTGTCCTGGAGCATCATCGAGCGCGACCCGTGGAGGATCCCGGGCGTGCCGCCCGCGAGCGCGGCGGCATGACGTCCGGTCTCGATTCCGTCGCCTGCTGCCTCCGCAACTGCCAGCCGGACAGACGGCTCGCCGATGAACCGATCGAGCAGCCCGATCGCGTTCGAGCCGCCGCCGACGCAGGCCAGGGCGAGGTCCGGCAGCCGGCCCTCGACGTCGACGACCTGGGCGGCCGCCTCGTCACCGAGACGGCGCTGCAGGTCGCGCACGATCGTCGGGTACGGATGCGGCCCCATCGCCGAGCCGAGGACGTAGTGGGTCGTCTCGACGTTCGTCACCCAGTCGCGCATCGCGTCGTTGACCGCGTCCTTGAGGGTCGCGGTGCCCGAGGTGACCGGCCGGACCTCGGCACCGAGGGCGCGCATCCGGAGGACGTTCGGCTGCTGGCGCTCGATGTCGACCGCACCCATGAACACGACGCAGGGCAGGCCGAGCAGGGCGCACGCCGTGGCCGTCGCGACTCCGTGCTGGCCGGCCCCGGTCTCGGCGATCACCCGCTCCTTGCCGAGCCGACGGGTCAGCAGCGCCTGGCCGAGGGCGTTGTTGATCTTGTGGGCGCCGGTGTGGGCGAGGTCTTCGCGCTTGAGATAGAGCCGCAGCCGGTGCGGGAGACGCGCCGTCGGATCGAAGGCGACGGCCCGTTCGAGGACCTCGTAGGCCAGACGATCGGCCCGATACAGCGCGGTCGGGCGGCCGGCGTAGCGAGCGAGGAGCTCGCGCAGCTCGGACCAGAAGACGGGGTCGTGGCGGATCGCGAGATACGCGGTCTCGAGCTGCTCGAGGGCCGCCATCAGTGTCTCGGGGACATAGCGGCCACCGAACTGGCGATCGACCCCCCAGCGGCCGGCCGCATCCGCGGCGAGCAGCCCGGCCGGGACCGGAGTGGGCCGGACGGCGAGGTTCGGCCGGTCGAGGCGGGCAGCCTTCGCACGCTTGACGAACAAGGCGACCCGGAGCGGATCCTTCGTCCGGCGCTGGCCGGCGACGGCCGGTCGCTCGGTGCCCGACGCGGAGTCGACGCCGATCGCGGCGACATCGCGGAGGGCCGAGCCGACGTTGGCCGGGTCGAGCCCTCCCGCGAGCAGGACCGGCACCTCGCGCGCGACCGCGGTCGCCAGATCGGTCGCGATCCGGATCCCGGTGCCGCCCGGATATGGGCCGCCCGCGGCGTCGAGCAGGATCCGATCGGCACCGGCATCGAGATAGCGGCGCGCGCGCTCGACGACCGAATGCGCGCCCTCCGAGTCCGACACCCGGATCGCCTTCCACGCCGATCGGCCGGCGGCAGCAACCTCCTCAACCGTCTCGTCGCCGTTGAACTGCACAACGTCCGGATCGAGGGCAGCCACGATCTCGGCGAGTCGCTCCGGCCCGGCGTCGGCCGTGATCGCCACGACCTGGGGAGGCGCCGCCGCGAGCGATCGGGCCACGCGAGCGAGCGCAACCGCCTCCTGCAGCCGGAGCTCCCGGGGCGTGCCCGGCACGAGATTCAGCCCGATCGCGTCCGCCCCGCTCCGGACTGCGGCCAGGACCCCCTCCGGGTCCGTGATCCCGCAGACTTTCACGAACGCGGTGGCCGCTCGGTTGGCCGGGTCGACCGGCGGCCGGCCGGCTGCGACGAACGAGCGCGCCGCCGCGGCCGGATCGCCGGCCCGGACCAGGGCCTCCCCGACGAGCGCCGCATCGAACCCGACGGCGCGCCAGGCGGCGACCGTGGCCGGATCGCGCACGCCGGATTCGGCCACCACGAGCCGGTCGTCCGGGACCATCTCGCGCAGCCGGATGGCCCGATCCGTATTGACCGCAAGGGTCCGGAGATCGCGGTTGTTGATCCCGATCAGGCGCGCCTTCGTCGAGAGGGCATCCTCGAGCTCACGCTCGTCGTGCGCCTCGACGAGCGGCTCCAACCCGATCTCGAGCGCCCGCTCGACGAGGTCGGCGAGCCGCGCGCGCGGATGCAGGACCGCAAGCAGCAGGACGAGGTCGGCGCCGGCGGCCCGGAGATGGGGCAGCTGGATCTCCTCGACCACGAACTCCTTGGCCAGCACCGGGATCGAGACCGCCGCCCGGACTGCGCGCAGGTCGTCGACGGAGCCGCCGAACCAGTGCGGCTCGCACAGGACGGAGATCGCGGCCGCGCCGCCCGCCTCGTAGGCGCGCGCCCGGGCCACGATGTCCTCATCCGGTCGGGCGATCTCGCCGGCTGACGGAGAGGAGCGCTTGATCTCGGCGATCAGGTGGAGTCCCGGCGCAGCGAGCCGCTCGAGGATCCGGCGCGGCGGCGGGGTCGACTCGGCGATCGCGAGATGGTCGTCGAGGGACAGCCGGGCCATCTCCTCGCGGATGTCCTCGCGTCGCTGTGCCGCGATCTCCTCGACGATGTTGCGGCTGCTCGTGTCGCCCGCGTCCGGCCCGTCCTCGTCGGGCGGCAGTCGCTCGACCTCGTCGCGCTCCTCGCGATCCGAGATCGTCATGCCCGTGCCGCCTCGCCGACCGCGCGTGCCGCTTCGGCGACGCGACGCTCGGCCCGAAGCGATCCGAGGAGGTCCATCGCGAGCCCGGCGTCGATCGTCAGACCGGCCCGCTCGATCCCCTCCTCGATCGTGGCCGCGGCGCCTGCCACGACCAGCGCCGCACCGGCGTTCAGGAGCACGACGTCGCGCCGGGCGCCGGGCTCGCCGCGCAGGATCGCCTCGACGATCGTCGCGTTCTCGGCCGCGCTGCCGCCGGCCAGACGCGTCGTCGGCGCCCGCCCGAGGCCGAGGGACGCGGCTTCGATCTCGCGCCGCTCGACGCTGACGGGCGTCACTTCATAGAGAACGCCGGTCCCGTCGAGCGGCAGCTCGTCGACCGCGGCGCCGTGGACGACGAACGCGCGCTCGGCGCCGAGCGCGCGGAGGACCTCGGCCAGCTTCGGCGCGGCGGCCGGGTCGCCGGTCCCGACCAGCAGCCGCGAGACGCGCGCCGGATTGGTGAGCGGTCCGAGCAGGTTGAATGCCGTCCGCACGCCGATCTCGCCGCGGGTCGGCCCGGCGTGCTTCATCGCCGGGTGGAAGCCCGGCGCGAACATGAAGGCAAAGCCGATCTCGCGGAGGGCGATTCCGGCGGACGCGGGGTCGTGGTCGATCCGGACGCCGAGCGCGTCGAGGACGTCGGCCGAGCCCGCCCGCGAGGTGATCGCCCGGTTGCCGTGCTTGGCGACCGGCACACCGCAGGCGGCCACCACGAGGGCCGCGGTCGTCGAGACGTTGAACGTGCCGCTCTTGTCGCCGCCGGTGCCGACGACATCGATCGCCCCGGCCGGCGCATCCACGCGGAGGGCACGGTCGCGCATCGCCGAGGCAAACCCGGTGAGCTCGTCGACCGTCTCGCCGCGCATCCGGAGGGCGACCAGCAGAGCGGCCAGCTGGGCCTGGGTGGCCTCACCGTCCATGACCGAGCCCATCGCGAGCCGTGCCTCGTCGCGCGACAGGAGCTCGCCATCGATCACCCGGGAGAGGGCCGTGCGAACCGCCTCGCTCATCGGGCCGTCTCCGCGAGCTCGGCGAGGCCCGCAGTGGCGAAGGTCCCGGTCGCGTCGTCGAGCCGGGACGCCTCGCCTTCCCCCGCCTGCCGCAGGAAGTTGGCGAGCAGATGGGGACCCTGTGGAGTGAGCACTGACTCCGGGTGGAACTGGACGCCCTCGAGGGGGAGGGTGACGTGCCGGATGCCCATGACCACGCGGTCGGCCTCGCTCATCGCGGTCACCCGGAGCTCGGCGGGCAGGGTCGCGGCGTCCACCGCGAGCGAGTGGTAGCGGGCGGCCATGAACGCCGGCGGCATCCCCGCCAGCAGCCCGGCGCCGTCGTGGGTCACCTCGGACGCCTCGCCATGGACGAGGGTCGGGGCGCGCACGATCGAGGCTCCGAACACGGCGGCCATCGATTGCATCCCGAGGCAGACGCCGAGCAGGGGGATCGCGCGGTCCCGTGCAACGCCGATCGTGGCCATCGACACGCCGGCCGAGGACGGGTCGCCAGGCCCCGGCGAGACGACGATCCCGCGCAGTACCGCGCCCGGATCATCGGCCAGCGCCTCGACCCCGGCCCGGTCGATCGCGTCGTTGCGAACGACCCGGACGTCGGCCCCGGCAGCCTGGAGCGCCTGGACCAGGTTGAACGTGAAGCTGTCGTAGTTGTCGATGACGAGGATCATCGCGGTTCACCGCCGAGCGCGACGCCGGCCGGCGCGACGCCGGCGCGCTGTCCCGGTCGTGGACGCGGGGCATCGGCAGGGGCCACAGCCAGCTCGATCGCCCGGCGCAGCGCTGCTGCCTTGTGCTCGGTCTCCTCGAACTCCTTGTCCGGCACGGAGCCCGCGACGATTCCGGCCCCGGTGTGGATATGGGCCTGGCCGTCGCGCAGGACGGCGCTCCGGATCGTGATCGCGGTGTCGAGGTTGCCGTCGTAGCCGAGATAGCCGACCGCGCCGCCGTACAGGCCACGACGCTCGCCCTCGGCGGCCGCGATCAGCTGCATCGCGCGGACCTTCGGCGCGCCGCTCAGCGTGCCGGCGGGGAAGACCGAGCGGAGGGCGTCGAGCGCATCGAGGTCCGGCTTCAGGCGGCCTTCGACGTGCGACACGAGGTGGAGGACGTGGCTGTACTTCTCGACTTCCATGTACTTGCTGACGGTGACGGTGCCCGGCCGCGACACCCGGCCGAGATCATTCCGGCCGAGGTCGACGAGCATGATGTGCTCGGCCCGCTCCTTCGGGTCGCGCTGGAGCTGCTCGGCCAGGAGCTGGTCCTCGCGCTCGTCGGCCCCGCGTGGCCGGGTGCCCGCGATCGGATGGGTCGTGAGCTTGTCACCCTCGACCTGGAGGAGCAGCTCCGGGCTGGCTCCGACGACCTCGAACGACGGCGTCCGGACGAAGAACAGGTACGGGCTCGGGTTCACCCGGCGGAGCGCGCGGTAGAGCGAAATTCCGTCGAGCGTCCTGCCGGTCGCCGGATCGATCGGCAAGCCGAACGACTGGCGCCGGGCCAGGACGACCTGGATCGCCTCGCCCGATGCGATCGCCTCCTTGGCAACCTCGACGGCGCGGATGTAGGCATCGCGGCCGAGGCTCGTCTCGATCGCATCCTCGCGGAGG
>JANMCU010000069.1:0-4660 GCA_031361415.1 Chloroflexota bacterium | reverse complement strand
TGCTGGCCGGCGAGCCCGAACCCCGGGCATCGGTGCCGGCAGACGGCGCTGGATCGACAGGCCCGATCGCGACCGACGGATCCGGAACCGACCCGCGGACCGAGCTCGCCCCGTCGTGACCGACGCCGTGCCGACTCGGTCTACCGACGCGGCCTCGACGTCGTCCGGCGACGCGATGCCGGTCATGCCCGTCATGCCGGTCACGACGGTCACGACGGAACGCGGCACGCCCGTCCAGCGATTCCGGGTCCTCGGCCTGCGCGGCCTGTCGTGGATCGCCTGTCGTCTGCCCGATGGGGTGGCGGTCGCCCTCGCCAACGTCGTCGGATGGCTCTGGTACAAGGCGGCGCCGGCTCGCGCGGCGCAGGCCCGGCGGAACCTCGGCCGGGTCGTCGCTGCGCTCGACGCGAGCGGCCGTGGCTCGCCGCGGGTCCGCGCCGCGGCGCACGACGCCCGCGCCCTCGAGCGCCTCGTCGTGTCCGCGTTCCGCCACGACACGCGCTACTACCTCGAGATCCTGCGCGTCCCGAGCCTCACGCCGGCGATCTTCGACAGCCGCGTCGTCGTCGATACCCCGGAGACCGTCGAGGCGGCGTTCGTCGGCGGCCCCGTGATCTTCGTCTCGCCGCACCTTGGGCCGATCGAGCTGCCAGCGCTGTACCTCGCCCATCGCTCCGGTCGGACGTTCGTCGGCCCGATGGAGACGCTCGACGATCCGCCGCTCCAGGCCTGGTTCGAGCGGACGCGCGGCCGGATGGGCGTCCGCGTCGTCGGACTGCGGACCGCGCGACGCGCGCTGATGGCCGCCGTCCGGGCCGGCGAGCCGATCGGGATCGTTGCCGATCGCGACATCGCCGGTGGCGGGCTCGAGGTCACGCTCTTCGGCTCGCCCGCGCCGCTCCCGATCGGCCCGGCGCTCATCGCGATCGAGACCGGCGCACCGCTGTTCGCCGTCGGTGTCCGGCGCCTCGCCGACCGCCGGGTGGCCGGCCGCCTGCTGGCGGTGCCGGTCGCCGCCGAGGGCACCCGTCGGGCCCGGATCGGCGCGACGCTCGCCTCGATGGCCGGCGCGTTCGAGTCGCTGATCGCCGACGCGCCAGACCAGTGGTCCGCCGTGTTCTTCCCGATCTGGCCGGACCTCGCTCCGAGCGCGACCGGCTCGGGCGCCGGCGCCCGATCGACGACGACGGGGGCGGCCACGACGGCGTCGGGCGATGCATCGTCCGAACCGAGCGCTCGGTGACCGACCGCCTCGGCCGGGCCGACCTGCACATCCACACGCTCGCCTCGGACGGCGTCGATTCGATCGCCACGATCCTCGACCACGTGGAGCGCTCGACCGATCTCGACGTGATCGCGATCACCGACCATGAGCGGATCGACGCCGCCCTGGCCGCCCGAACGATGGCTCGCGCGCTCGGACATCGGGCCCACGTCGTCGTCGGCGAGGAGGTCTCGACCCTCGGCGGCCACCTCCTGGCGCTGTTCATCGAGGAGCGCGTTCGCCCGCTCCGCAGCCTGCGAACGACCATCGGCGAAATCCACGAGCAGGGCGGCCTGGCGATCCCCGCCCATCCTCTCGTGCCCTACCCCCTGTGCGCCCAGGGCTGGGTCCTGCGGCGCCTCCTCGTCGACCGGGACCCGCGCGTCCGACCCGACGCCATCGAGGCCTTCAACCCGACGATGTTCGGCCGGCCGTGGCACGGGCGCGTCGTGAGGTTCGCGGCGGATCACGGGCTCGCGACGGTCGGCAACAGCGACAGCCATGAGGCGGCGACGATCGGGACCGGCTGGACCTCCTTCGCCGGCCGGACCGCCGACGATGTCCGCTCGGCGATCCTCGCCGGCGCGACCCGCCACCACGGCTCGTTCCACGCGACCGGCGGCCAGGTCTCGACCTTCGGCCGGCAGCTCCGCAAATACTCCCGCGATGCGCGGGCCATCGTCGTCGGCAAGGTCCGTCGGGACGGGACCGGGCGCGACCTCGGCTATCCGGGCGGCCACCACCGGCCGCCGCGGTTCGATGAGGAGTGGACCGCCCGCCGCGCCTCCTCCACCGAGGGAACCGCCGCCGGCCCGGACTTGCGCGACCCCGGAGAGGATCACGGTCGATGAAGATCGGCCTCGTCACCCCGTACGTCTACCCGCTGCCCGGCGGCGTCACCCAGCACGTCCGGCATCTCTACGAGAACCTCCGGCTGCGCGGCCACGACGTCCGGATCATCTCGTCGTCGCACGGTCTCCAGCGGGCGTCCGAGGGCGACATCATCCGGATCGGCAAGGGCTTCTCGCTGCCGGTCAACGGCTCTGTCGGGACGGTGACCCTGTCGCCCCGGTTCGTGTCCCAGGTTCGGGCGATGCTCGAGCGAGAGCAGTTCGACCTGCTCCACTTCCACGAGCCGTTCGTGCCGTTCCTGTCGCCGATCATCCTGCGCCTCTCGACCAGCGTGAACATCGCGACCTTCCACGCCTACGGCGGCTTCTCGCCGTCGTACGAGTTCGGCAGCAAGGTCATGAAGGGCGAGGCGGCTCGACTGCACGGCCGGATCGCGGTCAGCGGCGCAGCCAAGCACTTCATCGACCGCTACTTCCCGGGTGACTACAGGGTCATCCCGAACGGGGTCGACGTCCAGGGCTTCCAGCGCGCCGTGCCGCTCGCCCGCTGGCAGGACGGAACCAGCAATCTCTTCTTCGTCGGCCGGTTCGAGCCGCGCAAGGGTCTCCTCGAGCTGCTCAAGGCCTACCGAATCCTGCGCAAGACCGGCTGTGAATGCCGTCTGCTGGTGGCCGGCACCGGGCCGCTCGGCAAGGAGGCGCGCCGCTACGTGGCGACCCGCCGGCTGAAGGGCGTCGAGTTCCTCGGCCGGGTCAGCGACGAGGAGAAGGCCCAGCTGTTCCGGACCGCCGACGTCTACATCTCGCCTGCGACCGGCGGTGAGTCATTCGGGATCGTCCTGCTCGAGGCGATGGCCGCCGGGACCGCGATCGTTGCGTCCGACATCCACGGCTACAAGGGCGTCGTCCGGCGCGGTCGCGAGGGCCTCCTCGTGCCACCGAACGAGCCAAAGGCGATCGCCGGCGCGATCGGGCGGCTCCTCCGCGACGACGAGCTCCGGGCGGCCATCGGCGCGGCCGGCCGCGAACGGGCCGAGGAGTTCAGCTGGGAGCGGGTGACCGCCAAGGTCGATGCCTATTACGGTCTGGTCATCCGTCGCCTGGCCGCCCGCGGCGAGCTGCCGGCCAGCTTCCACGCGCCGGTCCCACCCTCGCCACGGCCGGTCGCGACGCCAGCGGCCATGCCGGCTTCGGTCACCGGGCTCGAGCCTGCGCCGGACGAGGTCGAAGTCAGCTGACGCCTCGCACTTCGCGTGTCGGGCGTGGTGACAGAAGCGGCGAAGGCGCGCTCCGCCGGTGGCGGGTTCGCGCGCCCGGTGACCGAATGAGCGATCAGATGGGCGACCCTCAGTCGCCGACCCCGCCTGCCCCGCCTGCGCCCCCGCTGCCACCCGGCTCGCCGGACAGGCCGCCGAGCTCGAGGCCGTCGTGTGCGATCGCGTCGCGCTCCGCGATCGAAAGCCGCCAGACCCAGGCCGAGTACCCGACGACGAGCGACAGGAACACGACCGACGCGCCGAGGAGCAGCGGGACGGGTCCGAACAGGTCGGTCTTGACCGTCGCGGCGACGTTGTTCACCGGGAACTGGAACGCGTAGAGGTAGGTCGGCAGGACTCCCTGGTAGACGTTCGCGATCGCCGTCGGAAGCGGCAGCGCGCTGAAGTTCGGATAGACGACGACGAACCAGCCGACGATCGCGACGATCGCGCCGACGACGAACCGGCGTGCGTCCCGCGCCGTGGCCACGAATGCGGCGATCAGGACGGCCGGCAGCGCGAGCACGATTGCCACGGGCTCCACCGGGATCCGGTCGATGCTGATGAGGGGCGCGTCGCCGATCACCGTCTGCACGAACCAGCTCGCGCCGATCGCGGCCACTGCCGTCGCTCCGAGCATGGCCAGCGTGACCGTCGAGTGGCTGAGCGTGCGGCCGCCGACCAGCACGTCGCCCTCGCCGTCGACCGTCTCATCGCCGAGCCGGCCGAACAGGCGGATGACGACCAGGACCGCGATCCCGACGATCAGGGCCAGGCCCGCCGTCTGATTCGTCAGCAGGAACTGCGGGATGATCGGCGGGCAGGCCTGCGAGTTCGGGTTCGCCTTGTCGACCCCGACGAAGCCGCACAGCGGCCGGTCGAGGATCCAGAAGATCGCGGGACCCAGGATGGCCACCGCGGCCGACAGCCGGGCGAGGAGCCAGGTCCGGCGCGACGCCCCGTGCCACACCTCGGCGAGGAAGTAGCCGAGAGCGAGGATCAGGAACGGCAGGCTGGTGTAGTAGTGGTACTGGAAGGCCGCCCGGTCGATCCGCGCCCATGACACCCACTGGAACGCGTAGCCGACGACGATCAGGGCGAGGGCCAGGCTGCGCCGCTGGAACGCCTGCCACGCGACGAACCCGAGCGCCGGCAGGCCGAGCCACCAGATCACGACATTGCCCGCGTCATAGATGGCCGCGGTCGTGTTGCCGGCGAAGCTTTCCTGGTAGAACCAGACCGGCTTGAAGTCGAACAGCCACGCCCACCACGGAGACGACGCGGCGTGC
>JANMCU010000065.1:0-8457 GCA_031361415.1 Chloroflexota bacterium | reverse complement strand
GCGGCGCCGAAGAACCGCTTCGGGGGATAGAGGGCGATCGGGTCGATGCCGCCGGACAGGGTTCGGCCGGACGGCGGAAGGGCCAGGTTGTAGGCGCGGGCGAGCCGGGTGATCGAGTCGAGCAGGATCACGACGTCGCGGCCGGTCTCGACCTGGCGCTTCGCGATCTCGAGGGCCATCTCGGCAACGTGGGTATGGTTCTCGGTCGGCTCGTCGAAGGTCGAGCTGATGACCTCGCCCTTGACGCCGCGCCGCATGTCGGTGACTTCCTCGGGCCGCTCGCCGATCAGGGCGACCATCAGGAGGATGTCCGGATAGTTGGTGCTGATCCCGTTCGCGATGTGCTTGAGAAGCATCGTCTTGCCGGCTTTCGGCGGGCTGACGATCAGGGCGCGCTGGCCCTTGCCGAGCGGGTTGACGATGTTGATCAGGCGCTGGCTGAGGTTCTTCGGGTCGTTCTCGAGGTTGATCAGCTCGAGCGGGAAGATCGGGGTCAGGTCGCCGAAGACTGGCCGCCGCCGAGCCGTCTCGGAGTCGACGCCATTGACGGCATCGACACGGAGCATTCCCCAGTACTTCTCGTCCTGGCGCGGCGCACGGACCGCACCGCTGACGCGGTCACCGACGCGGAGGCCGAAGCGACGGACCTGGCTCGAACTGACGTAGACGTCATCCGGGCTCGGCAGCAGGCCGTGCCGGCGCATGAACCCGAAGCCCTCGTCGACGACGTCGAGGATTCCGCTCGCGTAGGCATTGCCGGCACGTTCGGTCTGGCGCTCGAGGATCCGCTCGACGAGGTCGTCCTTGCGCTCCTGCGTGCCGGTCTCGAGCTCGAGGTCGCGGCCGACCGCGCGGAGCTCGGGGACGCTCATCTCGCGCAGGTCGGTGACGTCGAGGTCGTTCCGCTCGCGCGCGGCCTCGATCTCCTGCTGCTCCTCGAACTCGGTGACGGGGGCGCGCGAGGCGACCTGATTGCGACGGCGTGGTCGCCGATTCCGGGAACGCTGGTCGGGACCGAGTTGGGGCATGAGTGGGAGGTTCCCTCAGGAGAGCGGGTGCAAGGAAGTGGGCCGCGTCCGGGCTGGGTTTCGCGCGGAATCGCTCCGCTGCGCAGGCCGGTCTGGGATGGCCTGATCATACGCTCCGGATCGCGACCGCGTCAACGCGCAGGATCGGAGCTCCTGAGTCCGCGAATTGCTGCTCATATGAGCGATTGACGCACATGTGTGCGGTTTCTATTCTGGCGGGGTGACTGCCGACGCCCAGGGCCTGCGCGCGACCGCCGTCGCGAATGCCATCCGCGACCGACGCCTGATTGCCGTCCTCCGCCGGATCGAGCCACGTGACCGCCTGATGGCCTTCGTCGACGCGCTCCTGGACGATGGCGTCCGGATCTTCGAGATCACCTTCGACGCGGACGATGCCGCTGCGGACCTCGCCGCGGTCCGGGCGCATGTCGCCGGCGACGCGTGGGTCGGCGCCGGAACGATCCGGACCGTCGACCGCCTCCGGGCGGCGATCGATGCCGGCGCATGGTTCGGCGTCAGCCCGGTCCTCGACATGGCTGTCCTCGAGGCCGCGCTCGATGCCGGCCTCGCGTTTGTGCCGGGCGCATACAGCCCATCCGAGATCGACGCTGCGTGGCGAGCCGGCGCGACGTTCGTGAAGCTGTTCCCGGGCTCATCGCTCGGGCCGAGCCACGTCCGCGAGCTCCGCGGTCCCCTCCCGGAGGTCGAGACGATCGTGACCGGCGGGGTCGACGGGGCGAACGCGGCAGCCTTTCTCGCCGCGGGCGCCAGCGCCGTCGGGATCGGCTCCGCGCTCGGCCGGATGACCGGCGACGAACGGCGGGCCCTCGTGAGCCTGATCGCGAGCACCCGATGACGGCCGACGCGGAGCCCGCCTTCGCCGAGGACAGCAGCGATCCGGGCGTCCTCATCGGCCAGGTCGCTCGGATGTTCTTCGAGCGCCAGATGACCAAGGTCGAGATCGCCGGTCGCCTCGGGATCTCGCGCTTCCGCGTCGCCCGCCTGCTCGACCGGGCCCTCGCCGAGGGCGTGGTCCGGATCGAGTTCCGCGACGCCCCCGCCCAGGACCGTGCCCTCGGCGCCCGGCTCGCCGAGCGTTTCGGGGTCGGCCGGTGCGTCGTCGCGGCGACCGGCATCGACGGTCGATCGGTCGCCCGGCTCGGCGCCGACGTGATCGACGGGCTGCTCGACCCGGGCGAGTCGATCGGGATCGCCTGGGGCTCGACCGTCGCCCACGTCGTGCAGGCGATGCCCGGACGCGACGACCGCTCGATCGACGTCGTCCAGCTGGCCGGCAGCTCGACCGCGCTCGACGCCGCAAGCGATCCCGGCGACCTCACCCGCGTCCTTGCCGAACGACTCGGCGGGCGCCTCCACCGGATTCACGCCCCGGCGTTCGTCGATTCGGCCGAGCTGCGGGCGGCGCTCGTGCGCCAGCCGGAGGTTGCGTCCACGATCGAGCGGTTCGAGGCGCTCGACATCGCGGTGGTCGGGATCGGTGCCTTCGATGCGACCGGAGATCCGCAGGCCTCCTCGCTTCTGCGCTCGGGAGCACTGTCGGCTACGGGCGCGGAACGCCTGGCTCGCCTCGGTGCTGTCGGCGACCTGCTCGTCCACCCGTTCACCCTCGACGGCACATTTGTGGCTGCCGACCTCGGGGAGCGGGCGATCGCGATCTCGATCGACCAGCTTCGGCGCGTGCCGACCGTTGTCGCGATCGCGGCCGGCTCGGCCAAGGTCGCGGCGATCAGCGGCGCGCTGCGAACCGGCGTCATCGGGGTGCTCGTGACGGACGCGTCGACAGCCGAGGGCCTCCTGTCGTGAACCGCCTCGCGGATCGGGTCTGCCTCGTGACCGGCTCGACCGGGATGGCGCAGGCGGCGGCGGTCCGGCTGGCCGCGGAAGGTGGCCGCGTCTTCGTCGTGTCGCGGACCGAAGACCATGTCCGCGCGCTCGCCGATGGGATCGTCGCGACCGGAGGTTCGGCCGGCTGGATCGCCGCCGACCTGACGGACGAGGCGTCGGTCGAGGTCGCGGTCGCCGCGTGCATCGACCGGTTCGGCCGGATCGACGGCCTGTTCTCGGTCGCGGGTGGGAGCGGCCGGCGGTTCGGCGACGGCCCGATCCACACGGTCGGGCGGGATGCCTGGGACCGGACGCTCGAGCTGAACCTCACGACGCAGGCCCTGGTCTGCCGGGCCGTCGTCGCGCGGATGCGGACCCAGGAGCCGAATGGTTCTGGGACGCGCGGCTCGATCCTGCTGATGGGCAGCGTCACGGCCAGCGACCCCGCGCCGGAGTTCTTCGCTACCCACGCCTACGCGGCCGCGAAGGGTGCGCTCAACGCCCTGATGACGACGATGGCGGCGGCCTATCTGGCGGACCGGATCCGGGTCAACGTCGTCGCGCCGGGCCTGACCGCAACGCCGATGGCGGGTCGAGCCGCCGGTGATGCCGCGATTCGCGCCTATGCCGCCCGGAAGCAGCCGCTGGCCGGTGAGCTGATGGACCCCGACGAGGTCGCCCACGCCGCGGTCTTCCTCCTGTCGGACGAATCGCGCGCGATCACGGGCCAGCTCCTCAAGGTCGATGGCGGCTGGTCGGTTGCGTCCGTGTCGCCGCAGCCGGACGCCGGCCCATGAACCCGGCCTGGCTCGCCGACCTGCCGCTCATCGCGGAGGTCGATGTCTGCGTCGTCGGCGCGGGCTCGGCCGGTACGACCGCCGCGATCGCCGCCGGCCGGGCAGGCGCGTCGGTGATCCTCGTCGAGAAGCTGCCCTTCCTCGGCGGGACCAGCACCGCCGTCCTCGACACGTTCTATGGGTTCTGGACGCCGGGGGCGTCGCCGCGCAAGGTCGTCGGCGGGATCGCGGACGAGGTCGTGGCCGGGCTGCGAGCCCTCGGGCGTGTCGTCGAGCGACCGAACACCTACGGCGCCGGGACCGGAGTCACCTATCTCGCCGAGCACCTGAAGGTCGTGTGGGAGCAGCTCGCCACCGGCGCGGGCGTCAGGATCCTGCTCCACGCGATGCTCCAGGCTGCCGAGGTGGATGACGACGGGCGGGTCCGCTCGATCGTCGTGGCCACCAAGGCCGGCCTCGGCCGGATCGCGGCCCACACGTTTGTCGATGCCAGCGGCGACGCCGACCTGTGTGCGTTCGCCGGGTTCGGGTTCGAGACGGCGGGCGAGCTCGACCCGGCGCAGACGCTGACCACGACCTTCCGGATGGCCAATGTCGACGCCGAGCGGCGACGGTCGATCACGACGGCCGAGCTCCACGAGTTGATGACGCGAGGCGCCGGGGACGGCTTCAGGTTGCCGAGGCGCGAGGGCTCTGATCACGTGACTCCCATCGACGGAGTGACGGCGACCATCATGACCCGCCTGGAGCCGACCGAACGCCGCGCCACGGACGGCCCGATCGTCAACACGACCGACCCGGACTTCCTGACGGCCGCCGAGATCGCTGGCCGCCGCCAGGCGCTCGAATACGCCCGGTTCCTCGTCGAGCGGGTGCCCGGGTACGAGGCGGCGTCGCTCGTCGCGCTCGGCACGCAGGTCGGCATCCGCGAGACCCGGCGCGTCTTCGGCGATGCCCGGCTGACCCGCGACGACGTCCTGTCGGGCCGCCAGTTCGACGACCAGATCGGCCTGTGCGGCGCACCGATCGAGGACCATCGGGCCGGGCCGGATACGCGCTGGGCCTACCTTCCCGCCGGTGCCGCGGTCGGGATCCCGTTCGCGACCCTGGTCGTGCGTGATGCCGCCAACGTCCTCGTCGCCGGCCGCTGCTTCTCCGCGACCCACGATGCGCACGCCTCGGTCCGCTCGATGGCCCAGTGCATGGCGATGGGCCAGGCGGCCGGTACCGCCGCCGCGATCGCGGCGATGGCGCCCGGCACTGCCACTGGCGCGGTCCGTGGGGTCGACATCGCCCGCCTGCGCTCTCGTCTCGCCGCCGATGGCGCGATCCTCGAGCTTGCCATGGCTCCCGCGGCATGACGGTTGTCCGGACCGTCCTCGGCGACATCGCACCGTCCGAGCTCGGCGTCACCTACGCCCACGAACACCTGATCATCGACGGCGGGCGGCCGGTCGAGATGTCGGCCGACTTCCTGCTCGCCGACATCGACCGCCTGGCCGACGAGCTGCGGGCCGGCGCGGCGGCCGGGCTCCACGCCGCGATCGACATGATGCCCGCCGATTGCGGCCGGAACCCGGCGAAGCTGGCCGAGCTGTCAAGACGGAGTGGCGTGCACCTCGTCGCCGTCACCGGGTTGCATCACGAGAAGTTCTACGGGCCGGCGCACTGGAGCCTCCGAGCCAGCGAGGACGAGCTCGCGGACCTGTTCGTCGCCGACATCGAGGCCGGCATCGACGAGCGCGACTACGGCGGTCCGATCGTCCGACGAACCGATGTTCGCGCCGGGGTCGTCAAGGTCGGCGGCAGCCTCGGCGGACCATCGGAGCGCGACCGGCCGGTGTTTCGCGCCGCGGCCGCGGCCCACCTCCGGACAGGGGCCCCGATCCACACCCACTGCGAGGCCGGCACGGGCGCGCTCGAGCAGATCCGCCTGCTCGTCGATGCGGGCGTGCCGGCGCACCGGATCTCGCTGAGCCACATCGACAAGGTCGTCGATCGGGGCTACCACCGCGCGATCGTCGAGACCGGTTCCTTCGTCGTCTACGACCAGGCCTTCCGCTGGGGCGACGCCGACAACGGGACGCTGCGGCTCCTCGAGTGGGCGGTCGAGGACGGCCACGTCGACCGGGTGATGCTGGGCATGGACGCGGCCCGCCAGGGCTATTACGCAGCATTCGGTGGGTCGCCCGGCCTGCCCTACCTGCTCGGCGCGTTCAGCGACGCGATGGAGGCCCGCGGTCTCGACGCCGCGCTCCGGCGGCGCCTCTTCGTCGACAATCCGGCCCGGGCATTCGCGTTCACGGAGGTCGCGCCATGAATCGGGAGCCGCTCCTGACCAGCGTCGTGGGCTCGCACGCGCAGCCCGGCTGGTTCGCCCACGGGATCGCGGCGGCGGCACACGGCGAATTCGGGCCGACGGACCTCGCGGAGCTCCTCGACGACGGCGTTGACCTCGCGATCCTCGAACAGGAGCGGGCGGGCATCGACGTGATCAGCGACGGTGAGATGCGTCGTGCGGGCTTCTTCACTGCCGAGTTCTATCGCCACCTGACAGGGGTCCGGGCGCTCGAGCCGGACCGTCGTCTCGGCGTCGGCGCCCACGACGGGCTCCATCGCTACGCGGTCGACGAGCCGATCGCCGCTCCCGACGGGCTCGGTGTTGTCGCTGAATACCGCTCGGCGCGCTCGCGAACGAGCCGCCCGCTCAAGGTGACGCTGCCGGGTCCGTACACCCTGTCCGGCCGGCTGACGAGCGGCCCGGGCCAGGTCTACGCGACCCGCGTCGCGGCCGCCGAGGCGTTCGTCCCGATCGTCGCGGCGGAGATCCGCGGCCTCGTCGATGCGGGCGCCACGATCATCCAGGTCGACGAGCCGTCGCCCGCGATCCACCCCGACGCACCGGCCGACTTCGTCGCCCTGTTCAACGCCGCGATCGAGCCCGCCGTCGGGCGGGTCCGCCTCGGCGCCCACCTCTGCTTCGGCAACTTCCTCGGCCGGCCGCTGGCGGCGCGCTCGTACCGGCCGATCCTCGGGGCGATGCTCGGCTTCGCCGTCGACGAGCTCGTCCTCGAGTTCGCCAATCGCGAGATGGCCGAGATCGAGCTCGTGCGCGAGATCGCCGACAGCTGCAAGGACGTCGCCGCCGGGGTGATCGACGTCAAGAATTCTCACATCGAGACCGCGCTCGAGGTCGCCACCCGGATCGACGCGATCCTTGCGACCGGCGTCCCGGCCGAGCGGCTCGCCCTCGTCCCGGATTGCGGGTTCAGCCAGACCACTCGCCATCTCGCAACCGCCAAGCTCGCGACGCTCGTCGCAGGCCGCGATCTTGTGCGTGGCCATGTGCCCGCCACGACCACCACGAACTGAGAGGAGTCGATCGATGCAAGCCCACGACGTCACGATGCTCGGCACCGGGCTGATCGGCGACTTCTACACCGCCACCCTCCACGGCCAGCGTGGTCGCGACCACGTCCGGGTCGTGTTCTCGCGGTCCGCGGAGCGCGGCGCCGCCTTCGCCGAGCGCTGGTCGATCCCGGAGCACACGACCGACCTGAAGGCCGCGATCGAGCACGGCGACACCGACGTGGTCGTCATCGGCCTGCCGAACTACCTGCACGAGGAGGCCGTCGGACTGGCGGCGGCTGCCGGCAAGGCCGTCCTGTGTACGAAGCCCCTCGGCCGGACAGCCGAAGAGGCCCGGCGGATGCTCGAGACCGTGGAGAATGCCGGCGTCTTCGGCGGCTACCTCGAGGACCTGTGCTACACGCCCAAGACCCTCAAGGCCGTGCGCTCGGTCGAGGGTGGCGCGATCGGCGACGTCACCTGGGTTCGTTCACGCGAAACGCATCCAGGGCCGCACAGCGCCTGGTTCTGGGACGGCCGGCTCACCGGTGGTGGCGCGATCATCGACCTCGGCTGCCACTGCATCGAGATCATCCGGAACTTCGTCGGCAAGGGCAACCGGCCGGTCGAGGTGATGTGCACGACCGACACGCTCGTCCACCCGATCGACGACGAGGACAACGCGATCGCGCTGATCCGGTTCGAATCCGGCGCGATCGGCCAGTTCGAGGTGAGCTGGACGTTCCGCGGCGGGATGGACCTGCGCGACGAGATCGCGGGCACGCACGGCACGATCTGGCTCAACCATTTCCTGCGGACCGGCTTCGAGATGTTCACCGCCGGCGGCAGTGGCGGGTACGTGGCCGAGAAGGCCGAGACCGCCGCGGGCTGGCTGTTCCCCGTCGGCGACGAGGTGTCCGAGCTCGGCTATGTCGACATGTTCTCGGACATGTTCGACGCGCTGGAGGGTGGTCGGGCGCCGCGCGAGACGCTCTACGACGGCTATGTGGTGAATGCGGTCATGGACGCCTGCTATCGGTCGGCGAAGTCACGCGCCTGGGAGTCGGTCGAGTTGTTCGAGTGGCGCGGCGGCTCCACCGCGCGGATCGCGAAGTCGGCGGAGACCTACGAGGGCCAGACCGTGATCAAGCGCGAGCTGCTGCCGGACGGGCGAACGAAGCTGATCCTGAAGGACCCGTCGACGGGCGACTTCACCGATCGGGTCGTCGCCGGCGGCTGACGTGGCGCGATCCGGGTCGGCAGCTGAGTCGCGAGGCGACTCCGTTCGCCGATGGGCACGAGGCGTTCGGTCGGGAATCCGGCTGAGGCGAGCGTGCCACCGCCGGAATTGAGTCGTGAGGCGGCAGTCGGCCGCGAGCCGACTCACCGTGCGGGCTGCGCGGCTGACCGGCGCGATCCGGGTCAGCTCAGCCTTTGCA
>JANMCU010000059.1:0-12881 GCA_031361415.1 Chloroflexota bacterium | reverse complement strand
GCGTTCCGCTACGTGACGGTGCCGCTGATCCTGCCGGCGGTCATTGCCGGCGCGATGCTCGCCTTCGCGCTCTCGTTCGACGACCTCGTCGTCACCTCGTTCAACGCCGGCGTCGGCTCGACCACGCTGCCGATCTTCATCTACAGCTCGATCAAGTTCGGGGTCACGCCCCAGATCAACGCGATCTCGACGATCATCGTCGCCGTCGTCTCGATCGCACTGTTCATCGCCTGGCGCCTCGGGGCATTCCGGACCGAGCGAGCGACCCTCGTGGTCGAGGACGCTGCGGGCTGACCTCTCGCCGGGCCGAGCCCAGCACTTGTCCGGGTCAGCGGGGCGACGTGGCCTTCGAGCGCGCGGTCGTTCGGGCGGCGGCATGCTCATGCGACCCGCGGCCGGTCGTCGGGTGGTCGTGCTCATGCGGGTCGTGGTCGGCCGCATCGTGATCGGTCGCATCGTGGGCGGTCGCATCGTAGGCGGCCCCGTCGCCGCTCGAGGGGACTGTCCCCGCCACGGTCGCGCCGATCGCCCGCGCACCGGCGTCCAGCTGGCCGATCGGTGCCTCCTTCGGCGGCGGGACGTCGTAGCGCTCGCGGACGGTCCGAGTGGCGCTGAACTCGAGCCCGGCGTAGCGCTCGGCGACCATCAGGTCGAACGCGTGGACCGACGCCTCCTGGTTCGAATACCGGCCGCTGATCCACGAGCTCGACTTGGTCCCGCGCTGCTGGAGCTCGCAGACGTGCCAGTCCTGACTGTTCGTCAGGTCCCAGAACGCGATGGCGTCGGACGGGTCGAATTCGGGCAGGGCCATCGTCGCGGGCTCGAACAGGAGCTGGCAGACGACGGTCGTCCGGTCGGGCGCGAGCGGGATGAGCCGGTGAACGAGCAGGTAGTCCGGATGGATCGACAGGAACACCGTCGGCCACAGGACGTAGTAGAAGATCCGGCGCTCGTCTTCGGTCGTCATCCCGCACATCGGCGGCCGGCCGTGCTTCGAGCCCCGGCCGCCGTCGAGGGCCATCGTCTCCGCCCCGGCGACGAGCTCCATCCAGCCGCCCTGCCACGCGCCGCCCGGGGCGTAATCGCCGCCGACGTCATACGGCGTGAGTCTGTTGAGCTGGGGGTGGAGCGGCGGGCAGTGATAACACTCGGAGTAGTTCTCGGCGATGAATTTCCAGTTCGCCGCCACGTCGTAGGTCATCGTCCGGGCCGTCTTGAGCGACGCGAAGTCGAACCGCCCGAGGTGCTCGTCGAGGTCGCCGAGCTGGGTCGCCAGGGGCGCGGCGTGCGGGTCGAGGTTGAGGAAGACGAAGCCCTGCCATGTCTCACAGAGGACCGTGGCGAGCCCGTACGTCTCGAAGCTGAAGTCGTCGAGGTCCTCGGTGTGCTTGGCCCGGACGAGCTTGCCCTCGAGGTCGTAGATCCAGGCGTGATAGGGGCACTGGAAGCGAACGGCCGTGCCGCACTGCTCCTCGACGACCGCGGTACCGCGGTGGCGACACACGTTGTAGAACGCGCGAAGCTTGCCGTCCTTGGCCCGGACGACCAGCAGCGGCTCGCCGTCGAGCTCGGTCGTGAAGTAGGTCCCGGGCTCCGGTGCCTCGTCGACCCGGCCGACGATCACCCAGTCGCGCCGGAGGACGCGCTCCCGCTCCCACTCGAGAATCGCGGGCTCGTGGTAGGCGCGTCGCGGCAGGAGGCGGGCGCCACGGTAAGGGCGGCGGATCGAATCGAGCTCGGCGACGGTCAGGATCGCGGTGTCCGGGGTGCGCTCGGCCATGGGCCGGATCGTCACACGGCCGGAATCCAATGCCTCTCGCGTTCCATCAGACGAACCGGCGTTGCGTATCGCGCGACAAGCTGGGCGGCCGGGCAGGCGTGGCGCGGCCCGCGTGCGCCCGACGCGCCAAACGACGAAGGAGCGGGCCGAACGAGATCAAATGTTGGTCTTCCGTCGACGTTTCGTGCATGAGGCGCACCATCTGGCGACGGAACCGCTCGATTCCGGCTTCAGCGCGCAGCCCAGCCGCTGTTTGGCGCGCTCGGCGCACGATCACGACTCGGGCCGCGGGCCGGCGAGTCGCGAAACCCGCGCCGCCTGATCAGCCGAGGGCCACCGTCTCCCGCCAGTGCGGGATCTTCGTCGTGAAGCCAAGCGCCCGAACCTTCGGCTCGATCGCGATCTGGGCGTCTGGATCGCCGTGGACAAGGAACACGATCCGCGGGAAGCCGGCCGCTCCGGCCGCCTTGCCTTGGGCGAAATGGCCCAGCCAGTCGAGCAGCTCCGACTCGTCGGCATGGGCCGAGAACCCGCTGATCGAGCGGACCCTGCAGCGAACCTGGTGCGGCTGGCCGTCGAGCTTCACGCTCGTTGCGCCGGCCTGGAGGTGTGCGCCGAGCGTCCCGACGCCCTGGTAGCCCACGAACAGCAGGGTTGCCGTCGGGTCGCCGATCAGGTTCCGGAGATGCCCGAGCACCCGTCCGCCGGTCAGCATCCCGTTCGAGGCGATGATCATGTAGGGCCGCGCTGCCTGGGCGATCTTCTCGGAATCGTGGAAGTCTCGCGTCTCGGTCTGGCCCGGGTAGTCGAGCGGCGCGTCACCTGACGCGAGCAGTCGTCGCGTGTCCTCGTCGAAGTAGTCGGCGTGGCGGCGGTAGATGTCGGACGCCTTCGACGCCATCGGCGAGTCGAGGTAGAGCGGCAGCTGCGGGATCCTGCCGGCCTCGAGGAGACGGTCGAGGGCGTACACGATCTCCTGGGTCCGCCCGATCGCGAACGACGGGATGAGGAGCACGCCGCCGGCCTCGGACACCATCTGGACGGTCTCGGTGAGGATCCGGGTCGCCTCCTCCTCGGGCTCGTGCTCGCGGCCGCCGTAGGTCGACTCGCACAGGAGGAAGTCGGCGTCGCGCAGGATCGTCGGGTCCCGGATGATCGGCGTGTCCGGCCGGCCGAGATCGCCTGAGAACACGATGGTCGTCTCGCGCTGCGGGCCGCCACCGGCGGCTCCGGCCGCCTCGATCCGGAGCCGGATCATCGCCGAGCCCAGGATGTGGCCGGCGTCGAGGAACGTGGCATGGACGCCTGGCGCCACTTCGCGCTCCTCGTCGTAGCCGATCGAATCGAAATGGGTGACCGCAACGGCGGCGTCGGCGGCGGTGTACAGCGGCGCGTCGAGGTCGATGTCCATCTCCGCGGGTTGGCCGCGAAGGTCGGCCTCCATGTCACGCGCGGGCTGCGCGGTCGTCGCGGGACCGCCGGTCTGGGCGGCCGCCTTGGCCCGGATCGCCGACTCGGACGTTGCCTGGGGTGCGAGCGGTGGTGGCGCATCGTCGACGCTCTCGTGGACGGCCGGCGCCGGGACCTTCCCCGCCGCCACATCGAGGGCCTCCTGGTACTGCTCCTGCTCTTTGCGATCGTCCTCGGCCGCGCGGTCGGGGTGCTTCTTCTCCCAGCGCGTCTCGCGCTTGGCGAACTCCTCCTGGAGCTTGCCGGAGTCGAGCATGACCAGCTCAGCCAGCTCGCAGGTGCCCTTCGTGGCGATGACCCGGCCGCCATAGCCGGCCTTGATCACGTGTGGGATCAGCCCGCAGTGGTCGAGGTGGGCGTGGGTCAGGAGCATGACGTCGAGAGTCGCCGGATCGTAGGCCAGAGGCACGCGATTGCGAATCGCCTCATTGGGGCTGCCCTGGAACATCCCGCAATCGATGAGGACGCGGGCTCGGCCCGTCTCGAGCAGGTACTGCGAACCGGTGACGGTGCTGGCACCGCCGAGGAAGTGGAGGTCCATCGGTGGAGTGTGGCACCGCTTGCCGTCGAGGGCATGCTCGCGGGGCGGAGTCGGCGGCCCGTGCGCCTGGGTCAGCGATGGGAGCGGCAAGCCACGAGCACGCTCCGTCGAGGGCTGAGTCGGCTGGCGACTCAGTCTACCGGTCTGTCCGTGTGGGTCGGTATCAGATCGAACGGAGCCTTGTACGCTGATGCCGGTTCTGAGTCGAGACGCGACTCAACGCCACTCGAGGCGACGCTCCCCGATTACCCGAACGCCGCGAGCACCAGCGTGTCAAGCGCGATCGCCGCGAACAGCAGGGTCAGGTACGAGATCGAGTACTTGTACAGGCGGATCGCGCCTGCGGTCGATTCCTCCTCCGAGTCGCCGCGCCGCCACAGGCCCCACGCCTGGCGCAGGAACAGCGCGCCGAGGACGACCGCGGCAGTGAGGTAGATCGGGCCCATCCGCGCGACCGCGAACAAGACCAGGGAGATCGCGACCATCAGGATCGTGTACAGCCCGATCTGGCGGGTCGTCTCGGGGATGCCGCGCACGACGGGCAGCATCGGCACGCCGGCGGCGGCGTAGTCCTTGCGGATCCGCAACGACAGGGCCCAGAAGTGGGGCGGCGTCCAGTAGAAGACGAGGGCGAAGAGGATCAGCGCCGGAACGCCGATGTTGCCCGTGACGGCGGCCCAGCCGATGACCGGCGGCAGGGCACCGGCCGCCCCGCCGATCACGATGTTCTGCGGCGTCGAGCGCTTCAGGAAGATCGTGTAGACGACGACGTAGAACGCGATCGCGAGCAGCCCGAGGAACGCCGCGAGGAGGTTGACGAAGAATGCCAGGACCGCGAACGCCACCGCGCCCAGCACGATCCCGAAGACGACCGCCCGCTCCGGGTCGACCTCGTGGGCCGGCAGCGGCCGGCGCCGCGTGCGGGCCATCAGCAGATCGATGTCGCGGTCGAGGTAGCAGTTGATCGCGTTCGCGCTGCCCGCCGCAAGCGTTCCGCCGATGAGCGTCCAGACCGTCAGCCAAAGCCAGTGCCCGAGCTGGATGCCGGGCACCGCGCGCGTCGCGAGGACCATCGCCGGCACCGTGGTCACGAGCAGGAGCTCGATGATCCGGGGCTTGGTCAGCGCGATGTACGCGCGAACGATGTCCTTGCCCGTGCGGGGTGTCGCTGGGTCGATGTCACCCTCGTCGCGTCGGCCCGCTGCCGGATCGACGCGCCCTTCCGCGGTTTCACTGATCCGCGATCGGCCCTCCAGATACGACACGCTCACGAGCGCCACGAGGAGCGCCCAGATGCCCGCGCCGAGCGCCAGGTGGAGCGTCTGCGTCCAACCCGACAGGCCGGTCAGGATCTGGAGCCCGCCGACGATCGCCTGGATCGGGAAGAGGGCGGCGGCGATGGCGGCCAGCCGGACGATCGGGCGCGTGCGCGGTCGCGTCCGCCACGCCGCCACGAAGACCGCGCCGACGATCAGCCCGACGATCACCGCAATCCAGCGGTGGAGAACCTGGGCGGAGTTCGCGTCGGTCAGGACGGGAAACGGCGTCCCGTTCATCAGCGGCCAGTCCGGGAACACGAACCACTGCGACGTCGCGGTCACGTGCGAGCCGAACAGCAGGAGGGCGAACACCGAGCCGGCACCAAATGCGGCGATCAGGGTGAACCGCTGGCTGCCGCCGCCCGACAGCCTGGCCGGGTAGAGCGACCGGGCGAGAATCCAGACGAGCAGCCCGACGAGGGCCATCGCGGATGCGAGATGGGCCGTGACCGACTCTCCGGAGTTGCCGAGCCGGACCGTCTCCTTGCCCAGCCACGCCTGGAAGCCGACGAGCAGGACGGCGACGACCGCCGCGCCGAGGAGCACCCGCCGGTCGCGATGATCGCGGAAGGCGAGGATCGCGAGCCCGATGACCTCGAAGCCGATGATCACCGCGACCGTCCTGTGGATCCACTCGAGCCACGCCTTGTAATCGTCGAACGCCGGGATGACCTGACCATGGCACAGCGGCCAGTCTGGGCAGCCCAGGCCCGAGCCGGTCACCCGGACGATGACCCCGATCGTGACGAGCAGGATCGCGGTCCCGACGGTCACCGCAGCGAGCTTCTGGAAGCGGGTCACGAGCCTCCTCGGAGGAGCGGTGTTCGAAGCAGTCGACGGGTCGTCTGGCGGAAGAATCGACGGGCGGTTTCGCGGGCGACCGATGGCCCGCCGAGCACGCCGAGCATGATAGCGCGACGGACCGGCACCGCCGGTGCAAGCGCAGGTGAGCAAGCCGTTCTAGGCTACGGAGCATGACTTCCCGAGCACACGTCCTGGCGTTCGTCGCCGCCCTTGCCATCGTGACCGCCGGGTGTGGCTCGAGCGCGTCGCCGTCGCCGCGCCCGTCGACGGTGGTCGTGCCCGGTGGCTCCGGCCAGCCGGCGATCCTGCCGATCCCGATCACCGGCGGCTTCCGCGTCGGCGACAACCGGATCGTCTTCACCCTCACCGACTCGACCGGCCAGAAGCAGGTCGCGGGGCCGGATCGGACGCTGACGATCGGCTACCACGGGCCGAACGGGGCGACGATCGCGCCCACGGCCCAGGCGTTCATCTGGGCCATCGAGGGCGTCAACGGGGTCTACGTCGGGCGGGCGACCTTCCCGGTGGCCGGCACGTGGACGGCTGACTTCACGACGACGGCGCCGGGATCGTCGAAGGAGACGACGACCTTCAGCTTCGATGTCCTGGCCCGGCTCGACGTCGTCTCGCCCGGCGATCCGGCGCCCTCCGTCAAGACGCCGACCCTGGCCGACGTCGGCGGCGATGTCGCGAAGATCTCGAGCGATCCCAAGCCGGACATTGACTTCTACAAGACGTCGGAAGCCGATGCCCTCGCCGCGAAGAAGCCGTTCGTCCTGATCTTCGCGACGCCGAAGTTCTGTCGGACCGCGACGTGCGGACCGACCCTCGACCGCCTGAAGCCCGTCGCCGCCGCCCACCCGGAGATGACGTTCATCAACGTCGAGCCCTACAAGCTCGAGTACACGAACGGCTCGCTCCAGCCCGTGCTGACCGGCCAGGACCTGACGCCGGTCGAGGCAACGACCGCGTTCAAGCTCTCGACCGAGCCGTACGTCTTCGTCGTCGGCGCCGACGGCATCGTGAGCGCCACGTTCGAGCTCGTCTTTTCACCCGACGAGATCGAGGCGGCGATCAAGCAGGTCGAGAAGACTGGCTAGCCCGCCCCGCAGGTCCGGTCAGCCCGGCCGGCTCGGTCCGGTCCGATCACGTGGCTAGAAGCCGATCAGCGACCGGATCGGATCGACGATCCGGCTGATCCGGTCGGGAACCCGGTCCTCGCGCTGGCGGTGATCGCGAGAGCGCGTCACGAATCGATCGTGGGCCGCCCACTCGTCGGCGTCGTCGATGTCATCGAGATGAACCGGCGGCCCGCCGCGACCCAGGCCGACGGCGATCAACGCGTCGGCGATATGCGGGTTTCGCGGCAGCAACGGGCCGTGCAGATACGTACCAATCCGAAGGCCTCCGAGGCCGCCGTCCCCGGGCAGGGCAAGGTATCCCTCGGTCCCGTCATCGCCGTTGTTGCCATGGCCGATCTCGACCTCGGCGAACGCTCGTGCCCCATCGCCGAGCATCGTCCGCCCCGCGTGGTTCTCGAATCCGATGACTTCGCGATCGGAGCTCCAGATGCCCGGCCCCGGGGTCGGGGTCGCGACAACCGGTCCGACCAGGCGACGCGAGCCGGCAACCGTTCGGACGTCGAGGATCCCGGGGCCATCGATCATCCCGGCGGCCGCCTGATACGACCAGCCGAGCCCCTGGTAGCCGCCACAGACGGCAAGGAGCGATGCCCCGTCGCGGATCCTGGCCCGGATCTCCGGACCCACCCGCTCGAGCTCGCGCGCGACCGCGATCTGCTCGCGGTCCTGGCCACCGCCGATCAGCAGGACATCGGCCGGCGGTACCGACGACGCGTCTGCCCGGACGCTCGACATTTCGACGTCGAAGCCCCGCGCCTCCGCTCGGAAGACGATGGTCCGGACGTTGCCGGCGTCGCCGTACACGTTGAGGAGATCCGGAAAGAGATGGACGATCCGGATGGTCCGCCGATCCGGATGGCGGCCCGATCGGGTCATCGCGGCATCGCCGGGACGAGCCCGCTCCGCTCGAGTTGCGAGCGGATCGCCAGCAGCGACGTGTACGTGGCGAGCACGACGAGCGTGCCCTCGGCCGGGACGCTTTCGAGCATGGCGGCGAGCGCGACTTCGGGAGCCCCGACTCGCGTGACGACTCGCCACGCCGCGCTGGTCGGGTGCGGTTCGTACTTCAGCCGGAGGGCCATGTCGTCGCGGCGCGTGCCGGTGAGCCCGATCGCGGTCACCGCCCGCAGGGGCTCGAGATCGACATCCCAGATCCACGACACGTCTCGCCCGTCCGCCGGCTCATCGCTGAGGCCGAGCAGCACGCCGTCCGGGACGAGAGCGGCGGCGACCTCGACCGACTCGGTCATGCTGGCGGGGTTCTTCACGAGCGCCATGACGATCCGACGCCGGTCGACCCACGCCTCCTCGAGGCGTCCGAAGGCGGGCGTCGCTCCGTCGAGCGCGCCGATGGCCGCCGCCGGCGTGATGCCCGTCGCAATCGCCGCCGTGACCGCGGCCGCCGCGTCGTAAGCAGCTGACAGCCCGCCGAGATGGACGCGAGCGCTCATCCGTCCGAACGATCCGTCGAACGTGATGACCGCGGGACCGATGCCCTGTTCAGGCGAGGCCACGCTGACCGAGATGTCCGGAGTCGATCGTCGGACATGGCCGAGAGGGCAGGCCCAGTCGCCGAGGTGGCCAATCGAGCGCCAGGTCGTCACGAGCGGCGCGCCGCAGACCGGGCAGCCGACCGCATCGACGAGGCTCGACTGATCGCCCTCCTCGACCGTCGAGACGGTCGCCTTGCCCGCCGCAAGCCCGAAGCGGATGAGCGGCAGCCCGGATGCGACGATGAGGGCATCGACCCGGGGATCGTCCGCGCAACTGACGACGATCGTGGTCCGCGGCAGCCGGAGCAATGCCCCCCGCCAGCGTTCGATCACGGTCTCGACCTCGCCCATCCGGTCGAGCTGGTCGCGGAATAGGTTCAGGACCACGAGGACGGTCGGGATCGTGTCGTCCAGGACGCGTTCGAGCGCGAGCTCATCGACCTCGAACACCGCGGTTCGCCCGGCATGCCGGAGGCGGCCGAACCGGTCGGCCTCGGCCACCAGTGTGGAGGCGATGCCCTGGGCGAGGTTGGCGCCGGAACGGTTCGCGAGCGGCGGCGTCCGATCGACCGACTCGAAGATCCTGGCGGCCAGGCGGGCGGTGGTCGTCTTGCCGTTCGTGCCGACGACGAAGACAACCGATCCGAGGTCCGCGGCGAGTGACGAAACGAGCGAGGGGTCGATCTTCCGGGCGATCAGGCCGGGCAGCGACGTCCCTCGATGCCCGACGAGCCGGACCGCCTGGCGCGCGAACGTCGTGACACCGACCGCAAGGCTTCGTCTGAGCGACCGGGCAACAGGCGCTTCGGGTCGAGATCGGGAAACGGGGACCCTCCAGGCTGGCATCGGATTGGGCCCCCCGGTGACGAGATCGAGTTGTAGCGGGCCAACTTTAACGCCACCTGAAGAACCGCGTCCCGCCAGGCCTCGGCACGCCTCGCCGTCCAGGGCGGCTACGGCGCGTCCTCGATCCGGACCGCCTCGTGCGCACCGTTGCGATCGATGTAGGTCACCCGGACCGGCACGAGGCTGACCTTGTGCTCGGCGAGATGGCCGGGCGGGAACGTCGCCGCGTTCTCGATCGAGACGATTCGAAAGTCGACCGTGCGGCCGTCCACGGTCCGGATGGAGAATCCCCGGACCGCGCTCAGGCTCGTCGCCTCGACCGACACGACGATGCCGGTCTCGACCTGCCGGCCGGGTCCGCCGATCACCAGTGCCGCGCCGATCGCGACGGCGACCACCACCACGACGACGAGACCGAGGGCGATGAGCCGGCGCGGACCGGCCGCGACCGTCGCCGGGGACGATGTCTTCGCCGGAGCGGCGTCGGTCACGCGCCGGTCCCGCTGCTCCCGGGCGTGTGGAGCGGCGTCCCGTCCGCACAGCGCGGGCACGTTGCAGGTCCCGGCTCGTAGGTCGGCAGGTCCAACCGCCAGAGCGATCGGAGCGGATAGACGCGACCGGTCACGGGCGAGGTGAGGGCGTTCGTCCCACCGCCGCTCCGGTCGACGAGCACCACACACTCGGCGATCTCGCCGCCCATCGCCTCGACCGCTGGCAGCATCGCGAGCAACGAGCCGCCGGTCGTGAGGATGTCGTCGACGAGCAGAACCCGCTCGCCGGGCTCGATCCGGAAGCCGCGCCGGAACTCGCGCCGGGCGGCACCGTCGGCGACCCTGACCTCCTCGGCGAAGATCGCCCGGACTCCGAGCTGGCGACCTGTCTCGAACGCGAGGATCACGCCACCGGTCGTCGGTCCGGCGACCACGTCGACCCGGGTGTCGTCGCCGTCCTCGTCAGCGGAGAAGGCCGCGGCCCAGAACCCGCACAGCTCGCTGGTTGCGGCGGGGTCCGACAGGACGGCGAACTTCTCGACGTACGCATCGCCGTGCAGGCCGCTCTTGAGCTGGAAGTGACCCTCGCGGAGGGCGCCCGAGGAGCGGAACAGCTCCTCCGTCCGATTGGCGATGGCGGCGCGCGCGCCGAGCTCGACGGCGGGCTTGATGGTGGTCATGGGCTCGAAGTCTAGCGGGAGGGACTCGGGCGGCCGACTCCGGAGCGGAAAGGTTATTGGCAGGCACCGCCGGGCGGACATGTCCGTGGGAAGACCGTGGTCCGTTCCGAGGCAGCCGGCGCGGTCAGATCGGGCAACCGCTCGACGACCTCCCAGAGCACGATCGCCGGCCCAGCGCACGGGGGGCTGTCCGTCGGCGCCGGGGACAGGAACTCGCAGGCATCGTGGACGGTCCCGCGGACGACGTATCGTCCGAACCGCGGAATGGGCAGACCGTTCGCGTCGGTCGCCGATCGATCAGCGAAGGCGGCGTATGCCCCGTTCTGGACGCGCATGCCGATCTCCGGCTCTCTCGTCGATCCGGTCTGGCCATCCGAGACCCAAGGCTGAAACGCATCATCGGTGATCCAATCGAATTCGCAGGAACCGACGCATTTGAGCGGAGGCGTTGCGACGAGCCAGCCATCTACCGTCACGTCCTGGTTGATGAACGACATCGGGTCGGTGACGAGCTCGGCGACCGTGTGAACCACCTCCGCGCTGGGCGGCTCAGTCGAAGGCGACGGTGACGGCGGAGTGGGCAGCGGGTCGAACCGACCGACGATCCGCCAGCGCGGTGCAGGAACCGCGCAGTCGGCGTTCGGGCCGCAGCCATCCGAGATGAGCCAGAGCAGATACGTCGCGTGGCGCGGCGCGACGCCTCGACCGCCGGAACCCGCCGGAGCCGGGTCGGGCGCCCAGCGATCGTAGGAGCCCGTCGACAGGAAGATCGACGCGAACGGACCGATCGACGATCCGTCCGCCTGGAGCGGTTGGAACTGGTCTTCGGTCAGGTAGTCGTCGGTCGGGCACCCATAGACGACGACAGGATTCCGTGGATCGGATCCGCACGGATGGGCCGGGTCACGGACCAGCCAACCATCCACCGCGGCGTACGCCCCGTCGACGTGCACCGCCCCTTCGAGCAGATCCTGAACGAACCACGCTGGCCCGCCATTGGGGGGCGTCGTCAACATGCCGACGAACTCGACGATGCGGATGCCGTTCTCGATCGTCGCGCTGAGACGCACGACGAACGTGCCGACGAGGGGACCCGAGCCTGCCCATGGCCCGGGCCCGATGTCGCCGACCGGCTGCACGGTGAACCCGCTCCCCGCGTCGGCCAGGACAGTTGGACCGCACGGCTTGACGCTGAGGCATCTTTGCGGGTCCCGCAGTTCGAGACGACCCTTGATGGCGATGAGGGTTCCCGCCCCGAAGGCGGATTGTGATCGGATCAGCTCCCCCGCCTCGGCCGGGCCCAGGACGCGCATCGGATCGACCGGCGCGGCGGGAGACGAGCTCCCCGTCGACGCCGATCCGGGCGGTGACGCCGAGATCGTCGGACCAGATCCGACCGGTGACTGCGACGCCGCGGGCTGTCCGACCAAGGGGCTGCCCACCAATACCGCGACGACGATCGCGGCCGCGATGGCGCTTGCCGCGACTGGCGCCCGCCAGAAGGAGCCGGCGCCGGGCCGCAATCGCCGAGCCCGCGGTCCGGCCGCTGCCACGATGCTCGCCGGATCGAACCGGAATGCCTCGGCGCGTCCGGCCCGGGCGGTGAGCATCGCCTGGATCGCCACGTCATCGAGCCGTCGATCGCCGGTCATCGCTCGCGCTCCAGCGATCGCTCGAGCGCCTTGCGGGCGGCGAACAGCCGCGACTTCGCGGTCCCCACCGGAATCCCGAGCACCGCCGCGATCTCCTCGAGCCCCCGCCCGTCGAGGTGGTGGAGGACGAGGATCGTCCGTGCATCGGCGTCGAGCCGGTCGAAGGCGTGTTCGAGCGCCATCCGATCCGCCACGTCATCGGCCGGTCCGGCGGCCGTCGGCATCGTCCGGCCGGCCTCGGCCGCGTCGATTGTCAGCTCGCGAACGCGCGCCCGCCCGACGCCCCGCAGCCGGCGCCGGCAGGCATGGACGACGATCCGTGTCGACCAGGCATCGAACGCCAGTGGGTCGCGCAGCCGCGGCAGCTCGCGCCAGATCGCGGCGAGCGATTCGGCGACGGCGTCGCGGGCGTCGGCCTCATGACCGAGGATCGCCATCGCCGTTCGCTGCATCGTCTCGACCCTCCCGGCGACCAGCGCCGTGAACGCGTCGACGTCGCCGGTCTGGGCCCGCCGGATGAGCGCGGGGTCCAATCGTCCCTCCCGAGCGACCTGTCACCGTTCCAGAGTCCCGCGGAGCCGCAGCGGTTCACCCGATCTTGCGCCAGGTCAGCGGCCGCCGCGACCTTTTCGGGCGGGATCGGGTGGATCTCGCGAACCGCAT
>JANMCU010000026.1:0-5361 GCA_031361415.1 Chloroflexota bacterium | reverse complement strand
TCGAGTGGCGGCGCTGGCTGCGGACGCATTCACTGGAGCTCCACGGCGCACTGTCGACGCCGGGCGACCGAGGAGCGGCAGCCGCTGCCTCGACCGGCTCCTGAACGGGCGGACGCGCCCATGGGTCAGGCACGGAATTGGCGGTGGAGATGAGGGTGGTGGAGATGAGGGGACTCGAACCCCTGACCCCCGCGATGCGAACGCGGTGCTCTTCCAACTGAGCTACATCCCCAGGGCGCCACGCGGAGGCGCAAACGGTCCCGAAGTGTAGCACGGGGCCTCTCGCGGACCCCTCGTCGGCTACCCTCCGACCGGTGTCCATCGGTCTCTCCCTCGGCCTGATCGCCGCCCTCTGCTGGGGCTCGACGGACGTGTCCGCCGCCTTCGCCGGGCGGCGCCTCGGCAGCCTGCGGGTCGCCGCGATCGTGCAGGTCACGAGCCTTGCCCTGATCGTTGTCCTGTGCCTGATCCGCGGCTCGTGGTTCCCGAGCCGTCCCGAGGACATCCTCGTCGCTGGCGTCACCGGCGTCGTCGCGGCGGGTGCGTATCTCTCGTTCTTCACGGCCCTCCGGATCGGGCCGCTGTCGGTCGTGAGCCCGGTCGTCTCGGCGTACGGCGGCCTGACCGTCCTCCTGGCGGTGCTCGTCCGCGGCGAGACCCTGAGCCCGCTCCAGGCCATCGGCGCCCTGCTGGCGACCGCAGGCGTGATTCTGACCGGGCTGATCTCGGAGGGCGGCTGGCGCCGGACGAAGGTTGCCGGGAAGGGGGTCGGGTTCGCGATCGTCGCCCTCGTCTGCTTCGCGATCCTCACGATCGGGCTGGCCGGGCCGATCCGGAGCGCCGGCTGGCTGCCCGTCCTGCTGACGGCGCGGGTCGCGAACGCGGTCACGGTCATGACGATCATGGCCGTGGTGGTGGTCTTCCGGCCACGGGCCGCGACACCGCTCCTCGTCGGCTCGACCGATCGACCCGACGGGAGCCTGCGGGTCGCCGTGCTGGCCGCGGCCGCCGGTGGCTTGCTCGACATCGTCGGCTTGGTCGCGTTCGCGATCGGGCTGGAGCAGGCGCCGGCCTGGATCCTCGGCCTGGCCAGCTCGTTCGGTCCCGTCGTGAGCGTGCTCGTCGCGGTCCTGCTCTGGGGGGAGCGGCTCCAGCCGAGCCAATGGGTCGGGCTGGCCGGGATCGCGCTCGGCCTCGCGGCTGTCGCGCTGCCCTGATGCCGCGGTCCCGACGTCGCCGGCCACGCCGGCCACGCCCCGTGAGTCATCTGCGACTCATTTCGGCGATCATCACGCCCGGCGGTGGCGCTGATCGACCGGTTCCCGACTACTGCCACGCTTGTCCGCACTCGATCTGAGCGACCTGTGACTCAGGGCAACGGACCCGACGCGCTCGGCCGATCTACGCCGGCAGGCTGAACCAGAACCGCGTCTGACCGTTGGCGGAGTCCGCGCCGACCCGGCCACCGCCGGCCTCGACGAGCTGCTTGACGATCGCGAGCCCGATCCCGGCTCCGCCACGAGCCTGATCGCGCGACTTCTCCACCCGGTAGAAGCGCTCGAACACCCGCGCGAGGTCGTCGGGCGGGATCGGGTCGCCGCTGTTGCCGACCGAGACGAGGAGGTCGCCCGGTCGCCGCTCGGCACGGACCGCGACCATCCCGCCGGCCGGGGTGTACCGAACGGTGTTCGACAGCAGGTTGGCGAGGACCTGCGCGAGATGGTCCGGATTGGCGCGGGCCGGCAGGGTCGACGGGATATCGACGGACAGCCGGAGCCCGGCCCGCTCGATCGCCGGCTGGGCGAGCTCCACGGCCGACCGGATCGCGACCGCGAGGTCGATCGGCTGGAGGTCGGGCGGGCTCGTGGCCGCATCGCCCTCGGCGAGCGCATCGAGCGAGCGCGAGAGGCGGACGAGTCGCTCGGCCTCGTCCCACAGCGACTCGTAGGTCGAGCGATCGGCGACGATCACGCCGTCGCGGAGAGCCTCGAGGTAGCCCTGCAGGTTGGTGAGGGGCGTCCGCAGCTCGTGCGCAGCATTGGCGATGAAGTCGCGCCGCATCCGCTCCTGCTCCTCGAGGCTCATCGCCATCTGGTTGAACGAATCGGCAAGGCTGGCGATCTCCTCCGGGCCGTCGCGCGGGACGCGGGCGGCGTAGTCACCATCCGCGATCCGGCGGGCGGCGGCGCCGACCTCGCTCAGCGGCCGGGCGAGCATCCGGCCCATGACCACCGCCAGACCGACGCTGGCGAGGATCGCGATCAGGACGGCGACGACGACGACCGTCGTGACCGACTGGTCGTACATCGTTCGGGCGTGCTCGGCCGAGTCGCCCGCCTTGATCATCAGGTCGGTGAACACCTGACCGCCGACGACCGTCACCCCGAGGGCGAGAATCAGCAGGCCGATCGCCGCCGACGCGAGCGCGGCGAGGGCAATCCGGGTGGCGATTCCGCGATTGCGCATCGTGCCGACCGTGCCTCGCTCCGCCACTCAGCTCGCGACCGGCGCGGAGCGATAGCCGGCGCCACGGACGGTCGCGACATAGCGCGGGGCGTCCGGGTCGTCGCCGAGCTTGTCGCGCAGCCGGCGGATGTGGACGTCGACGGTCCGGTCGAGCACCTCGGACTGGTCCGCGCCCCAGACGGCGTCGAGGAGCTGGTCGCGGCTGAGCACCCGGCCGTCGGCCTCGAGCAGCGTCTGGAGGAGGCGGAACTCGACGTGGGTCAGCTGGACCATCGAACCCGCGATCGTCACCTCGTGCCGTTCGGGATCGAGGACCAGGTCGTTTTGGGCGATCCGGCCGCCAGTCAGCCGGGGCGCAACCCCGGTCGGCGACACCAGGGGCTCCGGCGCGGCCGCGGCGACCCGACGGAGGATCGCCTTGACCCGCACGACGAGCTCGGCCGGCGAGAAGGGCTTCGGGAGGTAATCGTCGGCGCCGTCCTCGAGCCCGGCGATCCGGTCGATCGTCGTGCCGCGCGCGGACAGGACCAGGATCGGGGTCGTGCCCGCCTCTTCGTCGCGCCGGACCGCCCGGATGACCGCCCGGCCGTCGAGCTCGGGCAGCATCAGGTCGAGGACGACGAGCGCGGGTCGATGCGTCTCGATCGCGTCGAGGGCGGCCGGCCCGTCGGCCGCGGTCACGACCGCGAAGCCGTCGCGCTCGAGGTACGTTCGGACGAGCCGGACGATCTTGGCGTCATCGTCGACGACGAGGATCGGCCGGTCGGGCACGGCAGGGGTCTGCATCGCAGGCATCATCATCGCCGACGGTAGCGCCCGGCGATGACGCCCCGGTGACGCGACCGGCAGACGCCTCATCGGTCGACCGATGAGTTTCCCGACACCCGACGTTGCATGGGTAGAGGTTCGGCACCCGCCGACCGGCTACCGGGAAGGAATTGCATCATGAACTGGACCCTCGAGCTCGTCGTCGTGCCCGTCACGGATGTCGACCGTGCCAAGGCCTTCTACCTCGATCAGGCCGGCTTCGACCTCCACGTCGACCATTCGGCCGGCGAGGACTTCAGGGTCGTCCAGATCACGCCGCGTGGCTCGGCCTGCTCGATCGCGATCATGAAGAACACGGCGATGGCGCCGGGCTCACTCCACGGTCTGCACCTGTGCGTCGAGGACGTCGAGGTCGCCCGGGCCGAGCTCGTCGGGCGCGGCGTCGAGGCGAGCGAGCCGTTCCATTTCGGAACGGCCGGCCAGACGCCCGGCCTGTCGCCCGACCGCCGGAGCTACGAATCGTTCATCACGTTCCCCGATCCCGACGGCAACACCTGGCTCGTCCAGGAGGTCCACCGCGCCGAGAAGGCCGCGTGATCGTCGACGACCCGGCGGAGTTCTCTGCGCGCGCCGAGCGTCATCGGCGCGAGCTCCACGTCCACTGCTATCGGATGCTCGCCTCGTTCGACGAGGCCGAGGACGCGGTCCAGGAGACGTTCCTGCGGGCGTGGAAGGCGCGGGCCACCTTCGCAGGGGGCACGCTGTTCCGGGCGTGGCTGTACCGGATCGCGACGAACGTCTGCCTCGATCTCATCCGGCGCCGGTCGCGCCGCCTGACCACGATGAATACGTTCGTCGAGGTGCCGTGGCTCCAGCCGTATCCCGATCGCCTTCTCGACGAGGTCGCCCCGAGCGAGGACGAGCCGGACGCGATCGTCGTCGAGCGCGAGACGATCTCGTTGGCGTTCCTCGCGGCGATGCAGCTCCTGCCACCCCGTCAGCGCGCCGCACTGATCGCCCGCGACGTCCTCGGCTGGCCGGCGATCGAGACGGCCGAGGTGCTTGAGACGAGCGTGCCGGCGGCGAACAGCGCGCTCCAGCGGGCGCGCGCGACGATGCAGGCGCACCTGCCGGCGCGCCGCGCGGACTGGTCGGCCGGCGAGCCGACCGACGAGGAACGGTCGCTGCTCGCGAGCTTCATCGATGCCCACGAGCGGGGCGACGCGAAGGCCGCCGTGGCGATCGCGGCCACCGACATCCGGGTCACGATGCCGCCCTACCCGTATCTGTACCAGGGAATCAACGCAATCCGGCCGCTCATGGATCGCGCGTTCGGTCAGGAGGACGGGGACTGGCGGCTCGTCCCGGCCTGGGCCAACCGGATGCCGACCGCGGCGAGCTATCTCCGCAAGACCGGCGACTCGACGTTCCGTGCCTTCAAGCTCGACGTCCTCCGGATCGCCGACGGCAAGATCGCCGAGATCACGACGTTCGGCCCGTCGCTGTTCGCGGCGTTCGGGCTCCCGCTGACGCTGTAAGTCGGGTTGCCGCCACGCCCTCATTGCGCCCGACGAGTCAACCGACGGCCGGCGACCGCCTACGTTGCCGGACCATTGACCAACTAGAACAGATGTTCTAGTCTGGCGGTCCGATGGCCAGCCTCTCCCCGGACGTGTCGGCTGCTCTGGCGTCCCTCCAGACGCGATGGGGCGCGGCAGCTCCGCGGGTCGTCGGAGCGCTGGCCACGGCGCCGCTCCCGGCCGAGCCGCCCGGCGTCGATGACGGGCCCGCCCCGTCTCCTTCGGGCGAGCCTCGAACCGGCGTCGAGCGGATCGTCCGGACCGGCTTCCCGGCCCTCGACGCGATCGTCGGGCCGGGCGGGCTGCCGCGCTCCGCCAGCGTGACCCTGCGCGGCGCCCCGAGCTCCGGCGCCACGACCCTCGCCCTCCGGCTCGTTGCCGAGGCCCAGGCCGATGGGGCGATCGTCGCCTGGCTCGATCTTGCCCGGGCGCTTGACCCGGTCGAGGCCGCGGCCCGCGGCGTCCGCCTCGACTGGCTCGTCGTCCTGACCCCCGATACCCTCGACGAGGGCCTCTCGATCGCGGGGATGCTCCTCGCCGGCCGCTC
>JANMCU010000019.1:0-18997 GCA_031361415.1 Chloroflexota bacterium | reverse complement strand
TCTCCGGAGCCACCGTGCTCAAGAGTTGGACGTTGAGCGACCCGACCGACGTCATCGGCACGACGGTCGGCGGCAACCGCTACGGCTGGCTCGTGGACAACGGCTTCGCGTCGCTCGCCCTCGACAACATCACCAGGATCGGATCAGTTCTTCCCTCCTGCGCCGCGACCGGCCTGATGCGAGATGGCATCAACCTGACCGCCGCGCAGATCGGCGGAACGGTGTCGGGCGCGCTCGACGCGACCGGCTGCAACATCGGTGCGTACTTCGATGCGACCCATCCGGGCAGCGTCTCAGGCGCGAACATCTTCGGCGCCAACTACTACGGCGTCGTCGTGAATGCGGCCGCGGTCAACGTGACCAACTCCACGATCCACGACATCGGCGAAAGCCCGTTGAACGGCTCGCAACATGGCGTCGGCGTGCTCTACACGACGATCAACCAGGCGGGCGCAACCACCGGCCCGTCCGCGACCGGAACCCTGAGCGGCACGACCATCACGAACTACCAGAAAAACGGCGTCGTGGTCAGCGGCAAGGGCGCAGCTGTGACGGTCCAGAACAACACCGTCACTGGCCAAGGCCACATCGCGTACATCGCCCAGAACGGGATCCAGATCTCGTTCGGCGCCTCTGCCACCGTCAAGGGCAACACGGCAAGTGCCAACTGGTACACGCCGGCCGGCACGATCGCGTGCGGCCTCCTGCTCTACCAGGCCGGCGGAGTCAGCGTCTCGTCCAACAATCTGTTCGACAACGAGCGCAACCAGTGCAACTTCGGCAAGGGCGGCGGCACATTCAAGCCGTAGCTCTTGCCCCAGTCCGCACCTGAACGACGCGAGGCCGGCCCAGCGGGCCGGCCTCGTTCGTTGTCTGCCTCGGGGTGCCGAGCGTCGGCGTCAGCGCTCGGGACGCTCCGCTGCGGGAACGACGTGGAGCTCGATGCCCGGCAACCGCTCGAGCAGCTCCTCGATCAGCGACCGGCGTCCGAGCCGGGCGAGGCCGCGCGGCGCCGGGGCTGCGGCGAGCACCACCCGCGTCGCCCGCCGCGTGCGAACGGCTTCGACGATCCCGCTGGCGAGGTCCGATGCCTCGATCCGGGCGATCTGCGCTCCGAGGTCGGCAGCGTAGTCGAGGTTCTCGCGCAGATCCCGCGAGTCATCGAAGGACGGACCGCCGCCGGCCGCGGTCTCGACCACAAGACCGAGCAGCGATCCCCGCAATGCCGAGGCCAGGCGGGCTCCACGCCGGAGGGCGAGCCGTGCGCCCTGCGACCCATCGATGACGACCAGGGTCCGCTCCGCGACCAGATCGTACCGGCCCCCGGCCCCGGCGCCGGCATCGATCGCGATCACGCCGAGCTGCTCGTCGACCCACCGGGCGGTGAATCGCAGGGCGAGCTCGCGCAGGGCCGTCAGGTTTCCTTCGCTGAAGAATCCTTCGAGCGCGACGGCCGCCCGCTCCGGCGGGTAGACGTTGCCGTGCTTCATCCGCTGACGGAGGGCGCGCGGGCTCATGTCGACCAGCTCGACCTCATCGGCGGCCGTCAGGACCTCGTCGGGGAGGCGCTCGTTGACGGGCGCGCCAGTGATCGTGGCGACCGCGGCCGCGACGCTCTCGAGATGCTGCACGTTGCACGTGCTGATGACGTGGATGCCGGCGTCGCGGATCGTTTCGACGTCCTCCCAGCGCTTGTCGCGCCGCGAGCCCGGGACATTGGTGTGGGCAAGCTCGTCGACGATCGCCACGATCGGCGCCCGCGCGATCAGCGCGTCGGTGTCCATCTCCTCGATCACGATTCCCCGGTGTTCGACCCGCGCCCGGGGAACCACCTCGAGCCCGTCGAGCAGAGCGGCGGTCAGCGGCCGGCCGTGCGCCTCCACGTAGCCGACGACGAGATCCGTCCCGCGCTCGACGCGACGATGCGCCTCCTCGAGCATCCGATAGGTCTTCCCGACGCCGGGCGCCATCCCGAGATAGATGCGGAGTCGCCCACGACCGCCGCTGGCAGGATCGTCGCCCCGGATGCGGGCGAGCATCGCGTCGGCGCTGGGCCGGACATCGAGCTCGTTGCGTTCGATCACGGGATTGTCGAGGCCGTTCACGACCGGACCCGGTCGCACAGGACCAGGTGGGCGCCCAGGACGGCCGGGGCGATGACGAGGAAGATCAGGGCGTGGATGTCGGTCATTCGGGATCCTCCGGCGGGCGCGAAGGTGCGGTGAGTCGCTCGATTGCCTCGAGCAGGGTCTGGAGCGGGAACGGCTTGGGCAGGTAGCCGGCGACGCGGTGCTCGCGCAGCCGCCGCGGGTCGACCGTCGTGGCCGACGCGACGATCACGGGTGGATCGCCGGCGGCCGCCAGGTCCTCGCCCTGGAGCAGGCTCCAGCCGGTCTCGCCGGGCAGGTTGATATCGAGCAGCACGAGGCCCGGTCGGAGCCCGGTCCGCAAGGCCTCGACCGCGTCCTCGGCCGAGGCTGCCTCGTGGATCTCGTGGCCGCGCGCCCGGAGGTGACGGGCGAGGATCTCGCGCAACGGGTCGTCGTCCTCGACGAGGAGGATCGGCGCGCCGCTGGTCGGTCGCTGGCGAGTGACGAGGGAGCCGGTCACCGGCCGCCGGCGTCCAGCGGCTCGACGGCAAGATCAAATCCACGCTCGTCGTCCGTCCAGAGCGGGACCAGCCGCACGCGCCGAGCGCCGGCCATCGATCGCGATGCCTCCAGCACCTGCTCCGCGAAGTTGAGGCCGGCGACGGTCACCCGCGGCGAGCCGCCGGTCGAGACGAGCAGGATTGCCTCCGTGACCAGGCGAGATTCGCGGTCGAGATCGGCTCGGACCCGGTCAGGATCGAGCCCGGGGCGAGCGGGTCCGACGCCGAGATCGGAGCGAGGAGGAACGGTCATGCCCTCACGATCGCGCGGGCTGCCAAGAGGCCGCGCGCCGAACCGACCGTGTCGGCGCTCAAGAAGCGCTCAACACCGGCTCCGCGATGACCGATCAGCCGTCGCGCGGCTCACCAGCGTTGAGGCTCGATGTCCCGTCGGGTCGCGCGGCCCGGACCCGATAGCCCACACCCGGCTCGGCGACGAATAGGTCGGACAGACAGTCGTCCGGATCGGCCCGGGCCAGCTTGCGCCGGAGCTGGCTGACGTAGACGTGGATGTAGTGCGCCTCGTCGCTGTAGGCCTCGCCCCAGACGGCGCGCAGGATCCGGCCGCGGGTCACCAGGCGGCCCGGATGATCGAGCAGGACCCGGAGCAGCCCGAATTCGCGCGGGGCAAGGGCGACCGGTCGATCGTGCACGGTGACGTGGTGGGCGAGGGGATCGAGGACGATGGCCCCGTTGACGATCCGGCCGTCGATGCCGGCCGCCGGTCCGCCCGTCCGGCGCAGCACGGCCCGCAGGCGAGCGTGCAGCTCGGGCGTCCCGAACGGCTTGGTCAGGTAGTCATCGGCGCCCTGCTCGAGGGCCTCGACCTTCGAGGACTCCTCGCCGCGGGCCGAGACGATGATGATCGGGGTTGCGGCCTCCCGTCGAACCCGTCGGACCACCGCGATTCCGTCGCGGTCGGGCAGGCCCAGGTCGAGCAGGATCGCGTCCGGGCGATGGGCGTCCCAGCGGGCGAGGGCGGCGGCGACATCGGCGGCCTCGTCGACGCGGTAGCCGCGACTCGCGAGATCGCGAGCGAGCCAGCTGCGGGTCGTCTCGTCGTCCTCGACCAGCAGGATCCTGACGGCGGCCCCCTGGTCGGCCGTCACGCCGAGTCCCCGTCGTCGGCCGGTCGGGCCACGCTGGGCAGGATCAGATCGATGGCCAGCCCGCCGAGCGAGCCACGCGCGGCGCGGACGGTGCCGCCCATCGCCTCGATGAGTCCGCGGACCACGGTCAGGCCGATCCCGCTCCCGGGCCGCGACGGCTCACCGGGGCGGCGAACCCGGTAGAACCGCTCGAACAGACGGTCCAGGGCTTCATCGGGCACGCCGGATCCGTCGTCCTCGAGCGTGAGCACGATCGTCCGGCCCGCCGTCGGCGCACCGATCCCGGCCTGGGCGTGGAGCCGGATCCTTGCCGACGGCCCCGTGTACTTGATGGCGTTCTCCAGCAGGTTGGTCAGGACCTGATCGATGAAGACCTCGTCGACGAGGACGGGCGGCAGGTCGTCCGGCACGTCGATCTCGACCGTCCGTGTCCCGAGTCGCGGTCGCAGGCGATCGACCGCCCGCTGGACGATCGGCGCCAGCTCGAACGGCTCGGGGTCCGCTCGCAGCTCGCCTGCCTCGATCCGGCTCAGGTCGAGCAGGTTCGTCACCAGCCGGTTCAGGTGTTCTGCCTCGCGATCGATCGCGAGGGCCGTGGCTTCCTGGGCGCCCGGGTCGAGCGGGACCTCCCGATCGAGGAGCGTGCCGGCGGCCGCCCGGATCGACGTCAACGGGGTCCGCAGATCGTGCGAGACGGACTCGAGCAACGCGGTCTTGAGTGCGTCGCTGCGCCGGGCGATCTCGACCTCGCGGGCTTCGCGACCGAGGCGATCCTGCTCGAGCGCCTGGCCGATCTGGTCGGCCGCCGCGGACAGGAGCCGCGTCTCGGTCCCGCTCGGCGCCCCGTCCTGGCGCGGTCGGACGGCCCAGACCGAGCCCAGGCGTCGTTCGCCGACCTCGATGACGACCCGGTACGACTCGCCGTCTGCGCGACCGTGAGGCGACCCGGCCGGGATCTGCCGGTGGACCGGAACCCATTCGGCCGGGACGTCGCCGGGCGTCCGGCGCAGGGCGCGGTAGGTCGCGGGCGGTGTCCAGGCCAATGTGCCGGCGTCGCCCGGCTTGTCGGCCGCAACCGAGTCGCCCACGACCTTGAGGCCGGTCGTCTCGACCGCGGTTCGCTCGAGCCCGCCCGGCGTCGAGAGCGTGATCCGGATCCGGTCCATCGCGGTCTCGGCCTGGAGGATCGATGCCAGCTCCGGCAACACCTCGGCGGTCGAGCTGCGCGTCGCCAGGACGCGGCTGACCCGGAACAGGGAGATCGCTTCACGCTCGCGCACCACGGCCGCCTCGGCCCGGTCGCGCTGGCTTGCGGCGAGCCGGCCGACGACGATCCCGACGACAAGGAGGAGGACCAGGTTCAGCCACTCCCCGGGATCGGCGACCCGGAGCGTCAGCAGCGGGTCGATGAAGAACAGGTCGTAGACGAGGAACCCGCCAACGGCGGCCACGAGGGCCATGGGCGTTCCGAACCGGCTCGCGACAACGACGACCCCGAGGAGGAACACCGACGACGCGTTCGGCACGCCGACCCTGTCCTCGAGGACCCAGACGAGACCGATCGCGGCGATCAGGACCGCGCTGGTCGCGGCGACCTCGAGGCCTGCACGTCTGACGGGTCGCGAGATCACGCCCCGGATCGTAGGCCACCGCGACCGCATCCGGGTCGAACGACCGCTCGGGTCGAATGGGCTCTGGTATCCTCATCAGGAATATCCAGTCTGCATACTCCGTATGCGTTCGGCGGCCCCGGCCGCTCAGCCAGAGGTGCCGCGTGCCGTCCGTCCAGAACCGTCTCGCCGGCGATCGGCCCGTGCCCGACCTGATCACCGAGGTGCCCGGCCCGAAGGCCCGTGCCCACGTCGCGTACGACGAGACCTGGACGTCGCCGAGCCTGCCGCGGGCCTACCCGATCGTGCCCGTCCGGGGTGACGGCCTCACGGTCGAGGACATCGACGGCAACCTCTTCCTCGACTTTGCCGCTGGGATCGCGGTCACCTCGACCGGTCACGCCCACCCGCAGGTGGTCGGCGCGATCAAGGAGCAGGCCGCCGACCTGATCCACTTCAGCGCCAGCGACTTCTACCTGCCGATCTATGCGCGGACCTGCCAGCGCATTGCCGAGATCAGCCCGATTGCCGGAGGCCGGGCACGGACCTACCTCGGCAACTCCGGGGCCGAGGTCGTCGAGGCCTCGATCAAGCTCGCGCGCTACGCCACCCACCGGCCGTACGTGGTCGCGTTCCTCGGCGCATTCCACGGCCGGACGTACGGCGCCGTGTCGCTGACCGCCTCGAAGGCCAAGTACCACGCCGGCTTCGGGCCGCTCCTGCCGGGCGTGTTCCATGCCCCGTACGGCAAGGTCGACGATCTCCGCTGGTTCGACGAGGTCCTGTTTGACAAGCTCGCGCCGGCCAGCGAGGTCGCGGCGATCATCGTCGAGCCGATCCAGGGCGAAGGCGGCTACATCGTCCCCGAAGACGGCTTCCTTCAGAGCCTCCGTGCGCTCTGCGACAAGCACGGGGTCCTGCTGATCGCCGACGAGATCCAGTCGGGTGCCGGCCGGACCGGGACGATGTGGGCGATCGAGCAGTGGGGCGTCAAACCGGACATCCTGCTCACCGCCAAGGGCATCGCGAGCGGCATGCCGCTCGGGGCCATGGTCGCTCGGGCGGACCTGCTCGAGGCGTGGGGTGTCGGTGCGCACGGCTCGACCTACGGCGGAAATCCCGTGGCCTGCGCCGCAGCGCTTGCGACGATCGATCTTCTCGAGGACGGGCTGATCGACAACGCCGCGGCGCGCGGGGCGCAGGCGGTTGCCGGGCTCGCGCCGCTGCGGGCTCGCTATCCGTCGCTCGTCCGCGACGTCCGCGGGCGCGGCCTGATGCTCGGCATCGAGTTCGACACGGCCGAGCACGCCGAAGAGGTCCAGTGGGCCGCCTTCCAGCGCGGCCTCCTCGTCCTCGAGTGCGGCAAGTCGTCGGTCCGGATGTCGCCGGCCCTGACGGTCAGCGAGACCGAAATGACGACCGCGCTGCGAATCTTCGCCGAATCGGTCGCGGCGATCGCCGGTGAGGGCAGCAATCAGCCAATCCCGCACGCCGCCCAGGCCGCCCACGCGATGACCGGGATGGAAGCCTCCGGCTAGAGGACGCCGGTGGTGCGCCCATCCGGCGTCTCCACCTGCGATCCTTGACTCGTGTCCACCTCCAAGCTGGCCTCGATGGCCGATGCCGTCCGAGAAGTCGTCCGCGACGGCGACACGGTCGCGATCGAGGGCTTCACCCACCTCATCTCGTTCGCGGCGGGACACGAGATCATCCGCCAGGGCAAGCGCGACCTGACCCTTGCCCGGATGACACCGGACCTGATCTACGACCAGATGATCGCGGCCGGCGTCGCCCGCAAGCTGATCTTCTCGTGGCTCGGCACCCCCGGCGTCGGCGGGCTGAACGCGATCCGGCGCCGGAACGAGGCCCGCCCGCCGGAGCTCGAGATCGAGGAGTACAGCCACTTCGGGATGGTGGCCCGCTACACCGCTGGCGCCGCTCGCCTGCCATTCTTCCCGCTCCGCTCGTACTTCGAGACCGACCTGCCGAAGGCGAACCCGCGGATCCGGCCGCTCGAATCGCCGTATGGCGATGGCACGGTCTACGCCGTCCCGCCGCTCCGGCCGGATGTCTCGATCATCCACGCCCAGCGCGCCTCGGCCGGCGGTGACACCCAGGTGTGGGGCCTGCTCGGCTGCCAGAAGGAAGCCGCGTTCGCCGCCGAGCGGGTGATTGTCGTCGTCGAAGAGGTCGTCGACGAGGCGGTCATCCGGGCGGACCCGAACCGGACGATCATCCCGGGCCTCATCGTCGATGCCGTCGTCCAGGAACCGTGGGGTGCCCACCCGTCGTATGTCCAGGGCACGTACGACCGCGACAATCGCTTCTATCTCGACTGGGATCCGATCTCGCGCGACGAGGCGGCGACCCAGGCGTGGCTGGCCGAGTGGGTCCATGGAGTGACGGGCCGGGCGGAGTATCTCGAAAAGCTCGGGGCGGAGCGGATCGCGGCTTTGACGCCAGGCTCGGCGCCGTCGGGCTCGGTCGATTATGGGGACTACCGCTGATGGCGACCGTCCGCTACCTGGTCGGCGATGTCGAGCGCGCCGAGGCGTTCTATGTCGAGCAGCTCGGCTTCGTCGTGGAGCAGGAGATGTTGCCGGCGTTCGCCCGGATCCGGCGCGACGACCTGACCCTGTGGCTGGCCGGCCCGACGTCGTCGGCCGCCCGCCCGATGCCCGATGGCCGCCAGCCCGAGCCCGGCGGCTGGAACCGGTTCGTGATCGAGGTCGACGACCTGGCGGCCGTGATCGAGAGCCTCGGGGCCGCCGGGGCGATCTTTCGGAACGACGTCGTCCGGGGCCCGGGTGGCAGCCAGCTCCTCGTCGAGGATCCGGACGGCAACCCGATCGAGCTGTTCGAGGCGCGCCGGTGAAGACGACCCGAGTGCGGGCGAAGGCGCGCTCCGTGCGCCCGGCGTTCCATCGAGCGAGGGCCCGCTCCGTGCGCCCAGCGCGGCAAACAGCGGCTGGCCCGATCGCCGTTCGTCGATTGGCGCGCCTGACGCGCAATCCAGCGCCCGCACCGTCGTCCGTGCGTCGTTTGGTGCGCCCGGCGCTCGATCCAGCGGCCAGGTCGATGTTCCTTCGTCGTTTGCCGCGTCCGACGCGGAGCCAATGGGCGGCGGGCGTGGATCGATGAGCGGCTCCTTGATGATCCTGGTCGCCGGTCCTTATCGATCGGGAACGGGCGGCGACCCGGCCCGGATCCAGGCCAACGACGACGCGATGACGGCAACCGCCCTCGAGCTCTGGCGGCGGGGCCACCTGCCGCTCATGAGCGAGTGGTTTGCGCTGCCCCTGATCGAGGCGGCGCAGGCGGCCGGCGACGAGGGCGCCGACGAGACGATCTTTCACCCGATCGCCGAGCAGCTCCTTGCCCGCTGTGACGCGTGCCTCCGGATCGGCGGCCCGTCCGAGGGCGCGGATCGGATGGTGGCGACGGCGCGTGGGCTCGGCAAGGCCGTCTTCGCGTCGATCGACGAGGTGCCGGCCCGATGATCCGCATGCTCGTGGTCCGCCAGTCGGACCAAGCGACTCGCGGAAGGGCCGATCGGCCGCGGAATCGACCGCTGTGGCGCCCGATGGTCCGCCGGCTGGACCAATCGGAGGCGAAGCAGCCCCTCGAGAGCCTCGACGAGGCCGCCGAGCGCTCCTTGGTCCGCCACGCGGACCAGCCCGGCAGGAGGGGCGTGACCGACGCGGGCAGCGGACCTGCCAAGCGGCCATGACGGCCATTCAAGCGACGGTTGAGCGCCAGCCTCTCGCTACGACGGCTGGCGACCGTCCCAACGGTCGACGTGCGCAGCCGGTGCTCCCGTCGTCGGCCGACGGGCGGATTCCGGGTCGGAACGAGACCCCCGAGCGACGAAACGAGCAGCGGACGCTCACCGGGCGGGTGGCACGATGACGACCGAACCGATGACCTTCAGCAAGTCCGAGATGATGATCGTCGCGGCGGCACGCGAGCTGGCGGGGCAGCGCGTCTGCTTCGTCGGCGTCGGGCTGCCGAACATCGCGGTCAACCTCGCCCAGCGGACGGTCGCGCCGGAGCTCGAGCTCGTCTACGAGGCGGGAGTCTTCGGCGCCCGGCCGGCCCGCCTGCCGCTGAGCATCGGCGACCCGACCATCGTCACCGGCGCGACCGCGGCGACCAGCATGTTCGAGCTGTTCGCGTTCTATCTCCAGGGCGGGCTGATCGATGTCGGGTTCCTCGGCGCCGCCCAGATCGACCGGTTCGGCAACATCAACACGACCGTCATCGGCGACTACAACCGGCCGACGACGCGCCTGCCGGGCTCCGGCGGTGCCTGCGAGATCGCGATCAACGCCCGCCAGGTGTTCGTGATCATGCGCCAGAGCGCGCGCAGCTTCGTCGACACGATCGACTTCCGGACAAGCGCCGGAAACCTCGGCGGAGCCGAGCAGAGCGAGCGGATCCGGCGCGAGCAGGGTTGGCTGGGCCGCGGCCCGAGCGTCGTCGTCACCGACCTGGGGATCTACCACTTCGACGAAACCGGCGAGATGCGGCTCGACTCGCTCCATCCGGGGGCGACCGTCGAGCAGGTCCGTGCGACGATCGGGTGGCCCGTCAAGGTCGCCCAGAACGTCGGGGCGACACCACCGCCGACGGCCGAGGAGCTGCACCTGATCCGCGACGAGCTCGATCCGGGCGGCACCTACACGAAGTAGCCGGCAGGCGGGGACGCGGAGGCCGGCCCGGGGGCGGGCGCGTCAGGGATCAGATGAGTGCCGGGCATCCCGTTCCGGCACCCATCTGTCATTGATCATCGGGCCGCCGCCCGCGTCGTCGAAGGTGCCGGACGGCCTGTTCCGGACGGGCCACTCCTCACCATGGGGTGACGGCGAGCAGCCGATCGTAGCCCTCGCCCGGAACCGTACCGAGCCGGCGGCCGGTCGCCGTGTCGATCGCGACGATCCGGCCGCCGTCGCGCACCAGCACGAACAGGGTCCGGCCGTCCGGCGCGATCCCGAGCGCGTCGACGGTCGACCCGGCGAGATCCCTCCGGGCAACCGAAAGGTCTGCGGTCTTGATCACCGTGATGCCCGTCGCGCCGGCCGCGAACAGAAGCTTGCCGTCCGGCGACGGCACGAGCCGGCGGCCGACCGGGCCGACCGGGCTATGACCGAACTTGGCGAGGAGGATCGGCGCGGAAGCCGTCGTCGCGATCGAGGTAGACCGAAGAACCGCGAGTTGGGTCGGGTCGATCTCGACTGCCAGCCCGAGGCTGGCATTGACGGCGAAGACGGAGTTGTCGCCCGAACCGGACGCGAGGCCCCAATCGAGGCTCGCCGCCGCGTCGGCTGAGGAGGCCGCCGGAAGATCGATGCAGACGGCCCACGCTTCGGTCGAGTTGAGGGCGTGGATGAAGGGGTGCTCGGGACCGCGGTACAGGGTCAGGACGAGCCCGTTCGGTCGGCGGACCTGGGCGATCGGCGAGCCCGCCATCGACTCGTCGGGATGGGTCTTGTCGACGATGACGCCGGCGCGCATCACGCCCGTCGCCACGTCGACGGCCCGGACCTGGTAGTGGCCACCCGCCGCGCCATCGAGATGCTCGACGACATACAGGATTGCGCCATCCGGCGACAGGGTGTCGAACTCGAATGCCCCGGGAAGCTCGATCGTTCGTGCCAGTCGCAGGGGGGCGTCGCCCGCCGTCTGGATGGCGCCGAGACTGAAATGTTGCAGGACCGCGAACCGGCTCACGGCGGCGGCCGGGTCGTACGCGCGGTCGACGAGGACGATCGTCGAGCCGTCGAGGGAGCGACCGGTGGGGACTGGATCGAGACCGACGGTCGGGAGCCGCCACTGGCCGGCGACCCGCAACTCCGCTCCACCGAGGCCCGGCTGGACGATGTCGTCGCGGACGAGGGTCTGCCCGCCAACCACGTTGGCGCTGACCACGCGCCACCAGTCGGTCGCCGGCGTGCCGTCCGGGACGGCCATCTGGTCGATCTCGCCTGTTGCGGCCATGACGAGGTGCAGATCGGGCTCACCGACGCGCCCGACCAGCAGCCAGGCCTTCGGAACTCCGGCCGAAACGGGCTCCGATCCGGCTGGCGACGTGCGTGCGCCGGCGCTGGCTCGCGGAGTGGCGGGAGCAGCGCCCGGGCCGACACTCGGCGCCGGCGATCGCATGGTGGCCGCACTGCAGCCGATGACCGACACGATCGACAGGGCGGCAAGGAGGAGGCGGGGCGGGGAAGCGCGCATGGTCGGGACTCCTTGGTCCGGACGGCCCGCTGACGGGTCGATGCTCCGACTACACCGCACCACGACGGCCGGTTCCGGGCGCCGCTCCCGGGCCGGTCAGCGCAGCGTTGCGGCGAGCGCGATCGCGGCGGCTCGATCGAGCCCTGACTCGAGCCGATACGTGAGGTCGCCGCGGGCCCAGAGCAGCGTGTCGCCGACGATCCTGCGGCTGTCGAAGACCGGCGAGCCATTGGCGTCGACGAACACGATCTCGTGTGGGGTCCCGCTGATCCAGTAGCCCGTCACGCCATTGACCTCGACCGGCACGATCGTGGTGTCGGCGCTGAGCGTCTTCAGGAAGTAGCCGGGATCGATCGACCCGCGAAACTCCGAGAGGATGAGCCCGATGCCGGCTTCCCGCGTCGGCGGCAGCGCCGGACCCGTCGGCCAGACCAGGGTCAATCGTCCGTCCATGATCCAGGCGCTTGCCGGCGACCCAGGGCCAGCGGACGACGGCAACATGACCGTGAAGTCGGCGGCTCGCCCGGCGTCGCCGAGCGCGATCGGGTCGCCGAGCCCGAGCCCGCTGCCGAGCGGCCCGCCGAGTGAACCTTCGACCGACGGCGACGGCGACGGGATCGTCGATGGCGACGGAATCGTCGATGGCGTGGCGCGGAGCGTCGCCAGGGGACTCGACGCGGGCACGATCCGGATGCCGGGCAGGCCGAGCTCGACCGCACCGGCGATCGCGACAACGACGATGACGGCGATCGCGGCCAGGATCGTCGCTCGGCGAAGGCGCCCGCCTGAAGGCGGCAGCCACCGCCCCAACGCTCGGCGGCCGGGATCGGCGCCCGCGACGATGCGCGCGCGTGCGCGTGCCGCCGGATCCGGACCGACTCCGCCGGCGGCGACCGACGGGATCGCCAGCTCCCTGCCGAGGTCGCGCAACGCCGCTTCGAGCTCGACATCGGCGAGTGGCGTGCTGACGAAGCGGTTACCCATGCGACGGCCCTCCGCCGGCCGGCGCCAGACCCTCGCGGAGACGAGCCAGGGCGCGCGAGAGCCGCGATTTCACGGTGCCGCGGGGAAGACCAAGGATCTCGGCCGCCTCCGCCTCGGATAGCTCCAGGAAGTAGCGCGCCGCGATGACCGCGCGGTCGTCGTCGCGCAGGGCGTTGACGCCGGCGAGGAGCCAGCGCCGCCGCTCGTCGGCGAGGATCGCCGACTCGGGCGATGGGGCCGCATCGTCCGGCCGGCGATCCTCTGCGGAACGGAGGACGAGACCGGCCCGGCGGCCGGCGGACCTTCGCCGATTGCGTGCCTCGTTGGCGACGATCCGGAGCAGCCATGGTCGGAACGGCGAGCCCACGCGGAATCGACCGAGCGCGCGGTAGGCCTTGACGAAGGCTTCCTGGACGGCGTCTTCCGCGTCCCCGTCGGGCGCGAACAGATGCGCGGTCCGGATCGCGACGGCCTGGTGCCGGCGAACCAGCTCCTCGTAGGCCATGACGTCGCCTCTCCGTGCGCGGTCGATCAGCTCGGCGTCGCGACGCCCCTCGTCATCCAGTGGACGGCCCTCCACGGTCAACCGTACTGCTACACCGGGCGGCCGCCGACGGTTCCCGGGCTCGCCTGCAGCCGATCCGCTGCTACGATCGGCCCAATGGATCGTCTGCCGGAGTCGCTCGCCCGATGACTGGCCGCGTCTTCCGCCGCTCCCTCGATCCGGCCCTGCCTGTCGCCGTCGAGGCGTTCGGCTCCACGATCCGCGACGCGACCGGCCGGGAGTACCTCGATGCCGCGGGCGGCGCGATCGTTGTCAACGTCGGCCACGGGCGCGCGTCCATTGCCCGCGTCCTCGGCGAGCAGGCGGGTCGCCTCTCATACGCCCATGGCTCCGCGTTCACCACCGAGCCGATCGAGGCCTATGCCGCGGAGATCGGCCCGCGCCTGCCGGTCGACGACCCGGCGATCTATCCGGTCAGCGGCGGCTCCGAGGCGATCGAGACCGCCCTGAAGCTGGCCCGGGCGTACCACCTGGCCCGCGGCGAGAGCGACCGGCTCGTCGTCTATGCGCGCTGGGGCAGCTACCACGGCAACACCCTCGGCGCGCTCGACCTCTCGGGCCGGCGACCGCTCCGCCGCCCGTACGAGGGCTGGCTCGGCCGGTTCCGTCACGTGTCCGCCGCCTACCCGTACCGCGCCGCCGACCCGGACAGCCAGGCCCTCGGGACCGGGCCGGAGCTGGCCGCCGAGCTCGATCGGACCTTCTCCGCCGCCGAGCCGGGCAGCGTGGCCGCGTTCGTCGCCGAGCCCATCGTGGGCGCGACCCTGGCAGCGGCCGTGCCGCCGGTCGACTACTGGCCGCTGATCGCCGACGTCTGTCGCCGGCACGGGGTCCTCCTGATCGCGGACGAGGTGATGACCGGGTTCGGCCGGACCGGACGGTGGTTCGGCCTCGACCACTGGGCGGTGACGGCCGACATCGTCGTGGCCGCGAAGGGCGCGACGTCGGGCTACTGGCCGTTCGGTTTCGTGGCCGCATCGGGTGCCGTCCACGAGGCCGTCACCAGCGGCGGTGGCTTCGTCCACGGCTTCACCTATTCGCATGCGCCGGCCGGAGCGGCGGTCGCCCGCGAGGTGCTCCGGATCATCGAGGACGAGCATCTCGTGGAGGCGAGCCGGGTCAAGGGCGCGCGGCTGAAGTCGATGCTCGTCGAGCGCGTCGGCGATCACGAGCACCTCGGCGAGGTCCGCGGCCGCGGCCTGATGGTCGGGATCGAGCTGGTCGAGGATCGCGAGACGCGTCGTCCGTTCCCGCGAGCCGCACACCTGACCGAGGCCGTCGTCCGTCGGGCTCGTGACGCCGGCGTCCTGGTCTACTCGGGGACCGGCAATGCCAACGGGGTCGATGGCGATACGATCCTGCTCGGACCGCCGTTCGTCATCACGGACTCGGAGCTCGAGCGAATCGTCGTCACGGTCGCGACGGCGATCGAGGAGGCCAGCGCGGCGGTCCAGGCGACCGCTGACGGCTGATCCGCCGGACCAGCTAATCGTCGTCGCCAGTCCCAGGCACACCGGCGCCAAGCGTGCCCGCCCTACGCCGAGCATCGTAGCCGGCGGGCGCCCACCGGGGGATGGCGCGCATCCGATCCGCACCCTACGGTCGTTTCGTGCTCACCACCACGGCCACAAGCTCGCCGCCGCCCGTGCTCACGCCGCTCCCATTCGGCCTGCCCGTCGAGTTGCCCATGACGTCGTCCCGGACGGTCAGGATCCTGATCGCGGCGGCGCTGATCTGTGCGCCGCTCACGCTCCTGTCGATTCTGAACGCGGGAGGGCTCCGCCTCGTCTGGGACAATCTGAGCTGGTCGATCTCCGCGACAGCGGCCGCCGTCGCCGCCGCCTGGTCGATCCGGTCCGCCGCCGGTCGTGCCCGGGCCGTCCGCGCCGCCGCCGCCGCTGTGCTCGGGCTGTGGGCGATGGCGACCGTGTGGTGGGCCTGGATGCTCCTGACCGGGACCGTGGCCGTGCCATCGCTGACCGACGCCTTCATCGTGTTGATCTTCGTACCTGGCGTCGGCGTGCTCGTCGCGAGCGTTCGCGGACGCCTGACCTCGGCGGAGGAGGTGGCCGTCTACCTCGACTCGCTCCTCGGCTTCCTGCTGATCGGCTCGATTCTCATCTACGTCTTCGGGCCGACTGCCGTCGGGCTGCCGGGCGGCACGGCGATCGCGTCGCTCGCCTACCCGACCATGTTCATCGGGCTCGCGAACTCGGGCCTGATCGTGATGCTCAGCGTCGGTTACCGGATCTCGCCGCGCGGACCATTCGCCCTGCTGAGCGGCAGCGCCCTCATCGGACTGGCCTACCTCCTGTGGCTGACGCCGGATCTGAACATCAGCGATCCCGGCGAGCTCTCGAGCGTCCTGTTCACGATCGGGACGCTGGTCGCCGGGTACGGCGCGGCAACGTGGCGCGACGAACGCTCGACCAGCCCGCGCTACCTCGCGATCGCCCGGTATACGACACGGATCGTGGCGCCGATCGTCGCGGGCATTCTGTTTCTGCTCGCCCTGGTGCCGGCGCCCGAGGCGATCGAAGGCATCCTCCATGTGGCAATCTTCGCCGCGGGCATCGTCTACATCGTTCGACAGGGGCTGCTCCTTCGCGAGCGGACCGCGATGCTTGCCGCGGTGACCAGCCTGACCTCGGAGAATGCGCGGCTCGTCGGCGAGCTCCGCGCCGAGCTCGCGCGGCGGGCGGTCGACGAGCGGCGGATGATCCAGGCTTCCCGGGCCGCGGCCGTGGGCGATCTCGCGGCCGGCGTCGCCCACGAGGTCAACAATCCCCTGACCGGCGTCCTCGGGTTTGCGGAGCTGTTGATCGACGAGTCGGAACAGGACGACCCTCGCCGGGCCGATCTCGAGGTCATCCGCGACGAGGCGATCCGTGCCCGCGACATCGTCCGCGCCTTGCGCGACTTCGCCGACCCGCGCCCGCCGGCGCTCGTGGAGACAGACCTGTCAGCGCTCGTCCACCAGACGGTCGATCTGATCAGGTACTCGATCGAGCGCCGCGGCATCACGATCCATGAGGAGCTCGCGGCGCTGCCGCCGATCCTGATCGACGGTCCGGCGATCCAGCAGGCGGTCCTGAACATCCTGACCAACGCGCGCGCCGCGATCGGCGACGATGGCCGGCTCGACGTCTCGGTCCAGGGCGATGGCGACGGCCGGCTCATCACGATCACCGACGACGGCATCGGGATGGACGCGACCACCGCGCGACTCGCGTTCGACCCGTTCTTCTCGGGTCGTGACGATTCCACCAACATCGCGCCCGCCGCCGGCCTCGGCCTGTCAGTAAGCAATGGACTGATCGAGAGCCATGGTGGCACTATCACGATCTACAGCAGGCCGGGTCGCGGGACGACCATCGAGATCCGCCTACCGGCGGGCCGGCCTCACTTGATCGGCGCGAGCCGTGGGGACGAGGCCACATGATCACCCGGTCGACGGGTCACAAGGTGGTTGCGAGTGGATCGCCGCGCGTCCGCGTCCTGTGCGTCGACGACGAACCGATCGTCCTGCGCCTGATGTCGCGCCTGCTCGCGCGCCTCGGCGTCGAGGTCACGACGGCGACGGGTCCATTCGAGGCGCTCGAGGCGTTCGAGCCCGAACGGTTCGACCTGGTCGTGACCGATATCCGGATGCCCGGCATGGACGGCCACGCCTTCCTCGCGGAGGTGCGCGCCCGCGACCCGGAGGTTCCCGTCGTGGTCGCGACTGGCCACGCCTCGCTCGACAACGCGATCCGCGCCCTCCGTGATGGGGCGTCCGGGATGCTGCTGAAGCCCTTCACCGGCGAGGAGTTCCAGGCCGAGGTCCGCAACGCCCTCGACCGATCGCGGATCCGCAAGGCGGCGATCCAGTACCAGTACGTCACCCCGATCCTCGACGGCGTCGCCCTCGCGCTGACGGCCGCGATCGAGGCGCGCGACCTCGAGACCGGCGAGCACTGCCAGCAGCTCGGGTTCATGGGCGAGCGGGTGGCGATCCTCCTGGGCCTGCCCGAGCTGGCGAGGACCACCATTCGGATCGGCGGCTATCTGCACGACATCGGCAAGATCGCGATCGCCGACCGGATCCTGCTGAAGCCGGGCCCGCTGACCGACGAGGAGTACACGGAGATGCAGCGCCACTCCGACATCGGCGGGGACATCGTGTCGACGCACGTCGCAATGGCTGACATCGCGGCCATCGTTCGCCACCACCATGAGCGGTTCGATGGCCGTGGCTATCCCGATCGGCTCGAGCGTGGCGCGATCCCGCTCGGTGCCCGGATCATCTCCGTGGCCGACGCGCTCAGCGCCCAGACGACCGACCGACCCTATCGCAAGGCCGTCCCGCTCGATCAGGCATGGGCCGAGATCGTGCGCCACAGCGGCAGCCAGTTCGATCCCGAGATCGTGGAGCTCTTCGCGACGCTGATCGGAAGCGCGATCGTGCCGGCGGCCGAGGATGCGGTCGGGACGACGATCCGGATCGACGCCGTGGGTCACGGGATGGCGACCGCGTCGAGCGCGAGCCTCGGACTGTCGGATGTTCCGTCCGGCAAGCGGGTCGCCGCCTCGCGCTGACGCGCCGCAGCCCGATCGGCGTCCGGTTCAGCGCGGGCGACCGCGGATCAGGAGGAGCAGGCCGATCGCGACGAGGAGCAGTGGCCAGGCGAGGTCAGCCACGTCCGGCTTGACGACCGATGAGCCGCCCAGCACGACGAGGATCCCCCCGTACAGCGCCTGCCAGCCGACGCCCCCGCCCTGTGTCGCTCGGACCGCCGCCACGAACAGGAAGGCGAGCCCGAAGAAGAGCGTCCCCCAGCCCGGACCGAGCGGCTGGCCGAGCGCCTGGATCGTGCCCGGCAGGGCGAGCGCAGTCAGGAACGCGCCGGCGTAGAGGGCGATCGTCCCGCGCCGCAGGACCCAGACGAGGAGCGAGGCGAGGCCGGCGGCGAGGACCGCCACATCCCCGAGCCGCTGGTTCGGCAGCATCCGCTCCGCGAGCAGCAGCGCCCCGAAGACGACGAGGAAGATCCCGATCCAGGGCAGGCCGGGCCGGCGATTCTCGTCCAGGCCCCAGCGGAACGCCCACGCCCGGATCGGCGGGTCGCCCGGCAGGTTTCGATCGCTCATCAATCCCTCCATCGGCCGGGACCGAGCACCGCCTCCATCCCGGGCCGTTTGCGCGGTGTCCCGCGCCGCGGAGTCTACGCGCCCCGATGGGAGAACAGACTGCGTAGGCTTGGGGAAAGCGTATTCGCCAGGGAGGGTCGATGCCCCGCGTGATTCCGGATCAGACCGTCTCGCCTGCGCCGGCCGCGGGCCGCGTCCAGACCGTCCTCGGCCCGATCGATCCAGCCGGGCTCGGCTGGGTGCTTCCTCATGAGCACACCGCGATCGCGCTGTGGCACATCGCCAACCGCTGGGACTACTGGGAGCTGCGCCGGGACGAGCCCACGATCGTCGAGGAGCTCGGCGCCTTCCGGGCGGCCGGCGGCGGGACCGTCGTCGACCTGACGCTCGACGGCGTCGGACGCGATCCGGCGTGGCTGGCCGGCCTTGCCCGCGCCACCGGACTTCACTTCGTCATGGGCTCCGGCTGGTATCGCGGAGCCCACTACCCGGCCGAGGCGCTGATCGACCGGCGCTCGGTCGGCGCCCTTGCCGACATCATCGTCCGCGATGCCACGGTCGGTGTGGGCGAGACCGGCATCCGGGCCGGGATCATCGGCGAGATCGGGACGGACAAGCCCTGGCTGTCGGCCCAGGAGGAGCGCGTCCATCGGGCCGCCGCCCAGGCCGCCCGGCGGACCGGCCTCGCGATCACGACCCACGCAGTCCAGTC
>JANMCU010000259.1:0-8508 GCA_031361415.1 Chloroflexota bacterium | reverse complement strand
AGGTCCCACGGCTCGGCCCGGAAGCGCTCGAGGCCCTCGACGCCGTCGGCCGCCGTCCCGACGACGAACCCGGCCGCGCCCAGCCCGATCGCGGTCACCTCGCGGATCGACGGGTCATCCTCGACGAGCAGGATCCGGGCGTCCACGGGCGGTGACGGCGCCTCCAGGTCGGGCCGGCCGGACGGCCGGACTCGGCGGCAGGATACCGCCCGGATCGCCGCCGGCGACAGGGCCGGAACACCGGCGGCGGGTCACTTTTCTGTCGCAATCGCGCCGCGACGCGGGGCCCCGCACCGTTTGTGTGCGTGACGGTCAACCGGACCACCGATGGCGGCCTCCGTCGTCGCCTTGTGGCCCTCGCGGTCAGCTCAACCGCAGACACCACCTTCCGGGCCATATTGTGCCCCGGGACAGACGGTGCCCTTGCAGTAACGAGGACGTCCCGGGTCCGGGACGGTGGCGCCTGTGTAATCCGCGTGCTCGGGGTTACCGCGGTCTCGGCTCCCTTGATGTTCGTGGGGCTCGACTTGCTCAAGTCTGGTAACCGGGCATGACATCCTGCGCCAGCCGCGCCAGGGCATTGCGCGACGCGAACTGGCCGGACACCACGAGCTTGTCGTACGCGGCCATGGCGGGGTCGTGGAGATAGAAGGTCAGTTCCGTGGCGCCGGCCTCGACGAGGCGACCAACCCAGTCCGACATCGAATTGACGGAGCTGAAGATCCCCTCCTCCCCGTAGCCGGCGCTGTAGAGACGCCCGAGAGTCGCCGGGTCGCGCCCCGCGGCCTGGCAGAGGCCGTCGACGAGAGACATCCGGTCCCGCAGGCGAGCGGTCGCCTGGTCGATCGTGGGGGCGTCGTCGAAGCTTGTGGTCACGAGGACATCCGCATACTTTACGGCGACCTCGAGGGACGCCCGCGCCTGGGCCGCGATATACAGGGGAACCCGTGGCCGCTGTGTCGGCGCCGGCGTCATCGGCGCATCGGCGAGATGGAAGAACTCTCCGTCGAAGGTGACGTGCTCGCCACGCAGCCCGCGATCGAGGATCGCCGCGGCCTCTTTCAGACGGCGAGATCGGGCGGGGCCGTCAGGGAATGGAACCCCGACCCACGCGTGCTCGACGGGGAAGTAGCCGGCCCCGATCGCGAGATCGACTCGGCCATTCGACATCGCGTCGACCGTGAGGACGTGCTTCGCGAGCATGCCCGGGTTGCGCATGGCCACATTCGAGACGAGCGGCCCGAGCCGGATCCGGTCAGTGTCCCGGGCCAGACCTGCGAGGGTGGTCCAGGCCTCGAGGAACGTCGCATCCGGCCGGCTCGGAATGCCCAGCTGATCGGCAACCCAGGCATTCTGGAGGCCCAACGACTCCGTAAAGCGGACCGCCTGGAGAAGCGCGTCGTACGGCATCGTCTGGATCAGCAGAACGCCGAATTTCACGCCCACGCTCGCCATCCTAGCCGGACGGAACGTCCTGTATCGCGTGCAACGATGAGCCGCCGTCCGGGTGGGTTGATCAGTACCACGACTCCGATGGCCCCTTGAACTCCTGGATCGTGTTGCCGCCGTCGACGACGATCCCCTGGCCGGTGATATAGCTCGCGGCATCCGAGGCCAGGAACGCGATGGCCGCGGCGACCTCGGCGGGCGTGCCCGATCGGCCCAGGGGCGTGTTCTCGCCGCCGATCGCCTCTTCGGGCGCCTGCGAGCCCGTGGCGATCCAGCCCGGCAGCACGGCGTTGACGGTCACGCCATCGCGCCCGACCTCGATCGCCAGCCCGCGCATCAGCCCCAGGATGCCGGCCTTCGCCGCACCGTAGGCCGCGGATTCCGGATTGCTGACGAGCGGCCCCGTCACCGACGCCACGTAGACGATCCGCCCGTGGCCACTCGCCACGAGCAACGGCAGGGCTGCCTGCGTGACCGAGAACGCAGTCCGCAGATTGCGGGCGATACCGCGGTCCCACTCGGCGGGGTCGATGTCGGCGACCGTGCTCGAGTCCTCCGGTGTGCCAATCGCGACCATGCCGGCGTTGTTCACCAGGATGTCCAGCCGCCCCCCGCTGGCCTCCAGCACGTCCGCGATGAGGCGGGCCGCTGCCCCGTCGACCATGAGGTCGCCGACATGGCCGCTCGCCTGGATGCCTTCGGCCGTGAGCTCGGCGACGCGCTCGTGGATGCGATCCGTGGTCGACGCGATGGCGACATGGGCTCCGCCCCGGCCGAGGGTGCGGGCGGCGGCGAAACCGATTCCCGTCGGACTGCCGGATCCGGTGATGAGCGCAACCCGTCCGGCGAAGAGCGTCGAGTCGTGGGACGGCATCGGCTCATTGTCACCGAGTCGCCGGTTCCGTGGTTGAACGCCATGACCGTCGGGTCGGGGCCCGCCGCCAGTAGACCGCATTGACGCCGACCACTGGCCCACGGTCGGACGATAGCCGGGTGTTCGGGCCGATCCCTGTTTCGACAGTGATCGGGCGCGGTGTCGTCCGATACTGGCCACTCTCGGAGTTCGGGATCATCGCGACTCCGGCCTACGGGAACGTGCCGGCTCCCTGATCCGATCGGCACCTACAGGCGGCGCTGGACGGCCGCACCGACGGCGGCGAGGAAATTCCGGCCGCGCCACATGTTGATGAGCAGCGCGACGAGCCCGATCGCCAGGGCCGCGATGCTCAGCGAGCCCTGCGGCAGCCAGTAGACGTCCCGGAGGAACACGAGCAGCGCGAACTCGTCGAGCACGAGTGCGGCGCCGATCCCGAACAGGATCGAGCGAGCCATGCGCCAGACGTCGTCGAGCGCGAAGAGCCCGGCGATGAGCAGGGCGAACACGCCGAAGACGAGGTGGTGGACGTGGACGCCGCCGATCGAGACATAGCCGCTATCCCCAGCGCGGGTGATCGTCGTGAACAGACGAACGACGCCGAGGGTGACGAAATACGCGGCCGTTGCCGCAAGCGAGACCTCGAGCGGCCGGCCGCGCAGGTGGCGGTCGTATTCGACCCCGACTTCGGTGCCCAGATCCCGGATCACATCGTGAGTCTAGGACGGGACGGGACGGGTGGGCGGCCGGCGGAACGACAGTCAGTCGCGGCGCTCGGCGCGGGCGAGGCGCTCGCCGGGGATCGCGCGGAACCCGCCGGGATTCGGGCCCTCCGGCCGGCGCAGACCCGGGTTGCCGCCCGGTCCGCGACCGCGGTCATCGTGCGGGCGATCGCCACGTCCCCGTGGGTCGCCGTTGCGGTCCATCCGTTCGCCGCCGCCGGCCCAGCCGGAACGCGAGCCCTGGCCGTTGCCGATCCCGGCGCCGGCCGGGGCCGGACGGCGCGGGCCGCTCTGACCGGGCCGCGGACCGCCGTTGTTCGGGCGCCGACGCGGGCCGGGGATGCCGCCGCCACGGTTGATCTCCGAGCCCGGAGCTCCCGGACGCGGACCGTCTCGGCGAGGTCCCTGGCTGCGATCCATCCCGGATGCCGACGCGTGCCGGATCGGGCCGTGGTTCGTGACGCCCGCGCCGCGGTCGCGATGCGATGTTGCGCCGCCGCGCTGAGCCGACGGGATCGCCCGCGGACCGACGCCGCGCGCGGGATTGGCGAAGCGCGGTCCGGCGGATCGCTGGCGGATCGGCTCCGGCCGGATCGAGCGATCGGGCTCGAAGCCCGGGATCGTCTCGGTCGGGATCGATCGGTTGAGGAGCCGCTCGATCTCGCGCAGGAGGGGTGCCTCGTCGACGCACACAAGCGAGATCGCGTCACCGGTCGAACCGGCTCGACCGGTCCGGCCGATCCGGTGGACGTAGTCCTCGGCGACCATCGGCAGCTCGTAGTTCACGACGTGCGGGAGCTCCTCGATGTCGAGCCCGCGCGAGGCGACCTCGGTCGCGACGAGGATGTTCGCCCGGCCCGCCTTGAAGTCGTCGAGAGCGCGAACCCGCTGGCCCTGGCTCTTGTTGCCGTGGATGGCGGCGGCGTTGATCCCGTCGCGGCCGAGCTGCTCGGCGAGGCGGTTCGCGCCGTGCTTGGTCCGGGTGAAGACGAGCGCCTGCTCGATCCGGCCGCTCCGGATCAGCGAGGAGAGGAGCTCACGCTTGCGCTCGCGGTCGACGGGGAATACGACCTGCGTGACGAGCTCGACCGCGGAGTTGCGGGGCGTGACCTGGACCATCGCCGGATCGCGCAGGATGCCACCCGCGAGCTGCCGGATCTCGTCCGAGAACGTTGCGCTGAACAGCAGGTTCTGGCGATCGGTCGGGAGCAGGGCGATCACCTTGCGGATGTCGCGGATGAAGCCCATGTCGAGCATCCGGTCGGCCTCGTCGAGGACGAGGATCTCGAGCCGGGACAGGTCGATGTGGCGCTGCTCGATGTGGTCGAGGAGACGACCCGGGGTGGCGACGACGATCCCGGGCCCGGCCCGCAGGGCGCGGTTCTGGGGCTCGTAGCCGACGCCGCCGTAGATCGCGACCGACCGGATCCGGCGATGAGCGCCGTAGGTCCGGACGCTCTCCTCGATCTGGAGACAGAGCTCGCGGGTCGGGGTCATGATCAGGGCGCGGACCGGCGGGTGGGCCGCGTCGCGCCGCTCGCGCTCGGTCTGGCGCGGGTCGGGCGCGCCGTTGTCGGCGGCCTTCCAGCCGGGCGTCCGGGCGGCGTTGAGGAGCTGGAGCATCGGCAGGACGAACGCTGCGGTCTTGCCGGTGCCCGTCTGGGCGCCGGCGAGCAGGTCGCGGCCGGCGAGGACGAGCGGGATCGCCTCGCGCTGAACGGGGGTGGGCTCGGTGTAGCCCTGGTCCGCGACGGCGCGGAGGAGCTCGGGGGTCAGCCCGAGGGCATCGAAGGACATGGGAGAGGTGTCTCCTGACGGGGGCCCTCCCGCAACGTGCGGGGCCCGGTCAGGGCACAGGTTTGGTCGGGATCAGCGGTTTCGGGAACCGGGGCGCTGACCGGAGCGCCCATCGAACACGAGAACCAAGCGTAGCCGATGGAAAGCGCTCGTGTCGAACGGCCGTTCGGATGGATCGCCAACCATACGACAGCCACGAGAGCACAAGGCAAGGAGACGACCCTTCTGGAGACCCAATTTTGCTCAACTGCCGGCGTGACTGGCGCAAGGCACGAATTTGGACCGGATTGCGGGTGCCACGTGTCTAAGGCGCTCGTGAATGGCGCATGGGCGAAACGTGCCCCGACACCATGCGTCGGCCACTCAGGCGATCTGCGGCAAGTGATCAGCGGCAAGTGATCAGCGCCGGCGGGCCCCGGCGGCAGCCACGGCGGGAGGCAGCACGATCGGCGCCCACCGGCCGGCGAGTCGCTCGAGCTCGGCCGGCTTGAACGCGTGACGGAGCACGAGCCCGTGCATGGCCCGGGCCAGGGACCGTCGGGCGAGCGCCGTCGCGGGCTCGGGCAGCAGAGCGAGGGCATCGCGCTGGGCCAGCGCAGACGACACCCGTAGGCCGTCGTCGTCGGTCGGCGACAGACCGTGCGGCCAGGGCTGTTCGGCCGGCAGCGACCCGCGCGGCGCCAGCCCGCCGAGCCGCGCCCGCTCGGCGGGCGGGATGGCGGCAAGGCGTCGCAGGGCCACCGTCACGGCCGCCGTGTTCGGCCCGTAGCGCGGCTGGTCGATCGCGGCCTCCCAGCCCCGGGTCAGACGTTCGTGGACGCGCTCCCGGAAAGCGCCGGACAAGTGCTCATCGAGGAATGGCGCGAGGACGATCTCCTGGGCGAACCCGACGGCGGCGTCGCGGGTCGCCGGATCCCACCGCGCGCGGGCGGGGAGCGCCTCCTGGACCATCGGCTCGAGGGTCTTGAGGACGTCCTGGCGATCGGCCGGGAGGAACCGCGAGATCGTCGCGATGAAGGCGATCGGCGCGCTTTCGGCCAGCGACAGTCGGTCCAGCTCGTCCTCGCTGAGGCGCCGGATCCGGTCGACATGCTGGGCGATCGCGTGCGCCGGGTCGACCGGCCGGCGAGGGGTCGGAGATCGAGCGACACGCCCATCGCGGGCCGGCGAGCGCGGGCCGGGCGGTGGTGGCGGTCGCCGTCCGCCGATTCCGACTGGCGCGGCCTTGCGGAAATGGCGCTCGCGGTCGTAACGGGCGCGGAGCTCGGGATCCGACAGCCAGTCGTGGGCGACGTTGATCCGCTTGGCGAGCGCATCGGCGGTCGGTCCCGCGACGTCCGGATGGTGCTGCTTGAGGAGGGCGCGCCAGGCGATCTCGACAGCCTCGAACGAGGCGTCGACGGGCAACTGGAGCCGGGCATAGAGATCGTCGGGCGGAAGCAGCGGGCGGGGCGGCACCGCCCCATGCTATCGGTCGTCGCGACCAGCGGGCGAGCCGCCGACGGGTCAGCCCCGGGACTGCCGACGCGTCAGCCCCGAGGCTGGGCTGAGGCCGTCCCGCGCGTCGGCTCGGTGTCGCCGCGAAGGAGCGACTCGACCTCCTCGACCGTTTGGGTCCAGCGCTCGCCGGTCGCCCGCTTCTGGACCTCGACCCCGCCGGCGGCCAGCGACCGCGGCGAGACGGTCAGGATCCAGGGCATCCCGAGCAGCTCCGCGTCGGTGAACTTCACGCCCGGCGACTCGTTCCGATCGTCGTACAGGATCTGGCGCCAGTAGCCCGCGCCCTCGGCGACGGCGTGAAGGCGCTCGGCGATCTCGGTGACCTGCGGGTCCTTGTTCGCGCCGATGGCAACGAGATGGGCTGCGTACGGCGCGACCTCCTCGGGCCAGACGATCCCCTTCTCGTCGTGATGGTCCTCGACGACGCAGGCGACGTTCCGTCCGACGCCGATCCCGTACGAACCCATGACGATCGCGTGCTCCCGCCCGTCCTCGCCGAGATATGTCGCGCCGGCGGCGTCGGTGAACTTCGTGCCGAGCTTGAAGATGTTGCCGACCTCGATCCCGTTGCGAAGAATCACGGGCTGGCCACAGGTCGGGCATGGATCGCCCTCGCGGGCGTTGGTGATGTCCGTCGTGACATCGGCCTCGAAGTCGCGCCCGACGTTGACATTGCGATAGTGGAACCCGTCGCGGTTCGCGCCGGCGACGAGGTTCGGCGAACGGGCGACGAGGTCGTCGACGACCACGACGGTGCCGTGGGCGCCGATCGGCGAGCCGTAGCCGGGCTCCATTCCGGCCGCCTTGATCTCCTCGACGGTCGCCGGTCGCAGGCCCGTCGACGCGCCAACCGCGTTCGCGAGCTTGGTCTCGTTGACCTCGTGGTCGCCGCGCACGATCGCGCTGACGAGCCGGCCATCGCCGGTCGTGAAGAACGCGGCCTTGGCGGTGCGCGTCTCGGGAATGTCGAGGAAGGCGGCGAGGCTGGCGATCGTCGTGGCGCCCGGGGTCGCGACCTCCTCGCGCGGCGCGAGCGCCTCGGCGGCCGGGGCGGGATGTTCGATCCGGGCGACCTGGCGGTTGGCCGCATAGCCGCACGCCTCGCACAGGACGAGGACGTCCTCACCGGCGGGGTTGAGGACCATGAACTCGTGGGCTCCCGTGCCACCCATGATCCCGACATCGCTGCTCACGGCCACGGTCTTGAGCCCGAGCCGCTCGAACGTGCGGACGTATGCCCCGTACTGGGCCTGGTAGCTGACGTCGAGCCCGGCCTCGTCGCGGTCGCAGCTGTAGGCGTCCTTCATCACGAACTCGCGAACGCGGATGAGGCCGGCCCTGGCCCGCGGCTCGTCCCGCCATTTCGTCTGGAAGTGGTAGACCTGCAGGGGCAGCTGGCGCCATGACTTGATGATGTCGGCAAGGAGGATCCCGACGACTTCCTCGTGGGTCATCGCGAGGACCATGTCGCGGCCGTTGCGGTCCTTGAAGCGGGTCAGCTCCGGCCCGATCGCGTCGTAGCGGCCGCTCGCCCGCCAGATGTCCGCGGGATGGACGACCGGCATCTCCATCTCCTGGCCGCCGATCCGGTCCTGCTCCTCGCGAATGATCTGCTCGACCCGGTCGTTGACCCGCTTGCCGAGGGGCAGGAGCGAATAGATCCCGGAGCCGAGCGGGCGGATGTAGCCGCCGCGCAGAAGGAGCCGATGCGACGCCATCTCGACGTCGGCCGGGTCGTCGCGGAGCGTGGTGAAGAAGAGCTGGGAGAGGCGCATCGGCGAAGGATACCGGGCAGCGCGTTCCGAGCGTGGCGGCGACCGCGGAGGGGCGGTCGCGGGCGCGTCGGCTGGGCATGCCGCCCGTCGGGCCGATCTGACGAAATCGTCAGCCGTCGGAAGACGTTTCTGTTTTCCGCCCAATCGTCCGATTTCGGCGTCTGAAACCGGAGGGAACTGGCCGGAAAGAGATGCGATTGACGACAGCGGTCGATTTCGAATGACCAGCCGGCCTCTCCGGCTTCTCCGGGTCGATTCTCCGGGCCGCCGGCGGCGCTCGGCCCGCGCGAAATCGTCCGCCGTCAGATGAGGCCCGCGATGGCTCCGGCAACCGAATCGACGACCAGGTCGACCGGGCCTGCGACGAACGACGCCCATGACGGTCGGGTCC
>JANMCU010000246.1:0-5720 GCA_031361415.1 Chloroflexota bacterium | reverse complement strand
AAGGTCATGGGTAGGTAGGGTCAGGGTAGTCGGTGCAGCCGACGTGATAGATGCCCTTGGCGCGTGGCGGGTGTCCGGTTCGCCGGACTTTCACCGGGACAGCATCGAGGCCGGTTCCTTCGGGAGCCGGCCTCGAACTATCTCCGCGCCACCGGCGGACGGCCGATGCCCGCGTTGCGGCCTGCGGGGGCTCGTTCACGCAGCCCCCAAGTGCGCTCGCTCGCCTCCTCGGCCGCGCCTTGGCCTTGGCCGCCCTTCGGCGGCGCTCGGATCGGTGCCTGATCAGTTGAACGACAGGGCCGGCGTAGCGGCCGCTCCAACATTGCTTGGCCCCGCCCGGCTTGGCGTGGCGCTCGACAAGGTCGATGATCCTGGGCCAGATCAATCTGCGAACAGCCGAGCGTGGCCCGTGGTCGGTTTCGGACCGTATCTGCTCGAATCGGCCGTCGATCACGCTCATCAGCGGGCCGTTTGATCGCGGGTGGGATCAGCAGCGGAGCACTCGTGCAAGCGCCGCCCAGGCCAGCGGCTCTCGGATGCGTGTCTGGTCATGGGCGCCTGGCCTGGCCGTCGATCGAACGGCGTGGTGGGCAGGTCGACGCGGGTCGGGGTAGGCTCGAGCCGATGGACGAAGCCGGCCACGACCCACGGGGTGACGACAGGCCCGGCGCCGGCTCCGCGACTGTGCCGATTTCGCGCCGCGAGCTGCTGGTCGGGACCGCGCTCGGCGGCGTCGCGCTGTTCCTCGCGGCCTGCGGATCGACCGCGACCCCTCCGCCGAGCGCATCGGCCGGGGTCGGACCGACCGCGAGCGCACCGCCGGCCTCCCCGACCGCGCCACGGTCCGTCGCCCCGACATCGTCGGCGACGGCGCCGCCGACACCGACTCCCGCGCCGCAGGTCAGCCTCCGCCACCGGATCGCGGGCCTGATGGTCGTCGGGTTCCGGGGGAGCGATCTCGTCGACGCCGCGTGGGTCCGGACAGCCCTCGCCGAATCCGGCCTTGGCGGGGTGATCCTGTTCGACCGGGACCAGCTGACGGGCGGAAGCCGGAACATCCTCTCACCGGCCCAGGTCGCGCGGCTGACCGGCGACCTCCGAGCGGCCGCCGGCGCCCGCGGGATCGTCGTCAGCGTCGACCAGGAGGGTGGGATCGTCACCAGGCTCGGCCCGAGCCGCGGCTTTCCCGCGGTCGCGTCGGAGGCGACGATCGGGGCGAGCTCATCGAGCGCGACCCGGACGTGGGCCCGCCTGATCGCGACGACGCTGGCGGCCAACGGCTTCAACCTGAACTTCGCGCCCGTGGTCGATCTCGACGTGAACCCCGACAGCCCCGCGATCGGCGCTCTCGATCGGTCGTTCTCCGCCGACCCGTTCGTCGTCGTGGCCAGGGCGACCGTCGAGATCGACGCGCATCGGGCGGCCGGCGTCCGGACGACCCTCAAGCATTTCCCGGGCATCGGCAACTCCACGACCAATACCGATTTCGGGGTCGCGGACGTCACGAAGACCTGGACTGCGCGCGAGCTCGAGCCGTTCGCTCAGCTGATCGCCGCCGCCAACGCCGATCTCGTCATGGCCGGTCACGTCGTGAACGGTCAGTTCGACGCGAAGCACCCAGCCTCGCTGTCGCCGACGATCGTGACTCACCTGCTCCGCGGCCAGCTCGGCTGGGACGGGATCGTGGTCACCGACGACCTCCAGGCCGCCGCCATCACCAAGGCCTTCGGGCGCGACGAGGCCGTCCTCCTCGCGCTCGAGGCCGGCAACGACCTGCTCCTGTTCGCCAATCAGCAGGTCTACGACTCGAAGCTCGTCTCGCGCGTCGTCGACCTCGTGGCCGGAGCCGTCGCGTCGGGCCGGATCCCGGAGGCGCGGATCGACGAGGCGTATGGTCGCGTTCAGGCCCTGTTCGGCGCAACGTCGAGCTGATCGACGCCGCCGGAATGAGGCATCGCATCGTCGCTCACACGGGTTCGCCGGCGCGGGTGCGCATCCTCAGTCCAGGACCGGCCCCGGTTCCACGCCTCGGTCGGCCGCTCGGGACCGCAGGAGGTTCGACTGGACCATTCGCTCCGTGACCGCGGCTGCGGCCGGACCGGCCACGGCGGCAAGGAAGGTCGAGGCCTCGACGCTGTAGCCCGTCACGTCGGTGAGCGTGATGACGGTCGCGGTCCTGGGGCTTTTCCGGAGGAGGGCGATCTCGCCGACCCCGGCACCGGGCCCGAGGCGATGGATCGGCCGTCCGTCGACGATCACCTCGATCTCGCCGGTTCCGATCACGACGAAGGTGTCGCCGGGCTGACCCTGCGTCATCAGTGCCGTGCCCGCGGCGGCGGCAACCGGAACGAGGCCCTCCGCGACCCGCTCGATCGCGGTCAGCGGGAGTTCGGCGAACTCGGGGACCCTCCGAAGCAGGCCGATCGTGCCCTCGCTCACGACGCTGATTCGCTCCGTGTGGCCGATCCTCAGGTACAGGATCGCAGCGAGGACCGGAAGGATGAGGCCGGAGACGACCAGGGCGCCGCGCGTGCCGTAGGCCAGGAGAAGCAGCGGAGCCAGGAGGCTGCCGGACACGGCGCCGAGGCCGATGACCCCCTCGAGAACGGACATGACCGGAGCACGGTCGTCGTTCGTGGAGCCGCGCTGAAAGGTGGTGAAGAGGGCGACATCATAGGTGGCATTCGCGACACCGATCACCACCATCGCAACCAGTGCAACCTCGGCATATGGAAACACGCCGATGACGGTGAGCGGCAGGCCCCAGAACACGAGCGCCGCGATCTCGGTTCGGACCAGCCGTTCCGACCTCGTCGACGACAGGGCGAGGATGGCGCCGGCCAGTCCACCGAATCCGAGCGCCGCACTGAGCAACCCGAGGCCTCCCTGGCCCATGCCGAGGAGCTCGATCGAGGCGACGACGACCAGCGCGTTGAGCAGCCCGCGCGTCACGACCTGACCGTATGTCCCGAGCATCGACCATGCCAGGACGGGCCGAGCCCGGAGCGCCCGAAGGCCGTCGATGAGCCGGATGCCGCTCGTCGCATGCCTGCCCCCGCCCGAAGCGTCGGCGGCCTGCTCGAACCGCAGTCCCCCCGCGATCACGGCTGTCACCAGGAAGGCGACGCCCGCCACGATCGCCACGAGGTTGTGCAGCGCGAAACCCATGAGCACGCCGGCGATGAACGGTCCCCCGAATGCGCCGAGCCCCTCGCCCGTGCTCCAGGCGGTGTTCGCGGCGACGAGCTCGGCGGGGCTGCGTGCAATCGTCGGCATCAGGGTGATCTGCGTCGGGCGGACCGGGGCACCCGCCCCAGCGGTGACCGCGGCGGCCACGAACAGGAGGACCACCGTGACCTGGTGATCGGCCAGGGTCGGCCCGGCCATGACCATCGCAAAGACCGTGAGACCGGCGCCGGCCGCACGGACCAGGCCGAGTGCGATCAGGATCCTGCGTCCGCGGAAGCGCTCGAGCATGGCGCCGGCCAGCATGCCGGCGACGACCGCGGGGATCATCCGCACCGCGCCGAGAACGGCGGCTGCGACGAAGCCGCCGCCGTTGAACACCGTGACGAGAATGACAACCAGGAGCGCGGAATCGGCCGCGACTCCCAGCGTCCACGAGATGCCCAGCCGTCGGATCCCGTCGTTGGCGAGCGCGGGGCGCAGGGCGGCGAGGGCGGATCGCAACTCGGCCGGGGCTTCAGGCAATGTCGACTCCGTAACTCCCCGGCGTCGCCTCTTCATGGGCATCGGCATTGACGGCCCGAACATCGAGCCTCCGCGATGCGAGCCGAACGTGCCTCGACCACGCTACGCCGGCGATGTCTCGCTCGTGTCGTCGATTCGTCGGCTTCGATCGCGTAACTGACGTCCCCTGACAGGCAGCCGGCGGAAACTTGGATCAACGGACGGAGGACATCCGCTGGTCACCAAGCTGCGCCGGTACCGAATCAAGCCCGACCGAATGGCCGGCAGCGATCCCGGCGGACCGCCGGAGTGGTGGGCCCGCTCGCTTTGGGCGACGTTCGTCCCGGAGCCACGACCGGCCTGATTCGCCTGGCCCCCGATCCGTCCCGACCGCGCGATCGCCGACGGTCAGGCCGCGCTGGTGGCCGCTGGCTCGTGCGCAACCTCGTCCGTCGGCTCGGCGCGCCCGAACAGCCCGAGCTGCATCAGCATGCCGAGCTGGTCCGGCACGCCCCAGTGCTCGACGATTCGACCGTCCGTGAACCGCAGGATGTCGATGACCGTGATATCGATCGCCTTGCCGGTCGGCGGCCGTCCGAACACGCTGCCGGTGTTGATCCCGGTCGCCCGGTTCCGGATCCAGACCATGTCGTCGGTCGCCGAGACGTCGACGATCGTCAGCCGGAAGTCGCTGAACCACAAGTGGAGGGTTCGGATCGTCTCGCGGGTTCCCTCCGGCCCGGGCCTGAGTCCGCGCTGGTGCTCGACCGAGTCGGGCGCGACGAGGTCCGCGACGATCCCGAGGTTGGCGGCGCTGAAGCACTCGTCGATGAGGCGGCGGGTGGCGGTGACGTTCTGTTCCACGGACATGGTCGACATCCTCCGGAGGTGAGTCGATAGAGTCGTGCTCTATTTAAATAGAGTTGTACTCTAACGAGATGCGCAACGTCAAGAGCCGGAGCGGGAGCCTCCGGGCCGAGCGCGCCGGCGTCACACGGCAGCGGATCGAGTCCGCGGCCCGCGTCCTGTTCACGCGGCAGGGCTATGCGACGACGACCCTCCGCGAGCTCGCCGCCGAGGCCGACGTCGCGGTCCAGACCGTCTACGCGGTCTATGGAACCAAGGGCAATGTCCTCCGCGCCCTCATCCGATCGGTCGTTGACGACCCGGAAGCGGACGCGGCGGCCGGCGAGGCCATCCAGGCGCCGACCGTCGAGGCGTCGCTCGCCGCTTTCGCGCGCTCGATCCGTCGGCGCTGGGAGGCGGGCCACGACGTCGTCCGGATCCATGCGGAGGCCGCGTCGGCCGATCCGGAGCTCCGTCAGGAGGCGGCGTTCGCACTGGCGGCACGTGGCCGCGGGATCGGCACCCTGGCGGGTCACCTCGTCCACATTGCGCCGCGGCTCGGGGACCCTCGGCCGGTGGCCGCGATCCTCGACGCGCTCACCCTGCCGGCGATCTTCGAGGCTCTGACGACCGGCCACGGCTGGACGGCCGATGCATACGAGGCGTGGCTCCAGCGCATGATGTCCGGCGCCGTCGGCGCGCCGGAGGCGAGGTGACGCCGGTCGCCGGCCCCTCATCAGTCGCGGACCGCGCGAAATCCGGCGGGCTGCCGAATCCGGCGGGCGGGGCGACCTTTGGTAGACTCCCGTTCTCGCGCCTGTAGCTCAGTGGATAGAGCGTCGGCCTCCGGAGCCGAAGGTCGCAGGTTCGAATCCTGTCGGGCGCGCTCTAACATTCTCTGGAAGTGCCAGAGCCAGCCCGTGCTGGTAGGCGCTCTGGGTTAGCCGAGCGCCAACGATGCGGGATCCCGTCACGGTGATCCGCTCGTAGATGGCGTGAAGCACGTCGGACTTCTCCTCTCGTAGCTCGCTGGTCTGCCACGTCGCGCCGAGCTCGCGGAGCCAGGCGATGGCGGTCTCGGACGTGACCCCAGCCTGTGACGGCTCGTCGAGCACCGCTTCGGCATCACGCAACCGGGCGACGCGCTCGAGGTACGCCTGATCGCTGATCAACTCGGCGGCGTG
>JANMCU010000234.1:0-9015 GCA_031361415.1 Chloroflexota bacterium | reverse complement strand
CGCTCCCGCGTCTGGATGCGGCGTGACCGTGCCGAGGGTCAGCTTGTCGCCGGTGATCGCGGTCGTCGCTGCAGCCAGGGTCATGCAGCGATAGTCCGCGACCGTCACCTTGGCGGGCGTCGGGGTGGGGGTCGGTGGTGGCGTCGGAGTAGGGCTCGGTGTCGGGCTGGGGGATGGCGAGGGACTGGGCGAGGGTTCCGGGCCCTTCGAGAGGACGTAGGCGATCGGCGTCTGCTCGTTGACCTGGACGCCGGCCGCCGGGTTCTGGCTGATCACCGAGCCGGCCGGCACAAATGGGTCGAACGCCTCGGTCTTCGTCCCGGGCTGGAGTCGACCCGTGATGAGCAGGTTGAAGGCCTGGACCTCGGTCTTGCCGATCAGGTTGGGTACGGCGACCGTCACCGCCCCGGCCGCGACCGTCAGATTGACGACGCCGCCCTTGTCGATCTTCGTCCCCGCCGCGGGGTTCTGAGCGAGGACCGTGTCGGCCGCGACGCCGCTCGGCGCCGCCGATGCCGCCTGGCTGAGGACGATGCCGTTCTGGGTGGCCAGGATCTGCGCGTTCGCGAGCGACATGTTCACGAAATTCGGGACCGTCACCTGGGCGGCCGGCGCCGCTCCGCCCCCGGACAACAGGCGGAACACGAGGAACGCGACGGCGGCGAGGATCAACAGGGCGATGATCCCGGCGGCCCAGACGGCCGGCGAGGTGCCGCCCGGTTCGTCGTCCTCGGTCGGGTGGACCGGCGGCCGGACGGGCGGGCGGGCACCGGCTCCGCCGGGCGTCCGGGTGTAGGGATCGGAGCTGCGCGACCCCGGGTTGTCGGCGTAGGCCTCTGGGGCATAGGGGATGGCGCCGGGGTTCGCGCGGGCGGTCGCCGTTGTGGCGCCGAGCCCGGCACCGGCAAGGCCCGCCGCTCCGACCCCGGCCGAACCGGCGAGCCCGGCACCCGCGATCGTCGGTTCGGCCGACCTCGCGCCGCCAAGCGGAACGCCCGGGATCGCCGTTCCAGCCAGGAACGCCTCGAGCGCAGCCGCCATCGACGCCGACGACGACCAGCGATCGGCAGGCTCGGTCGCGAGCGCCTTGCGGTCGATGGCGACGAGGTCCGCCGGGATGCCTGATCGAAGAGACGACGGGTCGGGGGCTGGACCGGCCAGGCGAGCCATCGCGACGGCCGCGGCGCTGTCGGCCTCCCATGGTCGATGGCCGGTCAGGAGCTCGAAGAGGACGATCCCGAGCGAGTAGATGTCGGATGCCGCGGTCGTCTGGTCGCCGCGCGCCTGCTCGGGGCTGAAGTAGTGGACCGAGCCGAGGGTCGTGCCGGGCAGCGTCATCTGCGCCTCGGCCATCGCCCGGGCGATCCCGAAGTCGGTGACTTTCACCTGGCCGTCGTGATTGATCATGATGTTGCCGGGCTTCACGTCGCGATGGACGATCCCGCGCTGGTGAGCGGCGTGGAGGGCCCGAGCGGTCTCCGCGGTGATCCGGGCCGCCTGGCGGGGCGGCAGGGCACCCGAGCGCTTGATGATCGCGCCGAGGTCCTCCCCGTCGACGAGCTCCATGACGATGAATGGCCCGGCCTCGTCCTGGCCGTAGTCATGGACCGCGACGATGTTGGGATGGTTCAGCGAGGCCGCGTTCTGGGCTTCCTGGCGGAACCGCGAGCTGAAGTCGGGATCGCGTCCGTACTCGGGCCGGAGGATCTTGACGGCGACATCGCGGTCGAGCTGGTTGTCGTGGCCGCGATAGATCCGCGCCATGCCGCCCTGCCCGAGCAGCTCCACGAGCCGATACCGGCCCCCGAGAATCGCCCCGATCTCCGCCAAGTCAGCCTCCGCCTACAACTCGAGGTCGCGGAGGTAGGTCCGGAACTCGCCGGCGAGCTCGGGCCGCTGGAGGGCAAGCTCGACCGAGGCCTTGAGCCAGCCCATTGTCGTGCCGCAGTCGTAGCGCGTGCCCTCGAACTCGTAGCCGTACACCGCCTGCTCCTGCATGAGCGCCTCGATTGCGTCCGTCAGCTGGATCTCGCCGCCCGCGCCGCGCTGGGTCTGCTCGAGCTTGTCGAAGATCTTCGGCGTCAGCACGTAGCGGCCGATGATCGCGAGGTTCGACGGCGCATCCTCGGGCGACGGCTTCTCGACGAGCCGGCTGACCTTGTGGAGGCGACCGTGGTTGAGCGCGCCCTCGACCTCCTCACCGGCGATCACCCCGTAACGCTGGGTCTCCTCGTGGGGGACCTCCATGACGGCCACGACCGAGCCGTGGGTCTGGTTGTAGGCGTGGACGAGCTGGCCGATGCATGGCCGGTCGCCGATGACGACATCGTCCGACAGGATGACCGCGAACGGCTCGTGGCCGACGATCTCCTTGGCGACGAGGACGGCGTGGCCGAGGCCGAGCTGCTCCTTCTGGCGGACGTAGGTGACCTGGGCCAGGTCCGAGATCCGCCGGATCTGGCGGAGCATCTCGATGTCGCCCTTCTCCTCGAGCAGGCGTTCGAGCTCGTAGGAGGTGTCGAAGTGGTCCTCGATCGCCCGCTTCTGGCTCGAGGTCACGATGATCACGTGCTCGATGCCGGAGGCGACGGCTTCCTCGACGGCGTATTGGATCACGGGCTTGTCGACGAGGGGCAGCATCTCCTTGGGCTGGGCCTTGGTCGCCGGGAGGAAGCGGGTGCCCCATCCGGCGGCGGGAAACACGGCCTTGCGAACGCGCATGAAACCTCGGTCAATGGTGAGAGCTGCGGTTGGCGGAGGATACCATCGGGGTCCGATCGGACCGTGGATGGAGACAGGGCAGAGTCCGTTCCGACGATGCTCGGTCGTGCACGCGGTTGATCTCCGTGTCGATCAAATCCGTCTCGAACGTGCGTGTCGACGGCTCTATTGGCCAGGATTCCCTCTCGACGCGGCGGCAGCCATGCTCACCTGTCTCCAGATTGATCGTGCCGGTGATCACCCACCCTCCGAACCGTCCCCGACCGCTCCGCGAAGTCCCGGATCAGACTGCTGAACCGGGCCGGCTGATCGAGGTTGGCAAGATGGGTCGCGCGGCGGACGACCACCCGTTCGACGTTGGCGGCAACGGCCGCGAACGATCGACCGGTCGGGCGAAAGAAGAAGTCGAACTCGCCGCTGATCAGCAACGTTGGCCCGGAGTAGGCGGCCAGGCGCGGCTTGAACCGCTGGCCGACGAGCGCGCGGATCGCGACCGCTCCGCCCCCGAACGAGAAGCCGGCGGCGATGATCGGATCGGCGATCGCGGCGGGGTAGCGCCAGCGGAAATACCGCGCGTTGACTCGATCGAGCAGAGCGTTCGGCATCCGGCCGAAGATCACCGCGAGACCGAGATACGGGAGCGATCGCAGCCCGACGGGTTCCGCCGTCGCCCCGGCCAGCACGAGCCCGCTGATGCGCTCAGGGGCTCGTGCCGCGGCAGCCATCGCCACGTATCCGCCGAGCGACTGGCCGACGAGGATCGCTCGGCCGCCATGCGCCTCGCGGGCGATCAGCTCGACGACGAAGTCCGCGGCGCCATCGAGGGTGAAGGGGCCACCCTCCGAGCGACCGTGGCCCGGCAGGTCCGGTGCGAGGCAGTGGAACGCGTCGCCGAGGGCGGCGACCTGGGCCGCCCACGAGGCACCGGTCAGGCGTGTGCCGTGGAGGAAGACGATCGTGGGCCGGCGATCCGGCGCCCTGCCTCCTCCGTCACGCTGCCCGTCGTGGCGGATCGCGGTCATGTGTGCTCGGCCACCGGGACGAGGAGTGGATCCTCCGCGGCGGCGCCGCGCTGGAGGACGATCGCTGCGGCGAGGATCGCGACGCCGCCCGCGACCTGGACCGGCAGCAGCGCCTCGCGCAGGAGCAGGGCCGCGAGGACCACGCCGACCACCGGCTCGAGCAGCATCAGGATCCCCGCCCGCATCCCGCCGATCGCCCGGATCCCGACGAGGAACAGGACCGATGGGATGCCGGCTCCGAGGATGCCGGCCAGCAGCGCGAGGCCGAGCGCCCTCCCGTCACGGAGCGGGACGTCGAGCGGGTTGCCGAGGACAACGGCCAGGGTCAGGCACACGCCTGCGATCAGCAGCAGCGCCCACGCCATCGCCTGGTCCGACGGCATGATCGCGAAGCGCCCGCGGCTGATCGTCACGAACACGGTCTGGAAGGCGGCCGCCGACAGGCCGAGCAGCACGCCGACGGGGTTGAACGCCGGTCCGCCCGTTGTCGGATCGAGCCCGCCGGCCACGACGAGGACCATGCCGCCGAGCGCAAGTCCGAGGGCGACGAGACGCGGGCCGTCGATCCGCTCGTGGCCGAGCACCACCGCTACCACGGCGACGAGCGCGGGGTAGGTGTAGAACGCAAGCAGGACGAGGGCCACGGTCGTGAGATCGAACGCCACGAACGTCGAGATGTTGACGCCGAGCCCGGTCGCGGCGATGACGCCGAGCCCGATCGCATCGCGCCGGGGAAGCCGAAGCGGATTGATGATCGGGGTCCCGCGCCGAGCCGCGACAGCAACGATCGCGACGATCGCGAGCAACCCGATCGTGGCCCGCCAGGCGACGAACGACATCGGCTGGAAGCCCGCCTCGTAGGCGAGCCTGGCCACCGGCCCGAGCATCCCGAACCCGCTGGCGGCGACGATCAGGGCCAGGGAGCCGAGCAGGAACCGGCGATCGCGCATGGGGATGGATGGTACGGCGCCGGGTGGTGATCGTTGCCCCGCGACCGGGGCCGCGGAGGCCAGCGGTGCGAACTACGGCGTCGCGCGCCGGCGGTGGCAGCGGGCTGGGTTGGTCAGCCCGCTGTCGGCGTTGGCGGCACCGCGGTCGTCGACGCGGGCTCGGCGGCATCGGCCGCGCGGCCGGTTCCGGTGGGATCGTGCTCGATCCGGCGGCCGCGCAGGCGAACCGTCGTGAACGGGATCCGGATCTCACGGAACGTCTCGATCGAGACGAGGAAGCCTGCGAGCAGGAAGCCAACGGCGAGGAACTTGCCGACCTGGAAATAGTTCGTCACCCCGAACCGATTGAGCGCGTCGCCGCCGCTCGCGAACAGGCCGCCGATCGCGATCAGGATCGTGGCCGGGACGCGGCTGTGGAGCTTGCCCGCGAACAGCGCGCGGACCGCGCCCGGCAGCGACGCGACGAAGTTGACGACGATCGCGACCGGCGAGATCAGCAGGTTGAACAGGAACTGGTCGCCACTCGCATTGGGATCGAGCGAGTACGCCAGCACCCGGCGCTTGGGCATGTAGACGTAGGCCGAGAAGAGCGCTCCGAGGATCAGGGCGAAGCCGCCGGTGATGTTGAGGAACGGGGTGAGCAGCCGGATCGTGCCGGGCAACAGCTCGCCGGTCGGTGCGCCGGTCGTCGGATCGAGGACGAAACCTGGGTCCGCCAGGGTAACGGTCAGCATCAGCCCGATCGACAGGATCGTCGTGCCGATCACCGCGCCGGCCGCCAGCCGCGGCCAGCGATCGTTCTGGAAGTAGGTCTCGATCGCGACAGCCGCGGCAAGGACCGCGGCCCCGATCAGGTAGAGGATCGGCGCTGTCCCGGACCCGGCGTAGTTGAACTTGCGCTGGGTCAGCAGGGTGAAGACGCCCGCCAGCAGGAGGCACAGCGCGAACGTGTAACCGAACCGCGTCCGCCCCAGAAGGAACGCGGTCCCGAGCCCGAGCCAGCCCGCCGTCCAGAGCGCCCCGGTCAGGTACCAGGTCCGGTACAGGGTCTCGTTCCAGCCGCCGGCCGCTCCGAGCGCCTCGCAGCCGGACGCGATCCCGAAGAACAGCATGCCGATGGCCCAGACGAGCTGGAAGGTCTGGCGGCGTTCTCGCCACTGGTCGAACAGGGCCAGCGAGAAGACGAGAGCGAGGATCGCCGTAGCGGCAGGGAGCCAGATCGTGGCGGGCATGTCAGGCCCCTCGGGCGGCGATCGAGCGGGGCAGGCCGGCCGGATCGACGAGGGCCTGGACGAGGGGCTCCGCCGGCGGTGCGGCGACGTGCGGATAGCGCGACACGAGGCGGATCAGCAGCCGATCCAGCAGCGCCGATGAGCTGTCGTAGATCGCGATCAGGCGATCCGGGTCGAGCGCGCGACGGCGGGCGATCGCGCCGAGCTCGGTGAGGAACGGGCGCCGGGCGGCCACGAACAGCGACACGGCCTCGTCTGGCGCGATCTGCGCGGCCGCCAGCCGGTCGGTCAGCTCGTCGGTCGCGGCAACGGCGGCGGCCTCGGCCAGTAATCGGCCCGCGTCGTCCGAGGCGTCGAGATGCTCGAGCAGCGCGCCCACCAGGTGGCGACCTCCCTCACGGAATCCGTCGTGCTCGGCCGCCGGGATCGCCGCCCGGACGTCACCGGCCTCGGCCCCGTTCGAGTAGCCGCGGCGATAGGCGCGCGAGAGGCGATCGGCCGTCGCGCCGAGCGTGGCCAGCCGGACGGTCGCGTCATGCCGCCGAGCCTCGAGGATCCGCTCGACCGTCGCGCGATGGAAGCGACGATGGCCACCGGCGGTGGTGAAGGCGTCGATCCGGCCCTCGTCGGCCCAGCGCCGGAGCGTATCGGGGTCGACGCCCAGCAGCCGGCTGGCCGGTCCCAGCGACAGCGGCACGTCGATGGCGGATCGGGCGGCGGCAGGCACGGCGATGCACATCCTCGGGACAGAAATGTAGGTAAATCTGGGTCGCCACGGCGACCCGTCCGCCGGATTATCGGAGGCTCAGGGTCCGCACGTCAATGGCCGTGCGATCGTCGGTGCACCGGCGGTCGGCGAGCATGTCCCCCCGCATCTGCGAGAGCGAAGCCGCGGCCGGCCCACCGAGGTCCAAGGAGGAGCTCCGCGACTCCATTGGCCCGAGGTGGAGCTCCGCGACTCCATTGGCCCGAGGTGGAGCTCCGCGACTCCATTGGCCCGACGTTTCAGGCGGGGATCAGCTCGTGGTCGTCGCGGTGAATCCCGTCGCACAGTCCCCAGCGGACCGTCGAGCCGACCGGACCGGGGATCGGGATCGGCCGCATGATCTCGCGGATCCGTCCCTTCCGGCAGAAGAGATAGCCGCGGCTCGCGATCCAGCGTCGGACGCAGCCTTCGTCGGAATGGAACTCGAACGGGCCCGGGTTGATGGCCACGTTGTCCGTCCACGGGCCGGCGACCTCGGTCGTCACGGTGTCGAGGAGGTTGACCCGCCATGGGGTGCCGTCGATCACCCGGAGGCAGCCGTCGCAGCGTCGCGCGACGTTGTCCTGGACGACGGTATCGATCCGGATCCCCATGATCTCCATCACGTCGATGGTAGCAGGGGCCCTCCCGGCGGGCGGACCTGCCAGCGGGCGGGAGCTCAGCTCTCCGCGCCTGCCCGCGAGGAGCCCCACGACCACCACTTCGGTCGTGCGCGAAACGCGGCACCCACGACGAGCAGCCACGAGACCCCGGCCAGCAGACCACCGACGACGTCCGTCAGGTAGTGGTAGCCGAGGTAGATGCGACTGACCCCCACTCCGAACGCGAGGATCGCGGCGATCGCCACAGCGATCAACCCGATCGGACGACCGAAGATCGACCAGATGATCAGGGCAAGGGCCACGTAGAAGATGACGGCGTTCATCGTGTGGCCACTCGGAAAGCTGTAGTCGGGCAGCACGGCTGCGTAGGCAAGCTGCGGCCGCGGGCGCTCGAACCAGAGCTTCATCGCTCCCTGGAGCAGCAGGCTGCCGCCAATCGCCACGGTCAGGAAGACCGCGGCGCCGTAGCGGCGCTTCGCGAGCAGCGCGGCGACGGCCACGGCGTACAGCGGTGCGAGGACCAGGCTCGATCCGGCGTCCGTCAGCCGCAGCATCACGCTATCGAGACCCGGCGAGGCGATCCCGTGCAGGAAGGGTGTCGCCCACGTGTCGAGGGCGAAGACCTCCTGGGCGCGGACGCCCGCGGCGATCGAACCCAGGACGACGAGCATCGCGATCAAGCCGCCGAACCCGGCGACGATCGTGATCGTGGCGAGACCGAGCGGTGGGCGAGGGACGGTGTCCGCTGACGCGGGACTCGGCGGATCGACCCGGCCGAGCGGGCCGGCCTCCGTGGTCGCGCCCGCGTCGATCGCGGACCCGGCCGGCTTCACGGACGCGTCGCGGAGCGCATGTTGGGCGTCCGTCACGGCGGCGTCATCGCGGCGGATCATCACGCCCGTGCGGTGGCATGGCCAGCGGGGGCTTGTCGGCCCACGCACCCGGCCTCGTCAGCCACGAATACAACCCGAGCGCGCCCATCGCACCCAGGACGCCGGCGAGGACGTCCGTCGGATAGTGCGCGCCGAGGGCCAGTCGGGCGATCCCGACCAGCACGACCTCGATGGCGACAAGAATCGCGACGCCGAGCCGGACCGCGAGGGCCACGGCGCTCCGCCACAGCCGGAGCGCGACGAATCCGAGGATCGTCAACGCCTCGAGCACGTGCCCGGACGGGTAGCTGTAGATGACCCCGGGGATCCCCGACGCCGTGCCGGCTTCCGGCCGGGGCCGGAGGGTCAGCTGCTTGATCAACTCGCTTCCGCCGGTCACCGCTGCCAGCATCACCAATACGACGAGGGCTTCACGACGCCGTTTCGTCACGAAGAGCCAGACGACGAAACCGAGCCCGATGACGATCAGCGGGATATTGGCCGTTTCGGAGATCGCCTTCCACAGGTCCGGGTTGCCGTCCCAGGTGTGAGCGATCGTCAGCAGCGGCAGATCGAACGGAAAGACGACCTTGCCTGCCACAGCCAGGGTCAGGACCGCGAGGCCAGCAAGGCTCACGACAGCGATCGCCAGCCAGCCGGCGTCCGTCGCCTGGGCTTTCGGTTGTTTGGCGGCGTGATCGGCGGCGGCGGTTCGTGCCATGCAGGCGACCGTAGGCGACCCGCCGCAGCGCGGCCGGCCGTGCGCCCGCGCGATCCATTGCAAGGTCGCGTCAAATTCGGGCCAGACCAGGAGCAGGGACCGGCGCCGCCGCGCGACGCTGCCCGAATG
>JANMCU010000137.1:0-8126 GCA_031361415.1 Chloroflexota bacterium | reverse complement strand
GGCTGGCTGGATCATACCTCGGAGAGTCGACTGTAGCCAAGCTGTAACACTCGGACCACCCTGACGATGGTCCCATCACTCCGTCCGACCGCCCACCGCTGCACCGGTCCGCACCTCGCCGGTGGCCTGTCGCCGGGGTCGCGCCGCGGGCGCGGGTCGCGCCAGCGATGTCGGGCGAAATCGTCAGCCGTCCAGAACCACGTCCGTTTCGACGGCGGTCCTCCGATTTCGGCGTCCGAAATCAGACTCGAGCGGCGCCGACGTGCCGGGCGCGGGCGGTCGCGCCAGCGATGTCGTGCGAAATCGTCAGCCGTCCAGAACCACGTCCGTTTCGACGGCGGTGCTCCGATTTCGGCGTCCGAAATCGGACTCGAGCGGCGCTGACGTGCCGGGCGCGGGCGGTCGCGCCAGCGATGTCGTGCGAAATCGTCAGCCGTCCAGAACCACGGCCGTTTCGACGGCGGTCCTCCGATTTCGGCGTCCGAAATCGGACTCGAGCGGCGCTGACGGATGTGCTCGTCGACAGCTGACGATTTCGTCGGTCTGGGCCGTTCGGCGGCGGCGCGCGGCGCGGCTCGCGCAACCTCAGACCCTGACGAGAATCCCCCACAGCGCGCCGAAGATCAGGAACGGCCCGAACGGCACGAACGTGCGCCGGCCGATCCGGCGCGTCGCGAGGAGCAGCACCAGGACGAGGCCGGCTGCGAGGAGGCCGGTCAGCAGCCCGGTGAATGTGCGCATGAACCCGGTCATCAGCCCGACGCCGACCAGCAGCTTCACGTCACCGAGCCCGAACGCACCCTCCCCGAACGGGATCGCCGCGAGGAACAGGCCGAGCGGGACGACGACCGCGATCGCGATCGCCGGCCAGAGGTCCGCGCCGACCAGCGGGTTCCGTCCGGCGACGTCGAGCACGAGCGCGAACGGGATGATCGGAAGGGTCAGCTCGTCGGGTAGGAGGCGCTGGTCGAGATCGATCGCGAAGCCCAGCACGAGGGTCGTGAACCACAGCCCGAACAGGATGGAGACGATCGCCTCGGCGCCGTCGAACCGCTGCTTCAGCAGCCAGAACGCGAAGGCGCCGATCGCGGCGCTCGCGAGCGTCCGCCAGTCGAGCCCACGTCCGGCGGGGTGCTCGTCGTCGTGCTCGGGCCAGCGGACCGCCAGCCGGTCGGCGGCCAGGCCGAACGCGGCCCCGCTGACGACGAGCACGACTTCGAGCAGGCTCATCGGCTGGCGGCCGGAACCGTCAGGCCTTCGCCCCGGCCAGAGCGAGCTCGACGAGCGTCGCATGGGTCACGCCGGTCGCGCCGCGCGCCGCCCAGGGCGTCGTCTTCCGGAAATAGCCGGTCCCGCCGATGTCGAGATGGGCCCACGGCACGGTCCGGAACTCGCGCAGGAACAGGCCGCTCTTGATCAGCGAGCCCTCGGCCGAGCCGGAGTTCTGGAGATCGCCGTACCAGCTCTCCATGTCCGGGACGTAGTCGTCGAGGAGCGGGATCTGCCAGTACCGCTCCGCGGCCTTGTCGGCGGCCGTCATCACGTCGTCGTACCAGCCCTGGGGCGTCCCGAACGCGCCGGTGATCAGGTGCCCGAACGCGCGTGAGACCGCGCCGGTCAGGGTCGCGACGTCGACGATGTGGGTCGCCCCGAGCGTCTCCGCATAGGTCATCGCGTCGCCGAGGATCAGCCGCCCCTCGGCGTCGGTGTTCGTGATGTCGACCCACTTGCCGTTGAGCGCCTTGACCACGTCGCCGGGCCGGGTCGAATGCGAGCCGGGCATGTTCTCGACCGCGGGAGCGAGCGCGAGGAGCGGCGTGCCCGGGGCGAGCCGAGCGACGGTGGCGATGGCCGCGATCACAGTGCAGGCACCGATCTTGTCCATCTTCATCTCTTCCATCCGGTCGGCCGGCTTGATCGAGATGCCGCCCGAATCGAAGCAGACGCCCTTGCCGACGATCGCGAGATGACGGTCGAGGGCGTCCTTCTCACCTTCCCCGCCGGATCGCATCACGATCATCCGGGGCGGGTTGTCGCTGCCCTGGCCGACCGCGAGAAACATCCCCATCCCGAGCTCGCGCGCACGGTCGGGCTCGATGACATCGATCCACAGGTCGTGCCTGGTGGCGATGTCGCGGGCTTCCTGGGCGAGGACCTCGGGGCTGATGTCGTTGGCCGAGCGATTCGAGAGTGACTTGGCGTGGTTCGCGCCCTCGCCGATGATCACGCCGCGCTCGGCGGCCTTGTGCGCGGCCGCGGCGTCGGCGCCCGGGACGACGAGGATCAGCTCGTCGAGGATCGGCGGCATCTGCGTCCCGGAGCGGCTCGATCCGATCGTGACGTGCCCGGCGTCATCGTCCGGGTAGAGCGATTTCGGATCGAAGCTGCCCTCGACGATGCCGCGGGCAACCAGCTCGGCGACCGCCTCGACCCCACCGTCGAGGACGTCGGCGAGGGGCGTCAGCCAGATCGCGAGGCTTCGGGCGTGGCGGCCGCCGAGGCGATGCTCGGCCGCGGCGCCGACATGGAGGACCGTCTCGCGATCGAGCTTGGCGGCGTCGCCGGCACTGACCGTCAGGACCCGGCCGACGGCCAGCTCACCCGACGATGCGATCGACGACGTGAACCGCTTGGCGCGCAGCTCGCCGAACGCGGCGAGGGCCGCGAGCTCGCCACCGGTCCGCCGGTTGAGCTCGCCGAGCGGGCCATCGAATGCGGGCTCGCCGACGATCGGGATGGCGAGGACATCGGCCTTGACGTCCCATGGCTGATCGGTGACGACACGCAGCTGCACGGATGGGCACTCCTCGGCGAGGGGTCGCGCCCTGCATCACGGGCGCGGTCGGACACAGTGCGCGCAGTGTACCCGCCGTCAGGGCGCGAGCGAGGCGGATGGCGCTCCGCCGTCGGCGGACGGGCTCGGCGCATCGGGCGGCGGCGCGCTCAGCCGGTCGACCGCCGCCTGGAGCCTCGCCCGCGTCTCCTCGATCCCGATGACCGCCTGGTTGAGCCCGCCCCGCCCGATCTCGGCGAGGATGATCACCAGGCCCGACGTGTTCGACGGCAGGAAGTCGCGCGCCTTTCGCTCCGCGAGCCCGGCATCGATCATCGCTTTCGTGACCTTGCCCTTGCCGGCGATCGTGGCCTCGAACAGCGAGGCGAGCGCGGCATCGTACTCCGCGTTGCGGTCGATCCACTGGGTCAGTGTCGAGACGTCGAGCCCCGTCCCGGCGAGCGAATCGCGCAGGGTCTTCGCCTGGTCGAGCATCGCCTGGGCGGACTGGAGGATCTTGAGGGCGGCGGCGTATTTGAGGGTTCGGCCCGTCTCGGACGCCTTGCCGGCGGTGATGTCGTGATTGGTCAGCAGGACGGTCAGGCGGACCGCGACCGTCGAGCCGGCAGCGAGCCGCGACCAGGCCACTTCGAGGCCGCCGGTCGAGGTGAGCGCGGTCAGTGCGATGTCGCGCCGGGCGCTCGTGTCGGGCGACCAGACCAGGGCCTCATTCGCGCCCGTCCCCGGCATGAGAGCGATCTCTTCGCGGATCTGGGCCGATCGCGTGTCGATCGAGCGGGCGAGCGTCTGGCCGTCTGCCACCGCAGCGTCGAGGGTCGTAAAGTCCGACGAGACGAGCGCCGTCAGAGCGCCGCGACCGAGTTCGCCGAGCCGCTCGACGCTCGTCGCGAGGTCGGTCAGCTCGCCCTGGACATGATCGAGGGAGCCCGCCGCGGCGGCATCGCCGACGTCGGTCAGCTCGGCTCGGCCAGGAGTCCCCGGCTGGTTGGCCATCGCGGCGACGAGCCCCGCGCCACCGACCGACACGACCGCCACGATCAGCAGCCAGACGACGGCCAGGGCGACGCGCTGGAGCAACCGGGTCATCGCCGGCATCGTAGCATCGGCCGATGGACGATCCGCCAAGCGCTGCGCGCACGTCAAGCACGGCGGGCCCGTCGGACGCCGCGGGCTCCCGGGACGCCGCGAGCGTGCGGAACTTCGGGCGGCGTGAGCTCGACCCTGCCCTGTCGTTTCCGGTAGCCGCATACCCGGCCGCAACCGCGGCCGTCGCGCCGAGGCCGTACCGCGTCCGCCGGTCGATGCTTCTGGCCATGCCCAAGGCCGAGCTCCACCTCCATCTCGACGGCTCGCTCCGGATCGCGACCGCGCTCGAGCTGGCCCGGACGCGCGACGTCGACGCTCCGCGCGACGAGGCCGGGATGCGCGCCGCGCTGATCGCCCCGATGCCGTGCCGCGACCAGGCGGAGCTGCTCCGCGCGTTCGAGGTCCCGATCCGGTTGATGCAGGACGCCGAGGCGCTCGAGCGGATCGCCTTCGAGCTGGTCGAGACAAAGGCCGCCGAGAAGGTCCGATACCTCGAGCTGCGCTGGGGGCCGAGGCTTCACACCGCCGCCGGACTGTCGCTGTCGGACGGGATCGGCGCGGTCATCCGTGGCGCGCGCGACGCCGCGACACGGACTGGAACCGAGGTGAGATTCATCTGCACCGCTCTGCGGATGGACGACCCGGCCGCCAACGTCGAGCTCGCCGAGGCCGCCGCGCGCTTCCGCGACGACGGCCTGACGGGCTGGGACCTCGCCGGCCCGGAGGAGCGCTTTCCCGACCCGACGATCCACGCCGCTGCATTCGAGGTGGCGCGGGCCGGGGGCCTCCGGATCACGCTCCACGCAGGCGAGTGGGGCGGCGCCCGGCAGGTTCGCCGAGCGCTCGTGATGGATCCCGAGCGGATCGCGCATGGCCCGACCGCGATGGGCGACCCCGAGCTGTGCGCCGAGCTCATCGCGCGCGGCGTCACTCTCGACGTCTGCCCGACCTCAAACTGGCAGGCCGGGATCGTCACCTCGATCGCCGCCCACCCGCTCGCCCGGCTCCACCGGCTGGGCGTCGGGGTGACCTTGTCGACGGACGACACGACGGCATCGGACCTGACCCTGACCGAAGAGTACGAGCGAGCACTCGACCAGATCGGCCTGACGACCGAGGAGCTGTGGGCGATCGACCGCCATGCGCTCGATGTCGCCTTCGCCGACGAGGCGACCCTCGCTCGCCTGAAGGCCGAGTTCGATGGCTGGCCGGCGGCGATGTCCGGCTCCTAGCCGGAGATCGTTCCGAAATCGACAGCCGTCAGAGCGCGTTCCCGGATCCACCGCGTCCACCGATTTCAGCGTCCGAAATCGCACGCGGTTCCGACGATCTCGGCGTGCGATCTCGGCGTGCGATCTCGACGTTCGATCTCGGCGTGCGATCTCGGCGTTCGATCTCGGCGTGCGATCTCGGCGTGCGAAATCGAATCCTCCCCGGGAAACGAGGTGCCTTTGGACGGCTGTCGATTTCGTACGTTCGATCGAACCGCCGATCGGCGAAGCCCGCAGCCCTCAGCCGGCGAGGCGGTCCAGGATCGCGGCCAGCTCGGCCGCGTCGGCGGCGACCTCCGTCGGCCGGGCGCCGGGCGCCAACCCATCGAGCGCCTCCCGCGTCGTCACGCCGGTCAGCATCAGGATGCTTCGCGCACCGACCGCGATCGCGGCGGCGATGTCGGTCCCGAGCCCGTCGCCGATCATGATCGCCTCGCTCGGCTCGCGCCCGACGGCCCGGGCGGCCTCCTCGAGCAGGTACGGCTCCGGCTTGCCGATCGAGATCGGGGTGACGCCGCTGGCGGCCTCGACCGCGGCCACGATCGAACCGGCGCCGGGCCGGACCGCGCGCTCGGTCGGGTAGACCGGATCGCGGTTGGTCGCGATGAACCGGGCGCCGGCGCGGATGCAGTCGGTCGCGACGGTCAGGCGGAGGTAGTCGATCTTCGGGTCGAGTCCAACGACCACGGCGTCGGGCCGGCCGGCCGCCTCCCAGCCGTTGCTGCCGTCGGTCCCCTCGACGCCGCTGCCCCGGATCAGCTCCCCGATATCGCCCGCGCGGGTGACCCGGAACCCGGCGTCCTCTAGCTCACGGTCCATCCCGCTCGCGCCGACGGTCAGGACGTGCCGGATCGACGGCTCGCGGTCGCGCAGGTAGAGGGCCGTCGCGCGCGGGGACGAGACGATCTGGTCGGCGCTGACGGGAGCGCCCATCGCGGCGATCCGCTCGACGTACTCGTCGCGGTACCACATCGAGTTGTTCGTGACATAGACGACGTCGTCGCCCCGGGCCGCCCGCGTCGCGAGGACCGCGGCGACCCCGGGCACCGGTACCGCGCCGCGGTACAGGACGCCATCGAGATCGACGAGCAGGAGCAGGCCGGGGGCTGGCATCAGCGGCGAATGCTACCGGAGCGACTACGCTTCGCCTCGTGACCCGCCTCTCGCCCCGCAACGACCCGATGACCGGCACGACCCGGCTGCTGGTCGACGGGACGAACCTGCTGTACCAGCTGTCGTCCGGCCCCGAGCGCCAGCCGCCCGCGGCGTTGATCGGGCGCCTCCGAGCGGCGATCCCGCCCGACATCGCGATCGAGCTCGTCTTCGACGGCCCGGCCGAGCGCGGCCTGCGCGGCGAGCGGATCGCCCACGGCGTGTCGGTGCGATACGGCGGCCGGCACACCGCCGACACGATCCTCGTGACCCTGGTCGAGGACGTCGCGATGGCGGCCGGCGCCCCGGCCGGCGGCGGCTCGCTGGCCACCGAATCGATCCTGGTGGTCACCGACGATCGAGCCCTCCGCTACGCGATCCAGCATCGCGGTGCACGGACGGCCGGCGCGTCGTGGCTGGTCGCACGGATGGCGCGCTCGAAGCTGTCATCGCCGTCGGTGGGAAACGCGCGGCCGCCCGTCCCGCCGCGTCTCCAGCAGCCCGCGCCGGGCTCGGTCGAGGAAGCGGAACAGGACCGTTCGGGCTGGTCGCCCGGACGCGGCGCGACCCGCAAGACCGGCAATGGCAAACGCTCGCCGAAACGCGGCTAGAATGCGCCGGTGACCGTCCTCGACCAGATCTCGCACCTGTGGTCGGATCTCCTGGGCTTCATCTCGAAGATCGTCATTCCAGACTGGGCCGGGTTGATCCAGCTCCTGCCGCTGTTCGTGCTGATCGGGATCGTCGGGCCCTTGCTGAGCCTCGGGGTTCTCGCCTGGCTCGGCTACGGGATCACGAAGCCGCGGGTCCAGGTCCGCTACGACGAGGGCACGAAGATCGCGCCGCGCGACCATCTCGGGCGACCGATCGTACCCGCGGGCGAGCCGTACTGCCCACGCGACGGCCTGATCTACCCGGCCGGCACGCTTCGCTGCGACGTCGACAAGGCTGACCTGCTCGTCCGCTGCCCGAAGTGCGAGGTCCTCCGGACCGCCGGGATCTCGACCTGCGGCAACTGCGGGCTGACACTCAGCTTCCAGCCACGCACGATGATCGTCTCGACCGACGGACCGCCACCGGGCGGCGCCGCCGTCGCCTGAGCGGCATTCCCGGCCAGGCCGGCCGCCGCCATCCCGCAATCCCGAGGCAGCCATGAACGTCGTCGCCACGGTCCTCTTCCCAATCGCCGGCGTCGCGATGGCGATCGCCTTCGCCGCCCACGTCGGGCATTCCGTTCTGCTCGCCAACGGGCGTCGATCCCTCTCGCTCGCATTCAACCGCCCGATCGCCCAGCCCGCATGGGCCGGGGCCGTGACCGGCTCGTTCGCCGACGCGCGGGCCGCCTCCGCAGGCATCAACCCCTCCGACGCCCCACTCGGGCTCGCCCCGACCCCGCTCGGTCGGGCCGCCGGCGCGATCACCTGGTTCGGCTTCGCGACGTTGCTCGGCTATCTCGCGATCCGAGCGCTGCTGGTCGGGCGTGGGCCGTGGGGCAACATGTTCGAGTTCACCGTCGCGTTCGCGACCTCGATCACCGGCGGCTACCTCGTCCTCGGCCGGCGCTATCCGATCCGCTCGATCGGCTTGATCCCGACCGGCGTCGCGCTCGCGCTCCTGCTCTACGCTGCGAGCCTGCCGTCGAACATCAGCCAGCTGGTGCCGGCCCTCCAGAACCCGCCGCTGATCACGATCCACGTCGGGCTTGCGGTTCTCAGCTACGGGATCTTCGCGACGAGCTTCGCGGCCGGCGTGGGCTATCTGCTCCAAGGCACCGGCGATCGCTTCGCCTGGCTGCCGAGCCACAAGGTCCTCGACGAGGTCGC
>JANMCU010000075.1:0-25184 GCA_031361415.1 Chloroflexota bacterium | reverse complement strand
GTCTCGTTCTCGATCTGGGGCGAGCGCGGGTCGATCGACATCCTCGCGTTCCATCCACTGTTCGGCGCCCTGCTCATCGTCGAGATCAAGTCCGTCATCGCCGATTCCCAGGCGACGCTTCACGGGCTGGATCGAAAGGCGCGACTCGCGCGCGACGTCATCCAGGGCCGCGGATGGGACGTGCGCCATGTCAGCCGGCTGCTCGTGATCGGCGCGACTGCGACTTCGCGGCGACGCGTAGCCCGCTTGGCCGCAACGTACGACGCGGCACTACCGGAACGAGGCACCGTGACTCGGCGCTGGTTGCGGAGGCCCGATCGGCCGCTCGCCGGGCTCCTCTTTCTCGCACATGACAGCGGGGGAGGCACAAGGAAGGGGACGGCCGCCCGGGAGCGGGTGCGGAGGCCGAAATCGCGCTCAGACGACAGCCGGGAAGGCGGTTGATCCAAATGATGGCACCGCAGCAGGCCGATGGTGGATAGGGCCATCGTGGCTGTCGAATGAGCGTGATCGGATCGACGCCACGCACGCTCGCCACGGGGCCCGACTGATTGCCTCCGATTCCGGGCCTGTGCTATCGTTCGCGCTCGACTGGCGCCCCGGGCGCTGTGCGTTCGCCTGCCGGTCGCACCATCGGAACATGTTCGTTCGAAGGGGTCAGCCATAGCACGAGACCTGCGCGTCAACCAGATGATCCGGATCCCACAGGTCCGAGTCGTCGATGAAGAGGGAGCACAGCTGGGTGTGATGCCCACGCCCCAGGCTCTCGCCATGGCGCAGGAGCGGGGGTTGGACCTCGTCGAGGTCGCCCCGATGGCGGCCCCGCCGGTCGTGAAGTTCCTCGACTTCGGTCAGTACAAATACGAGCTGACGAAGCGCGAGAAGGAGAACAAGCGCCGGCAACGATCGGTCACCTTCAAGGAAGTCCGCCTCTCGCCGAAGATCGGCAGCGGCGACTTCGACACGAAGGTCCATCGGGCGATCGAGTTCCTCGAAGACGGGGACCGGATCAAGGTGACGGTCCGCTTTCGTGGCCGGGAGCTGACCCACCCGGAGCTCGGTCGGAACATGCTGGCTCGGTTCACGGACCGGATCAAGGAACACGGCGTTGCGGAGCGCACTCCGCTGCTCGAAGGCAAGTCGATGCACCTCACGGTCGCATCGGTTCACAAGCCGAAGGAGCACGAGGCGTCGGCCAAGGCACGTCCGACCGACGGCTCGGCAGCAGCGGCGCCGGCGACGGACGACGAGACTGCGCCGGCGACGACCGACGCGGAACCGGCGGTCGCGCCCGCCGCGCTGGCAGCGCCGACGAACGGGGCTGCGCAGCCGGCCTCGCCGGCAACGGGGAAGGCAGAGCCGGCAACGGCTCCGGCCACGGGGAAGGCAGAGCCGGCAACGGGGAAGGCAGAGCCGGCAAGGGCTCCGGCCACGACTGCACCGGCGGCTGTGCCAGCGGTTCGGGCGACGCCCAGGACGACAACCGAAACGGCCGCTCCGGCGGCCACGATCAAGACGACCGAGACGGGGCCCGTGGCGCCGGCATCGACAGGAGAGTGAGGCCAGGGTGCCCAAGATCAAGAGTCACAAGGCAGCTGCGAAGCGGATCGGGGTGACCGGCAGCGGCAAGATCATCCGGGTCAAGGCCTGGAGCGGTCACCATCTCGAGATCAAGTCGTCGCGACGGACCCGCCGCTACGCCGGCAAGGCCGTCATGGTCGGCGTCCACGCGAAGCAGGTCCGGCGCCTGCTCCCGTACCTCTAGGAGCGAGTCGAACGCATGGCACGAGTCAAGCGTGGGGTTACCTCCCACAAGCGCCACAAGCGTCTCCTCGACGCAGCAGAGGGCCGCAAGGGCGCCAAGTCGCGCCTGATCAAGGTCGCCCGCGAGGCGAACCTCCACGCGATGGCGTACGCCACGCGCGACCGCAAGCAGCGCAAGCGCCAGATGCGCGAGCTGTGGATCGTCCGGATCAACGCCGCCGCCCGTCTCAACGGCATGACCTACGGCGCGTTCGTGGCCGGCCTGAAGAAGACCGGGATCGAGCTCGACCGGAAGACCCTCGCCGACGTCGCCGTCCGCGACGCCGGCACCTTCACCAGAATCGTCGAGGCCGTCCGCGGCGCCTGATTTCGGTCACGCGCCTCCGCTCGAGGACCCTCGACGTCTCACGGCGCTCGAGGGTTCAGGATTCTGACCAGCATCGAGGAGCCCGTGGACCTCGCCGATCTGACCCGCGACCTGGAGGCCCTCCGCGACGAGGCGCTGTTCGCGATCGCCGCCGCATCCGATGTCGCGACTCTTGACGCGCTCGAGCTCGACGTCCTCGGCAAGAAGGGCCGCCTGACCGCGGTCCTGCGCGGGATCGGTGCGCTGCCTGCCGAGGATCGGCCCCGCGTCGGGGCAATTGCGAACGTCGTCCGGGTCGCGCTCGAGGCGGCGCTCGTGACGCGCGGCCGCGAGCTGGGCGGCGCGGAGCTCGAGACCCGGCTTCGGACCGAGGCGGTCGACGTGACCACGCCCGGCCGACCGATCCGTCGCGGCGCCCTCCATCCGATCGTCGAGACGATCGGCGAGATCGCATCGATCTTCGGCCAGTTCGGGTTCGTGACCTACGAAGGCCCCGAGGTCGAAGACGATCTGACGAACTTCCAGATGCTGAACATCGCTCCGGACCATCCGGCGCGCGACCTGTGGGACACGCTCTATGTCGACATCGAGGGCCAGCTCCTGCGGACGCACACCTCGCCCGGGCAGATCCGGGTGATGACGTCGACGCCGCCCCCGATCCGCGCTCTGCTGCCCGGTCGCTGCTACCGCTACGAGGCGATCGACGCGAGCCACGCATCGGAGTTCTTCCAGGTCGAGGGCCTGATGGTCGACGAGGGAACGACGATGGGCGACCTCAAAGGCCTCCTCGATCAGTTCGCGAAGGCTCTCTACGGCGCCGACAAGCGGACCCGGTTCCGGCCTGGCTACTACCCGTTCACCGAGCCCTCGGTGGCGTTCGACGTCGAGTGCCTGGTCTGCGGGGGCTCGGGTTGCCCGGCCTGTTCGCGGACCGGCTGGATGACGATCCTCGGAGCCGGCATGGTCCACCCGGTCGTGCTCCAGTACGGCGGGCTCGACCCGGAGCGCTACCAGGGCTTTGCGTTCGGGATGGGCGTCGAGCGGATCGCCAACCTGCGCCATTCGGTCGGCGACCTCCGCCTGTACATGGAGAACGACCTGCGGTTCCTCGACCAGTTCGTCGGGGCGGGGTAGCCGGATGAAAGTGACCTCGGGCGGATGGCGTCGCGGAGCTCCACCTCCGGCCTCCGTGAGCGCTCGCCGAGTGAACGCTGAGGGTGCCCGCTCATGAGAGCTCCTCTGTCATGGCTCGCCGACTACGTTGACGTCGACCTCACCCCCGACGCGCTGGCCGAGCGACTGACCTTGCTCGGGATGGAGGTCAAGGGGATCGAGCGCTGGGGCGCCGATTGGCGCAACGTCGTCGTCGGCGAGCTCCTCAGCGTCGAGAAGCACCCGCGCGCCGACCGGCTTTCCCTGACCCGCGTTAGCGTCGGCGGTGACGAGGTCCTCGACATCGTGTGCGGCGCGACGAACATCGCCGCCGGGCAGCGCGTCCCGGTCGCCCTGCCCGGTGCGGTCCTGCCCGGCGATCGGCGGATCGAGCGGACCGAGAAGATGGGCGTGACGAGCAACGGGATGCTGTGCTCCGGGGAGGAGCTGAACCTGACCGGCGATGCGGACGGGATCCTGATCCTGCCGCCGGCCAGCCCGATCGGAACGGCCCTGACCGACCTGTACGGCGACGTGGTCCTCGATGTCGACGTCAAGCCCAACCGCGGCGATGCGCTGTCGCTCGTCGGGCTGGCCCGCGAGGTGTCCGCGATCACCGGCGCCCCGCTCCGCTGGCCGGACGTCGACCCGCCCGAAGACGATCGCGACGTCGCAACCCTGCTGGCGGTCGAGGTCCGCGACACGGCCTGGTGCCCACGGTTCGTCGGTCGCTGGGTCGACGGCCTGACGGTCGGCCCGTCACCGGACCGCGTCCAGATGCGGCTGCGGGCGGCCGGCCAGCGACCGATCAGCAATGTCGTCGACGTCAGCAACTACGTGATGCTCGAGCTCGGCAAGCCGATTCACGCCTACGACGCGGACCGAGTGGCCGAGCGCGACGGGCGGCGCCAGCTGGTCGTCCGGCGAGCCGTCGCCGGTGAGCGCCTCGAGACCATCGATCACCAGGCGCGCGAGCTCGACCTCGAGACCCTCGTGATCGCCGACGACCGCGAGCCGCTCGGGATCGCCGGGATCATGGGCGGGGCAGGGTCCGAGGTCGATGCGGCCACGACTCGGGTCATCGTCGAATCGGCGATCTTCGACCCGATCGCCATCCGCCGGACCGGCCAGCGCTACGCCCTTCGCTCGGAGGCGAGCCTGCGCTTCGAGAAGGGGATCGAGCTGCGACTGGCCCGGATCGGCGCGGACCGGTCGGCCCGGCTGATCGCGGAATGGGCCGGCGGATCGGTTGCTCGCGGCCGGGTCGACAGTGCCGCCGATGAACCGGACATGGCGCGGGTGCCGTTCCGACCGGCCCGCGTCAATCGCCTCCTCGGCGCGACGTTCTCGAGCGCCGACCAGCAGGCGCTTCTCGACCGGGTCGGCATCGCGACCGAGCCGGCGCAGGCAGGATCCGGCGACGACCGCCGGGTCATCGTCGCGGGCCCGCCGAAACCGATCGCGATCGACGCCGAGCCTGGCGAGGTCATCGTGGCCGTCGTGCCGACCTGGCGCCGGGACATCGCGATCGAGGCCGATGTGAGCGAGGAGATCGCCCGGATCGGTGGCTACGACACGATTCCGGCCATCCTGCCGCACACGCCGATGCCGGTCTGGCGCCCGTCGCCGCTCGCTCTGCGCGACCGCGTCCGCGAGGCCCTCGCCGGTGCCGGCCTGACCGAGACCGTCAGCCCGGCTCTCGTCTCGCCGCGCCTGGCCGGCACGTTCGCGTGGAGCTGCGAGCCGCCGCCGGTCGCCGGTGGCACGCCGGCCGTCGGGCGTCCGATCCACGTGACGAACCCGCTCTCGGCCGATCATTCGGTCCTGCGGCCGGCCATCGTCGGCAGCCTCGTGGAGATCGTCTCGACGAACGTCCGCCGCGGACGCGCCGACGTCGCGATCTTCGAGATCGGCAAGGGCTACGGCCGTGACGGCGACGCGACACGGGAATGGTGGCGGCTCGGGCTTGCGCTCGCGGGCGCATTCGAGGAGTCGTCCTGGAATCGTCCGCGACGACTGGCCGATCTGGAGGACGCGAAGGGCCTGATCGAGCTGATCTGCCGGAGCCTCGGGTTCGACTCGCCGGCCTGGACCCGGCTCACGAGCGAGCCGCTGCTCCATCCCGGGCGCGCCGCCTTCGTCAGCGCGACGAACGAAGGTGCGCTTGCCCTCAGCGGGGTGGTCGGCGAGGTGCACCCGACCGTCGCCGACGAGGTCGACGTCCGGGGCGCCCGCGTGATCGTCGCCGAGCTCGAGATCGCCGGCCTCGAGGTCGGCCGGCCGGCCGACATCCGGGCGTCCAACCCGCCGCGCTACCAGGCCGCCGAGCGCGATGTCGCGATCGTCGTCCTCGAGACCGTCGAGGCCGCCAGCGTCGCCGAGGTGATCCGCGCGGCCGCGGGACCCGATCTGGCGTCGGTCCGCCTGTTCGACATCTACCGCGGTGCGCCGCTCGGACCGGACGAGCAGAGCCTGGCCTGGCGCCTGGTCTTCCAGGCCGCCGACCGCACCATGACGGAGGCAGAGATCGAAGCCGCCATCGGCGCGATCAGCGCGGCGTTGGCTCGCGTCCACGGCCGGCTCAGGACCTGAGTCCTGTTGCGGCGCCCGATTCCGCGCTGCTACCCTGTGGCGGCCTGACCCCCGGGGTGAGGCGGTCGGGGGTCTCGTCCTGAGGGAGCGTCCGTGGAATTCCTGAACCAGATCAACCGGTTCGATCTGCTGGTCGTCCTGTTCGTCTTCGGCATGTTCGTCCTCGGCTTCATCCAGGGAACGATTCGCCGAGTCCTGGGTCTCGCGTCGATGCTCTTCTCGTTCCTGTTCGCGGCCAACCTGCGCGACCCGCTCGGCAGCTACCTCGCCGCCAACTGGAACCAGTTCCCCGACGAATACGCGATCATGCTGGGGTTCGGAATTGTGTTCGTCGCCGCGACGATCGCGTTCACGGTCGTGATCCAGGGCTTCTATCACAAGCAGGACCTGTTCTCGAAGTCGACCCTCGCCGACGAGTTGATCGGTGGTGCGCTCGGAATCGTCCAGGCTCTGTTCCTGGTCGGCTGCATCATCGTCATCCTGGACTCGTTCTTCCAGATCCCGGCGATCCCGAAGAACGAGAACGAGTTTGGCTGGATCCGCAGCCTGTTCGACGAGATGACGAAGTCCTCGACGGCCGACCTGTTCCGGTCCCGGCTCATTCCGGGCTTCATCGCGGTCTTCGGGCTGCTCATCCCGGCCGGTCTCCAGCGGTTCTACGTCGCGGTTCACTGACCCGAGCGGGCACCGGCCCAGGCGAGGTTTGGCCGATGCGCCGGCCCGGCCGCGGTGACCGGGCGGCCGAGCGCCTCGTTGGCCACCCGACGCTCGAGGTCGCCCGGACGCTCCTTGGCTGGAGGCTCGTCCGCGAGGACCCGAACGGACGGCGGATCGGGCGGATCGTGGAGCTCGAGGCCTACATCGGCGAAGAGGACCGCGCCTCCCACGCCCGGTTCGGGCGGACGGCTCGCAACGAGGTCATGTATGGGCCGCCGGGACGAGCCTACGTGTACCTTGTCTACGGCATGCACGACTGTCTGAACATCGTCACCGAGCCGGCAGGATCGCCGGCCGCACTCCTCGTCCGGGCCGTCGAACCGCTTGACGGCGCCGACCGAATGCGTACCGCTCGTGCGCAGCGGGCGCTGATTCGGCGGCGGGCCGGGTCCACGTCGGCGCAGGTGGCGCCGAGCGGCCCGCCCGTGACGGACGAGCGGCTGGCGTCGGGCCCGGGGCTCGTCTGCGCGGCGTTCGATCTTGACCGCGGGCTGACCGGCCACGACCTGTTCGACCCAACGGCCCGCATCAGGATCGAGCCGCCGTCCAGCACTGACCCGCCACCGGTCATCGTGGCCGGTCCGCGGGTCGGCATTGCTTTCGCCGGCGCTCCCTGGACGCAGGTCCCATGGCGCCTGGCGATCGCCGGCAGCCCGGCCGTGTCGTGGCCATCGATCGAGGCCGGGACCGGCCGCCGCCGCGGCTGAGCAATGGACGCTCGCTCGATCGCGCTGCTTGAATTTCCGCTCGTCCGCGAGCGGCTCGCCGAGAAGACGTCCTTCCCGCCATCGCGCCGGCTGGCCGAGACGCTCCAGCCCGAGAACGACTCCGTCCTCGTCGCCCGCGGCCTCGACGAGACCGACCAGACCCGCTCGCTCCTGTCGGAGCGGCCCGGCGTCGGAATCGGTGCGGCCCGCGACATCGGGCCAGCGGTCGAACGCGCCGCCCGCGGCGGTCGGCTCGAGCCGGCCCAGTTCCTCGAGCTGGCTGACACGCTCGACGCGACCGCCCGACTCCAGACCTCGCTTGCCGACGACCGGCGGCCGCTCCTCCACGCGATCGCCCGCGACCTCCACGCGCTGCCGGCCATCCGCTCGACCCTGGCCCGAAGCTTCGATCCGGCCGGCGAGCTGCTGGACACCGCTTCGCCCCGACTCGGCGGCCTGCGATCGGCGGTCCGGGTCGCCTACGATCGCCTCCGGCGCCGGCTCGACGCCCTGGTCGGTTCGGAGCTCGGCGGCGCCCTGCAGGACCCGATCATCACCCTGCGCAACGGCCGCTACGTCGTCCCGGTCAAGGCCGAGGCCCGGGCCAGGGTCAAGGGCATCGTCCATGACTCGTCGGGCAGCGGTGCCACGCTGTTCATCGAACCGCTCGTCGCGGTCGAGCTGGGCAACGCCTGGCGTGAGGCCCAGATCGCGGCCCAGGAGGAGATCGAGCGCATTCTCGACGAGCTGTCGGCGCTCGTGGCGGCCAACGCGGTCCAGCTGCGGGAGACGCTCGGCGCGCTCGCCCGGTTCGACTTCTGGGCGGCCAAGGCCGGGCTTGCGGCGGACATGGACGGCACGCGGGCGGAGACATCGACACGTTCTGAGGTCATCCTCCTCGGCGCTCGCCACCCGGGCCTGACCGGGCGCGTGATCCCAACCGACATCCGCCTCGGCGACGGCTACACGGCGCTCGTCGTGACCGGCCCGAACACCGGCGGCAAGACGGTTACGCTGCGGACGCTCGGCCTGTTGAGCCTGATGCACCAGGCCGGCCTCCACGTCCCGGCCGAGACCGGCTCGCGGCTGCCGGTCTTCCGCGACGTGTTCGCCGACATCGGAGATGAGCAATCCATCGCCCAGAGTCTTTCGACGTTCTCCGGTCACCTCCGTTCGATCACCCGGATCGTCGAGGCGGCCGGCCCGGGGACCCTGGTCCTGCTCGACGAGCTCGGCGCTGGCACCGACCCGACCGAGGGCTCGGCCCTGGCCCAGGCGCTCCTCGACCATTTCATCAGGGCCGGCGCGCTCGTCGCCGCGACGACCCACTACGCGGAGCTCAAGGCCTATGCCCACACGACCGCCGGGGCCCGCAACGCCTCGGTCGAGTTCGATCTCGAGACGCTCTCGCCGACGTACAGGCTGACGATCGGCCTGCCCGGCGGCAGTCAGGCGTTCGCCATCGCCGAGCGGCTCGGGCTGGATGCCGGGATCGTTGCCGATGCCCGCTCGCGCCTGTCGGAGAACCAGCGCGCATTCGAGGAGACGCTCGCCCGGATCCGCGAGACGGAGGGCGAGACGAGCGAGGCGCTCGATCGGGCGCGGGAGGCCGAATCGCGCGCGGCCGAGGCCCTCCGGACCGCCGAGGAGGATCGCCGTCGGGCACGCCGCGAACGGGATGAGGCCGTGCGGGCGGCCCGGGTCCAGGCGGAGCGCCTGGTTGACAACCTCCGCGACGAGGTCCGGGCCACCCGCCAGGCCCTCGAACGCGAGGTCGTGACCGCGCCGTCGCTCGACGCGGCCGTCGCCCGGGCCGAGGCGCAGCTCGCGCGGCTCACCGACGAGCCCGAGCCGGAGGCGGCGGCCCCTGTCGACGAGCCGCCGGCCCCCCATGCCTGGCAGCTGGGTGAGCAGGTCCGCAGCCGGAGCGGCGGTTGGGAGGGCCGCATCGCCGCACTCGAGAAAGGTGGCTCGCGGGCGACCCTCGAAGCGGGTGAGATGCGGATCAGCGTCGCCACCGACGACCTTGACCTGGTCGCGCCGCTGGTGGTCGTCGATCACGATCGAACGATCGGCGCCAACGCCCGGATCACCCAATCGCGGAGCCCCGCGGGACGGACCAGTCCGCGGCTGGCGGATCCGGGTCCCCCACCCGCCGGCCGTGGGAGGGGAGGCGATATCGGGATCGGCTCCCTGCGGCTGGGTCGGGCGGGAACGGTCGCGTCGTCGCTCGATCTGCGCGGCGCCCGGGTCGACGAGGCCCTCGAGGCCCTCGATCGCTATCTGGACGACGCGTCGCTGGCCGGGCTCGGCCAGGTCGTGGTGATCCACGGGCTGGGGACCGGAGCCCTGCGTGACGCAGTCCGGACCCGAGCGGCCAGCCATCCACTCGTCGGCTCAATTCGGCCTGGGGAACGTGGTGAAGGCGGCGAGGGCGCGACGATCGTCAAGTTGTGACTGGCGATGGCCTGAGAGTCAACGCGGAACCCTCCGAGGTCCGAGGCGGAGCTCAACGGTCCGAGCTCCCGCGAGGACTTGCACCCATCGGCCCGAGGATGATGGAGCCACGATCGTCAATCTGTCGGCGCCGAGCGCGCCGGGGCGTCGTGCGGCTAGGGCCGCGGGCTCTTGTTCGGACCGTGCGACGGCGTCGGCCCGGGACCGCCTGATGGGCTTGGCGAGCAGAACAGCCCGAACGGGTTGCCGCACGGCGGCGGGGTCGGCGGCGGCGCGAGAGGACAGAGGGTCGTCGGGGCGAAGATCCCGCCCCACGTTCGCCCGAACGGGTAGAACGGCGGCCCACCGCCGTAGAAATACATGGTCGCGGACCCCTTGAGGCCACCGCCCACATTCGATCCCCGGGCGGCCCGTCGCATCCAGCCGTTGTCGGCCCGTTGCCAGTTCGGGTGGGCGGCATCGACCTGGCTGAGATCGAGCGCCCCGACAGCCTGCATCGGGCCCACGCAGCCAGCCTGCCAGAGCAGTCCCGACGCGCTGTCGATGTCGATCGTCCGATGCAGGTCGTCGGTCGTCGTCGGCTCGGTCCCCGAAATGAAGACCTCGTTGACGGTCCTCGTGGTGAACGGTCCGGGCTTCATGCCGGTGAACGCGTCGACCGACTCCTGGACGATGCCCTTGGGCTGCTTGAAGTCGACGATCGGCGTACCCGCGCTGACCTCCGTCAGGATTCGCGACCAGAGCGGCGCGGACGATCCAAGCGACAGGGTGTCGGTGTCCGGGGCGTTGTCGCTATTGCCCATCCAGACACCGACGACCAGGGCCGGCGCTGCGGGATCCTTCGGCGGGGCCAGGAAGCCGTAAGCGTGGACGTCGCGGTTGTCGCTGGTGGTCCCGGTCTTGTAGGCGGCCGGCCGGCGCACGCCGTGGTCGTAGATCGCCCATTCGCCCCAGAACGGGTTCGTCTTCGGATCGGTGTTGCCGGCGAGGATGTTGGTCATGATGAACGCGGTCTGTGGACTGATCGCCGTCGTGACCTTCGGCTGCGGCGTCGCGGCGTCTGGCCAGACCACCGTTCCGTCGGCCTTGGTGACCTTCAGGATCATCGTCCGCGGCACGAGCTTCCCGCCATTGGCGATCGTTCCGTAGGCGCTGATCATGTCGATCGGGTGGACCTCGATCGTACCGATGCTCATCGAGGTCACGGGGATCGACTTCGGGATCCAGTTGATGCCGAAGTCCTGGGCCCGACGGTAGAAGTGGTCGAGCCCGTTCAGGAGGCCGGCCTTGATCGCGGGGATGTTGAGGGAGAACTGGAGTGCCGACCGGAGGCGGACCGGCCCACGCTCCTTGTGGTCGGCCTGGGTCGGGATGAACTTGCCGCCGAAGTCGGTCGTGACGTCCATGAACAACGTCGCCGCGGTCATCGTCTTGTCCTCGATCCCGATCGAGTAGTTGATCGGCTTGATCGCGGAACCGGGCTGACGCCAGCCGTCGGACAGGACGTCCCACTTGGGTTGGAACTTCTTCGTTCCGGGCGCCGTGTAGCTGGCCGACCCGGCGTAGGCGAGGACCTGCCCGGTCCGGTAGTCGAGGACCGCCGACGCACCGTTGTTGATGTTCGACTTCCGGAGGTTCTGGAGCCAGCCCCAGTCCTTGGCCGGGATCTTGAGCGCCTTGAGCTTGGCGAAGGTCCCACCGAGATTCGGCGCTCGAGCGGCGGCGTACAGCCACTTCTCGGTGGTCGCCTGCATCTTCCAGTCGAGGGTCGTCGTGACCCGGTAGCCGCCGGTGTCGATGTCGTTGCACTGGGCGGCAGGGACGTTGGGGCACAGGATGTCGGCCAGCTGGCTGCGAACCTGCCAGACGAAATGGGGCGCCAGCCAGTTGACGCCGAGCTGCGGCGCCAGGATGACCGGGTCACTCTTCGCGGCCTCGTACTCATCGACCGTGTGCACGGAGCCGGACCGGGGGCTGCGGGTCTTCATCAGCTCGAGGATGGAGGTGCGGCGCTTGTAGATCGCCGAGTCTGGCGACACGATCAGCTGGAGCTTCGCGGGCGGGCACTCAGCGCCAGCCTTGACGGTGACCGAGCACACCTCGTCGGCGTTCTTGACCAGGTCGAACGCGGTCGGTGACTGGGGGATCGCCGCGAGGATGGCGGTCTCGGACAGGGTCAGATCCTTGAGGTTCTTGTTGAAGTACGTCCGGGCCGCGGCGGCGATGCCGTAGCTCTGGTTGCCGTAGAAGTTCTGGTTGAGATACGCGGTGATGATCTCCTGCTTGCCGTCGAGACCCGGGTATGCCTGGGTCAGCCGGAGCGACTGGATGATCTCGCGGATCTTGCGTTCCTCACGCGTGCCGGCGAACGCCTCCGGTGGCAGGAGTCGCGCCCGGACGAGCTGCTGGGTGATCGTCGAGCCGCCGCGGGGATTGCCACTCAGGGTATCGACGGTGGCCGACACGAAGCCCGCCACGTCGAAGCCCGGGTTCGTCCAGAAGTCCTTGTCCTCGATCGCGGTCGTCGCGTCGAGCATCTCCGGCGGGATCTGGTCGAACGTGACGACCTGACGCTTGAAATCGCCCAGGCTCGCCAGCCGGATCTTGCCGGTTCGGTCGGTCAGGACCGTCTGCTGGTCGAACGAGAGGTTGCTCAGGGTGTCGCGCGGATCGGGCAGTCCCTGACTGTAGAAGTTGTACGCGGCGGCGATGCCGATCACGCCCGCCAGGCCGACCAGGAGGAAGGCCAGGAAGAGCACGAATGGGATCGCGATGGCGACCCTCCGCACGGTGGAGGAGCCGCTGGGCCGCCCGCGGCCGAGGCTGCGCCGATGGCGCTGCCGCTGCGCGAGGCTGGTCTGCATGTCGGGCCGCACGATAGCATAGGGGCCGTGAGCAGCCCCTCTTGTCGGCGGTCGTGACGGCTCGGCCGGGGACCCTGTGACGGCCGAATCCGACGGGCACCGAGCGTTGGCGAGCGGCACCGGGGACGACCACCACGGCGGCCTGGCCGACCTCCTCGACGATCTGGGCTGGCGCGGGATGCTCCACGAGACCACGCCCGGGCTCCCCGCCCGCCTCGCCGGCGGCCGGTCGATCGCGGGCTACAACGGCTTCGATCCGTCCGGCCCCTGGCTCCATATCGGCCACCTGGTTCCGATCATGGGGCTGCTCCAGCTCCAGCGGCACGGCGGCCGGCCGATCGCCCTCGTCGGTGGCGGGACCGGCATGATCGGTGACCCGTCTGGAACGTCGGCGGAGCGCAACCTCCTCGATCGCGAGACGCTCGCCGCCAACGTCGGGTCGATCCGCGGCCAGCTCGAACGGTTCCTCGACTTCACGGGCCCGAGCGGGGCCGTCATGGTCAACAACCTGGACTGGCTCGGCTCGATCGGGTTGATCCAGTGGCTGCGCGACGTTGGCAAGCACTTCACGATCCCGTACATGCTCGCCAAGGATTCGGTCACGACGCGAATCGATCGCGGGCTGTCGTTCACCGAGTTCAGCTACATGCTGATCCAGGCAACCGACTTCGAGCACCTCCACCGGACGATGGGCGTCGAGCTCCAGATGGGCGGGGCCGACCAGTGGGGCAACATCACGGCCGGTCTCGAGCTGATCCGGCGACGGGCAGGCGAGCGCGAGAGCGAGGCGGGTCGTGGGGCCGATGAGCCTGCCCACGGACTGGCTTACAGGCTGCTGCTGTCGCCATCGGGCACGAAGTTCGGCAAGACGGCCGGCGGTGACACGATCTGGCTGGACGCCTCGAAGACCTCGCCGTATTCCTTCTACCAGTACTGGCTCAACGTCGACGATCGCGATGTCGGAACATACCTGCGCTGGTTCACCCTCCTGCCGCGTGCCGAGATCGAGGCGCTGGAGGCCGACCTCGTCGGGCGGCCCGAGGCGCGTGGCGCGCAGCGAGCGCTCGCCCGCGACGTCACCGAGCGGACCCACGGCCCGTCGGCCGTCACGCACGCCGAGCGGGTGAGCGAGGCGGCGTTCTCCGGCGAGCCGATCCGTGACCCCGAGGTGCTCGCGACGCTCCACGGTGCCGTCGCGGGCTTCACGTTCACCGATGCCGACATCGCCGGCGGCCCACTTGCGCTGGCGTCCGCCTCGGGCCTGTTCGCGTCGGGCGGCGAGGCGCGCCGGGCCATCGCCCAGGGCGGGCTGTCGATCGGCGACGAGCGGATCACCGCCCTCGATGCGCCGGTCCCGGCGCCGATCGACGGCGAGTGGCTGGTCGTCCGGGCGGGGAAGCGGCGTCTCGCCGTGGGGCGCCGCCGAGGCTGAAGCCGGGGCGCGGTCAGCCCCGGTGGCGGCCGCGCAGGACGTCGATGACGGCCGACGGCGGGACGTCGCGTTCGGCCAGCAGCACGAGGGCGTGGAAGACGAGGTCGGCTGCCTCACCGGCGAGCGCGGCCCGGGTCTCGGCTCGGTCGCGACCCGCGACCTGCGCGCCGGCGTCGTCCTTGGCGGCGATCAGGACTTCGGTCGCCTCCTCGGTCACCTTCCGCCCGGCGGCATCGACGCCGCCTGCCAGGAGTGCCGTCGTGTAGGAGCCGGCCGGACGCTCGGCGGCCCGCGACGCGACCGTCGCCCACAGGCTCTCGAGCCAGCCGAAGCCCTGGGTCGTCGGCTCGGCGGGAGCGCCGTCTGGATCGAAGCAGGACCTCGTCTGGCGATGACAGGTCGGGCCGATCGGGTCGACCTGGAGCAGGAGAGAGTCGGCGTCGCAGTCGAGGGCGAGATCGAGCAGCCGGAGCTCGTGCCCCGAGGTCTCGCCCTTCCGCCACAGGCGGTCTCGGGCACGCGAGTGGAAATGGACGATGCCGGTCTCGAGCGTCACCGCCAGCGCTTCGGCGTCCATCCAGGCCAGCATCAGGACGCGACCATCGGCGGCGTCCTGGGCAATCGCCGGGACGAGGCCGTTCGGGCCCCACAGGGGCTCCGGCGTGAGCCCGCGGTCGGTGAGGGTCACGCGGCGGCGCCCGGGACGAGTCGGACGGGCAGGCCGGCATCGGCCATCGCCTGCTTGACGGCCGCGATCGTGTGGATCCGGCGATGGAAGATCGAGGCCGCGAGGACGCCGTCGGCGCCGCCCTCGCGGACCGCCGCCACGAAATCGGCCGGACCGGCGGCGCCACCGGACGCGATGACCGGAACCGGGACCCGATCGGAGATCGCCCGGAGGAGGGCCGTGTCATAGCCCGAGCCCGTGCCATCGCGGTCGATCGAGGTGACGAGCAGCTCGCCGACACCGAGCTCGACCGTCCGTTCGGCCCACGCGACCGCGTCGAGCCCGGTCGCCTCGCGGCCGCCCTTGACGACGACGTCCCAGCCGTCGCCGGCCGGTCGCCGGCGGGCGTCGATCGCGACGACCACCGCCTGGCGGCCGAACCGAGCGGCACATCGCGCGATCAGCTCGGGATCGTTGACGGCCGCGGTGTTGAGCGAGACCTTGTCGGCACCCGCCCGCAGGACGTCGCGCATGTCGTCGACGCTCCGGACGCCGCCGCCGACCGTCAGCGGGATGAAGGCCCGGCGGGCGGTCCGCTCGACGATATCGAGGAGCGTCCCGCGGCCCTCCGGCGCAGCCGAGATGTCGAGGAAGACGAGCTCGTCGGCGCCCTCGGCCGCGTACCGCTCCGCGAGCTCGGGCGGATCGCCCTCGTCGACGAGGTCGACGAAGCGCGTCCCCTTCACGACCCGCCCGTCCGCCACATCGAGACACGGGATCACGCGCCGGCGGAGCATCAGGCGGGGACCGGCGTGCTCGAGCGCCGTTCGCTGGCGACAGCCGAGGGCGGGTCGGCTGTGCCGCGCTCATCGACCGCGAGCCCGCCGGACCGGACGAGGTCCACGACATTGGCGAGAAATCGGAGGCCGTCGACGCCGCTTCGCTCCGGATGGAACTGGACGCCCAGGACATTGGCGCGGGCGATCGCGCTGACGAACGCGGCACCGTGACCGGTCCGGGCAATCACGGTCTTCTCGGCGTCCGGGCCCTCGGGGACGCCGGCGTACGAATGGACGAAGTAGAAGTCGGCGTCGCGCGCGATGCCCGCGAACGCCGGGTGGTCGCGGACGCGCTCGACCTGGTTCCAGCCGATATGCGGCAAGGTCGGCGGATCGACGAGCTCGACCGTACGACCGGCGATCGCCCCGAGGGTCACCGCACCGTCCTCGTCGCTGCCCTCGAACAGGAGCTGCAGCCCGAGGCAGATGCCGAGGAACGGGCGACCCGCCGCGATCCAGTCGCGGATCGGCTCGACCAGACCGGCCGCCGCCAGGCGCGTCATCGCCGGCGCCGCCGCCCCGACCCCCGGCACGACCAGCGCGTCGGCGCCGACGAGAGCGGACGGCTCGACCGCGATCGAGACATCGGCACCGACCGCGGTCAGTGCCTGTTCGATGCTCACGAGGTTGCCGGCTCCGTAGTCGACCACGACGAACCGCGGGCGGGCCCTCAGGATGGCGTCGGCGCTCACGTCGAGCGTTTCGTCGACGCCAGGCCGCGCCGGCGCGGATCGGGTTCCGTCGCGGCTCGCACGGCACGCCCGAGGGCCTTGAATGCCGCCTCGGCCAGGTGATGGTCGTTGCGGCCCGTGCCGCGGACGTGGAGCGTCGCCCCGGCCGTCCGGGCGAAAGCCTCGAGGGCATGCTCGACGAGCTGGAGGGTGAGGGTGCCCGCACGCTCGCCCCGGAACGGCAGGTCGATCACGGCGTACGGCCGGCCCCCGACGTCGATGATGGCCGTCGCGACCGCCTCGTCCATCGGCACGCTGGCGTCGCCGAAGCGGACGATTCCGGTCCGATCCCCGAGCGCTTCGGCCACCGCTGCACCAAGGACGAGGGCGACATCCTCGACCGTGTGGTGGTCGTCGACCTCGAGATCGCCTGTCGCCCGGATCGTCAGGTCGAACAGGCCGTGATGGGCGAACGAGCCGAGGAGGTGGTCGTAGAAGCCGACCCCGGTCTCGATGTCGGCGACGCCCGAGCCGTCGAGGTCGATCGTCAGCCGAATGTCGGTCTCGCGGGTCGTGCGCCGGACCGCGACGCGCCGACCCTCGCGCTCGAGGATGTCGAGCGATCCGAGCGGGGTCGTCATCGGACCCCTCGGCCAATGTCGGTTTCGATCTCCGACTCGAGTTCGCGTGCCGCGGCGATCAGCCGGTCGTTGCCGGCGCGATCGCGGATCGTCAGCCGCAGGCCGTGGGCAAGCGGATGGCCGGCCGCGAATGTCCGTGGCACCAAGCCGCGTCGGAGCAGCCCGTCGGCGACCGCTGCGGCGCGCTCGGGCGTGTCGAATTCTGCGAGCAGAAAGTTCGTCACCGTCGGCCCGACTGCCCAGCCGGCGTCGCGCAGTGCACCGGCCAGCCGGTCGCGCTCGGCGTCGACCCGGGCAACATTTGCCTCCATCCCCCGTGGATCGGCCAGGGCCTCGGTCACGACGGTCACGCTGATCGTCGACACGGACCCCGGCGGTCGGTAGGGCGCCAGCCGGGCGATCGTCTCCGGGCGGGCGATCGCGAACCCGACCCGGAGGCCGGCAAGGGCGTAGGCCTTGCTCGCGGTCCGGACGACGACGAGGTTCGGATGCCGATGGCGGAGGGTCAGCAGGGACGAGCCGACGAACTCCGCGTAGGCCTCATCGAGGACGACGATGGCCGGCGCGCGACCGGCGACCAGGGCATCGACGGCCATCACGTCGAGGAGGGTCTCGATCACGCCATCGGGCTCCGGCAGGCCCGTGGGGTTGTTCGGGCTGCACAGCCAGACGAGGTCCGCATCGGCGGCGGCGGCCCGGGTCGGCTCGAGGTCGAGGGCGTAGCCGGCGGCGCGGCCCTGGCGGGCCACCATGACGGCAGTGGCGCCCCGCTGCTCGGTGACGACGCGGTACATCGCGTAGGTCGGGGCGGGCACGACGGCCCGGCCGCCCGCCGGCAGGAACGCCTTGCCGGCCAGATCGAGGATCTCGTCGGCCCCGGCCCCGACAAGCAGCTCGTCGGTCCCGACGTCGTAGACCCTGGCGGCCGTCTCGATCAACCGCCGATAGTCCGACGGCGGGTATTCGGACAGGGGCGCGTCGAACGCGCCGGCGGCCAGGATCCCGGCGACGAGGTCCGGCGCTGCCGGCGACGTGTTGAGATCGAACCGGAGGATGTCCCCGATGGGGATCGCGTATCGAGCGGCGACCTCCTCGTCGGTTGCCTCCCAGCTGTAGCTCGCGGGCTGGGTCGGGATCCCGAACGTCACCGGGGTCGGGCTCATCGGCTCGCTCCCTCGTCCCCGGCCGAGCGGTCCCGGAACCGGACCTCGATCGCGTGCCGGTGGGCCGTCAGCCCCTCCGCGTTCGCGAGCCTGCCGACAGTCGCGCGGATCGCTGTCAGCCCGCGCTCGTCCACCCGCTGGATCTGCGTGTACCGACCGAACGCCTCGACCCCGAGCGGATCGGCGGAGCGGGCAAGACCGCCCGTCGGCAGCACGTGATTGGCGCCGGTTGCATAGTCACCGGCCGATTCGGGCGCCCACCGACCGACGAAGATCGAGCCGGCGTGACGGATCCGGGCGGCTGCGGCGTCGGGATCGCGAACGTCGATCGAGAGGTGCTCCGGGGCGTACGCGTCGACGAAGGCGATCGCCGCGTCGAGGTCGTCAGGGGCGATCGCGATCCGACCGTGGTGCGCGAGGGCGCGAGCGAGGATGTCACGGCGCTCGAGGCGCGGCAGGAGGGCGGCGATCTCGCGCTCGACCTCTTCGGCAAGGCGGGCGGACGTCGTCACCAGGATCGCCGGCGAGTCCGGACCGTGCTCGGCCTGGGTGACGAGGTCGGCGGCGACGAGCACCGGGTCGGCGCCGTCGTCGGCGAGGACCATGCCCTCGGACGGGCCGGCCGGGAGATCGATGCCGACGATTCCCGCGACCTCGAGCTTGGCCGCGGTCACCCAGGCATTGCCGGGTCCGACGATCCGATCGACCGGGGCGAACACGGGCGTGGCATCGGCCAGCCCGAAGGCGAACGCGCCGATCGCCTGGGCTCCACCGGCGACGAGAAACGCATCGACCTCGAGCAGGCCGGCGACTCCGAGGAGGACCGGGTCGACGATGCCGAGGCTGTCGGCTGGCGACGCAACGACCACCTCGCCGACGCCGGCGACCCGGGCCGGCACGACGGTCATGACGAGCGACGACGGGTACGGGGCGGAGCCGCCGGGGACGTAGCAGCCGACACGGTCCAGGGCAAGCCAGCGGCGCTCGATCTCGATGCCGGGGACGATCATGGTCGTGGTCGTCTCCGGGCGCTGCGTCGCCGCGAACGTCGTGACGTGCTCGATTGCCTGGTCGAGGGCGCGCCGGTCCGCGACCGCGAGCCGATCCCGTGCCTGGCGCAGGGCCGCACGCTCGATGACGAAGCGCCCGTCACGCGGGGAGCCGCCGAACCGCTCGCCCGCGTCCGCCACGGCCGCGAGACCCCGCGCCCGAACGTCATCGAGGAGCGCGCGCGCCCTGCTTCGAACGGACTCGTCCGCGACGGCTCCGCGGCGACACAGCTCGGCTCGTTCGCGGACGTCGGCGGGCGCCGTGGACGAGAGATCGAGCCTGCGCAGGCTGATCGAAGCCGACGCGGACGAAGGCGCGGGCGCGGTCATGCGACGATCTTCTCGATCGGCAGGACGAGGATGCCCGATGCCCCGGCGGCCTTCAGGCGTGGCAGGAGGCTCCAGACGTCATCGGCGCCGACGACGGCGTGGATGGCAATCATGCCCTCGTGGGCCAGCGGGATCACCGACGGCGACTCGAGTCCCGGCAGGAGCTCCTCGAGGTCGTGCAGCCGGCTGGCCGGCGCATTCATCATCAGGTACTTCCGTCCGCGCGCCGCGATAACGGCGCTGAGCATCGTGTCGACCGCGTCGATCTGGCTCGCCCGGCCGACGACCGCGCCGGGATTGGCGACGAGGATCGCCTCCGAGGCGAGCACATCTGCGATGGGCCGGAGCCCGTTCATGACGAGCGTCGAGCCGGTCGAGACGAGATCGACGATGGCCTCGGCCAGGCCGAGGCGGGGCGCGACCTCGACGGCGCCGGAGATCGGGATGACGTCGACGTCGATCCCGGCATTCGCGAAGAACCGCCGGGCCGTGTTCGGGTGGGCGGTCGCGACGCGCAGGCCGGCGAGATCGGCCAGCTCGCGGAACGCGCTGTCCGACGGCACGGCCGCCGCGAGCCGGCACTGGCCGTAGCCGAGCGATCGGAGGCGCGGCAGCTCGGCCCCGGTCTCGGCCAGCAGGTCCTCGCCGGTCACCCCGAGATCGGCCACGCCGTCACCCACGAATTCGATGACGTCGTTCGTCCGTACGAAGAGGATGTCGAGGTCGAAGTTGCGGACACGGGCGACGAGGCTTCGTTCGTGCTCCTCGAAGAGGAGACCGGCGTCTCGCAACAGGGCGACCGTCGGCTCGACGAGGCGGCCCTTGTTGGGGATCGCCAGGCGCAGCCGCTCGCGCCCGTCGAGGCTGCTCACCGCTCGCGTCCGGCAGGGTAAGGGATGCCTGCCTCGCGGGCGGTGGCGAGCCGGGCCAGGGCCGACTGGTATCCGCCTTCGCCGTGGTTCAGCCAGGACGCGATGCGGGTGATCGTGGCGGTGCTCGCCCCGGTCTCGCGCGAGATCGATGCGTAGTGCTCGCCGGCATCCAGGCGCCGGACGACGGCCCAGCGCTGGGCGAGGTCGCGCAGCTCGCCGAGGGTGCACAGGTCGCGCAGGAAGTGCGCCGCCTCTTCAGCGTCGTCGAGGCGGAGGAGCGCGGCGATCAGCTCGTCGACATCCGTCGAACGCCAGTCATCCATCAGGTCAGCGGCTCCTCAAATCGAACGTGGGTGGCGGTGACTCACGATGCCGTCGTATCAGCATGCTACCATGCTAGCGTGTCACCACGGTCAACGTCAACGTTCGTGATTGTGCCGGCCATCGACCTCCGCGACGGCCGGGTCGTGCGACTGCGCCAGGGAGACTTCGCCCGTGAGCAGGTCTACGCCGAAGACCCGAGCGCGGTCGCACGGGACTTCGCGTCGGCCGGCGCCGAGTGGATTCATGTCGTCGACCTCGACGGAGCGCGGGTGGGGGAGCGCCGCCAGCCGTCGACGATCGCCGGGATCGTCGACGTTGCGTCGCCCGCGGGGGTTCGGGTCCAGGTCGCGGGCGGGATCCGGACGCTCGACGACATTGCCGGTGTCCTCGCGTCCGGGGCTGGACGCGTCGTCCTCGGCACGGCCGCACTCCAGGATGCCGGGCTCGTCCGGGTGGCCGTCGAGGAGCATGGACCGGCTCGAATCGCGGTCGCACTCGATGTCCGCGATGGGATCGCGTTCGGCGATGGATGGGTGCCGGGCGCAGCCGGGGCGCCGGTCGGTGAGGCTCAGGACCGCCTCACGGGCGCCGGCGTCACGACGTTCATCGTGACCGCGATCGCGCGTGACGGACTCCTGGGCGGTCCCGATCTGGCGTTGCTGGAGTCGATCGTCCGGACGAGCTCTGCTGCCGTCCTCGCGTCCGGAGGGATCCGCACCGTGTCCGATCTGGAGGCGACGCGGGACATCGGCTGCGCCGGCGCGATCGTTGGCCGGGCGATCTATGACGGGAGCCTGGACCTCGCGACCGCAATCGCAGCAATGCGCGACGGCACCGCGGACTGAGCCGGCAGGATCACGGGCCGGTCGGCGGTCGATCAGTCGTCGGTCGGCGGCCGGTCAGTGTGCTCCGTGCGCGCCGGAGGCCTCCGCGTCCTTGCGATGCGCCTCGATCACCTTCTCCGCGACGTGGCCCGGGACTTCCTCGTAGTGGTCGACGGTCGCGGTGAACGTGCCCCGTCCGTGGGTCAGCGAGCGCAGCTCCGTCGCGTACGAGAAGAGCTCGGACTGCGGGACCTGGGCCTGCACCACCTGTTGTCCGTCGCCGAGCGTATCCATCCCGAGCACCCGCCCGCGGCGCGTGTTCAGGTCGCGGTTGACGTCGCCCATGTAGTCCTCGGGGACGGTGACCTCGACCGCCATGATCGGCTCGAGCAGGGCCGGCCGGCAGTCCATGACGCCCTTCTTGAGGGCCATCGAGGCCGCGATCTTGAACGACATCTCGTTCGAGTCGACGTTGTGGAACGAGCCGTCGTAGAGCGTCGCCCGGAAGTCGGACAGCGGATAGCCGGCGAGCACTCCCTCGGCGGCCGCCTCGCGGATGCCCTTCTCGATCCCCGGGAAGAAACCCTTCGGCACCGACCCGCCGACGATCCGCTCGGCGAACTCGACCCCGCCGCCGGGGTTCGGCTCGATCTCCAGCCAGACGTGGCCGAACATCCCGTGGCCGCCGGTCTGCTTCTTGTACTTGCCCTCGACCTGGGCCTTGCCGCGGATCGTCTCGCGGTAGGCGACCTTGGGCTGTTTCGTCAGGATCGCGGCGCCGAACTTGCGCTTGAGACGTTCGCCGATGACCGCGATGTGGGCGTCGCCCATCGCCACCAGGAGCTGCTCGCCGGTCGTCGAACGCTCCACCCGGGCCGACGGCTCCTCCTCGAGCATCCGGGCGAGCGCCGCGCCCATCTTGTCGAGATCTGCCTTCGTCTGGGGCTCGATCGCGACCGACAGCGACGGGGTCGGGAAGTCGAGCGGCGGCAGGATCAGTGGATGGTCGCGCGACGACAGCGTGTCGCCGGTCTCGGTCGCGGTCAGCTTGGCGACCGCGCCGATCTCGCCGGCCTGGAGCTCGCCGATCGGCTCCTGGTCCTTGCCGTGGAGCAGCAGGAGCTGGCCCATTCGCTCATCCTCGTCGCGGTTCGCGTTCCAGGCGTGAGCCTGGCCGTGGAGCGTGCCGCTCAGGATCCGCAGGTAGGTCAGCCGTCCGACGAACGGATCGGCGGCGGTCTTGAACACCCGGGCAACGAGCTGGCCGGCGGGATCCGGCGTGATCGTGGCCGGCTTGTCGGTGGTTGCGTCGCGCGCCTCGACTGGCGGCTCCTCGGCGGCCGTCGGGAGGTAGCGGATGAACGCGTCGAGGAGGGCGTTCATCCCGATGCCCTTCGTCGCGCTGCCGACCAGGACCGGCGCGAGGATCGAGTCGCGGACGCCCCGATGGAGGCATGTGTCGAGCTCGGCGTCGCTGATCTCGACCCCGTCGAGGTACTTGGTCATCACATCGTCGTCGGCCTCGGCCGCGGCCTCGAGGAGCTGGTCGCGTCGGGTCGCGATCTCGTCGGCGAGCTCGGCCGGCACCGGGATCTCGACCTCCTTGCCACCCTGGAACGACCAGGCCCGGCGGTGGACGAGGTCGACGTATCCGCTGAACGCCTCGGCCTTGCCGATCGCGAGGTGGAGCGGCGCGATCTTGTTCCCGAACCGCTCGCGCAGTCGGTCCAGAGCGGCCGACGGATCGGCGTTCTCGCGATCGCATTTATTGAGGAAGAAGCAGGCGGCCCGCCCGGTCGAACGACCGAGCGCGACAGCGGTTTCGAGCCCGGCGCCGATCCCGGTCGAGGCATCGACGACGAACAGGGCGCCATCGGCCGCTGCGAACCCGGAGATGACCTCGGACACGAAGTCGGGGTAGCCCGGCGTGTCGACCAGGGTGATCCGGGTCGCGTCGTGCTCGAAGGTCGCCACCGCCAGGCTCAGCGATTCCTTGCGCTTCTGCTCCTCGGGCTCGAAGTCGAGGTGGGCGGTTCCGTCATCGACCCGGCCGAGGCGATTGACGGCGCCGGCGCGGAAGAGGAGCTGCTCGGCCAGCGTCGTCTTGCCGCCGCCGGCGTGACCGGCCAGGACGACGCTGCGCAGGTGGGCGGGATCGACGCTCTTCATCGTCATCGGCGGAGTGACCTCTCGGCTGCTCGAAACGACGGGCGGGATGCCGCGGAATCGGGCCGTAAGGGGGGCCCGCCGGGCTCGGGTTCGACCCATTCTAGAGCGGGCGAGGCCATCGTCGTCGGCTATACTCCGGCCCGCGATGTCCGGTCATTCCAAGTGGTCAACGATCAAGCGCGCGAAGGGTGTCACCGACGCCAAGCGCAGCGCGGTGTTCACGAAGGTCGCCCGCGAGATCAGCGTCGCGGCCCGTCAGGGTGGCGGCGATCCGGACGCAAACTATCGCCTCCGGCTGGCGATCGAGAAGGCCCGCGCGGTCAACATGCCGGCCGACAACATCAAGCGAACGATCGACAAGGCGACCGGCGGCGGCGACGCCGACCAGTTCGAGGAGATCGTCTACGAGGGCTACGGCCCGGGCGGCGTGGCGATCCTCGTTGAGGCGGCGACCGACAATCGCAACCGGACTGCCGCCGAGGTCCGCTCGATGTTCACCAAGGCCGGCGGGCAGCTGGCCGGGAGCGGCGCCGTCGCGTGGCAGTTCGAGCCGCGTGGCCTGATCGCTGTGCTGCGGGATGGAAAGGTCGACCCGGACGAGGTGACCCTGGCCGCGATCGACGCCGGGGCCGAGGATGTCGACACCGAGTCGGACGACCAGATCGACATCTACACATCACCGGCCGATCTGGAGGCCGTCCGGAAGGCGCTGGAGGGCGCGGGCGTGCCGGTCGACTCCGCCGAGAACACGATGGTCGCCAAACAGACGGTCGAGCTCGACTCGCACAAGGCGCGCCAGGCCATCCGGCTGGTCGAGCTGCTCGAGGATCTCGACGACGTCCAGCGGGTGACTGCCAACTTCGACATCCCCGAGGACGTCTTCGCCGAGGTCGCCGGGTGATCGTCCTGGGCATCGACCCCGGGACTGCGGCCCTCGGCTGGGGCCTCGTCGAACAGACGGCCGGCGGGCTGCGCGCCGTCGACCATGGCTGCCTGGTCACCTCGCCGGATCTCCCGCTCGCTGAACGCCTGCTCGCGATCCATCGCCACGTCGCGGAGCTGATCGCCCTGCACGACCCGGCGGTGGTCGCGGTCGAGCGCGTGTTCTTCTCGCGCAACGCCCAGACGGCGATCGCGGTCGGCCACGCCCGCGGCGTCGTCCTGCTTGCTGCGGCCGAAGCGGGCCGGCCGGTTCGCGAAGCGACACCGAACGAGGTCAAGAGCGCGATCGCGGGCTACGGCGCGGCCGACAAGCAGCAGGTCCAGCGAATGGTCCAGATCGTCCTCGGGATGGCGGCCCTGCCGACCCCCGCCGACGCCGCCGACGCCCTCGCGATCGCGGTCTGCATCGCGAACGGGATGGGCCAGACCGGTCGCTCGACCCGAACGACGGCCGGAGTGCTCGATCGGGCGTCGAACAACCCGCTCGAGCGCGGCTCGACGCCCTACGAGCGGGCGGTCCGCGAGGCGCTGGCGCGGGAGAAGCGGCCGGCTCGCGAGACCGCCCGGTGAGGGCGCCGGCGCCGTGACGGCTCGCGCGCCGCGTTTGGCCCATACGACCGCCAGGACCGCACTAGACGTCG
>JANMCU010000066.1:0-4595 GCA_031361415.1 Chloroflexota bacterium | reverse complement strand
TTCTCGACCCCGATCGTCTCGGCGACCGTGATCTGGATGTGGTCGATGTGGCGGCGGTTCCAGATCGGCTCGAAGATCCCGTTGCCGAACCGGAAGACGAGGAGGTTCCGGACGGTCTCCTTGCCGAGGTAGTGATCGATCCGGTAGACCTGCGACTCGCGGAAGACCTTGCCGACCTCGCGGTTCAGGCGGATCGCCGAGTTCAGATCGTGGCCGAACGGCTTCTCGATGACGATCCGGCGCCAGCCGCCTTCGTGGCGCTCGTGGTCCAGCCCGACCCGGCCGAGCTGGGCGACGATCTCCGCGAAGGCCGACGGCTGGGTCGCGAGGTAGTAGAGGTGGTTGCCGCGCGACGTCTGTTCCTTGTCGATCCCATCGAGGACGGTGACGAGGGCGTCGTAGTCGGCGGGGTTGGCGAAGTCGAGCTTCTGGTAGCGGATCCGGGCGGAGAACGCCCTCCACGCGGCGTCGTCCAGCGGAAGGACTCGCGAGTACTTCTCGAGCGCCGTCTTGAGCTCGGCCCGGAGCGAGTCGTCGTCGTAGTCGCGCCGCCCGACGGCGACGACGACGAAGTCGTGCGGCAGCAGGTTGGTCCGCCACAGCTGGTAGAGCGCCGGGATGACCTTGCGATGGGCCAGGTCGCCGGTGGCGCCGAACAGGACAAGGACGCTCGGGTCCGGGAGACGCTCGAGGCGGAGCCCTTCGCGGAGGGGGTTGTCGTCGACCCTGGGCGGAGGCTTGCGCCGGGTCTGACGCGCGATCCGGAGCTCCTTCATCGTCCGTGGCGCGTCCTTCGCCCGGGGCGAGCCATGCGGCTGCTTGTCGGGTGCCGTCTCCGGGGCGACCGCTGGTGCGTCGGGTTCCTCCGACGTCCTGCGCCGCTTCGGGACCGCCGTGTCGGTCATCGCGCGGTGGTCCGCGGCGGCGCCGCGGAATCCGGCGGCTGCGAGTGATCCAAGGGCCGCATCAATTCGTCACGAACGAACGTGCTCCATTCTCCCGATCGCCGGATTTCGGTCGAATCTGCACATTGGCCACGCTCATTCGTCTCGGATTGATCCACCCGCAGCATCACGGTCGGCCGGTCGCGTCCGGCCGTCGGCGACGGACTGGCGGCACCACCGCCCGGCCGGTCACTCGGTCTTGACCTCATGTCCACCGAATTCATTTCTCAGCGCGGCGAGGACCTTGGCTCCGTACGAGTCGTCCTGGCGCGAGCGGAACCGGGTCAGCAGCGACAGCGTGATCACCGGCGCCGGCACGTCGTGGTCGATCGCCTCCTGGATCGTCCAGCGGCCCTCCCCAGAATCCGCGACGAAGCCCTTGATGTGATCGAGGTCCTGGCCGTTCGCCTTGAAGGCGCGGGCCGCGAGCTCGAGCAGCCACGATCGGACGACCGAACCCTGCATCCACAGGTCGGCGATCCCACCCAGATCGAGCGGGTACGACGACGCGTGGAGGATCTCGAAGCCCTCGGCGTAGGACTGCATCAGCCCGTACTCGATCCCGTTGTGGACCATCTTCACGTAGTGCCCGGCCCCGGCCCCACCGACATGGAGGTACCCGCCTTCGGGCGCGAGCGACAGGAAGATCGGCTCGAGCGGCTTCACGGCGGCCTCGTCGCCACCGACCATCAGGCAGTAGCCGACCTGGAGGCCCCAGATCCCGCCGGAGGTCCCGGCGTCGATGTAGTTGACGCCCTTCTCGGCCAGCGCCGCGTGCCGGCGCTGGTCGTCGTGGAAGTTCGTGTTGCCACCGTCGATGATCGTGTCGCCCGGCTCGAGGTGCTCCATCAGCTCCTGGATCTGGGCCTCCGTCGCGTCACCGGCCGGGACCATGATCCAGACCGCGCGCGGCTTCTCGAGCGCCGCGACGAGCTCCGCGATCGAGAACGCGCCGAGCGCGCCCTCGCCGACGATCTCCTTCGTCTTCTCCGGCGTGCGGTTGTAGGCGACCACCTCGTGGCCGTCCTTCAGCAGGCGGCGGACCATGTTGGCGCCCATCCGACCGAGACCGACGAACCCGATCCGCATCGCGAGTGACCCTCCGTGTCGTGCTGGCGGCGACCGCCCGGGTCGCGCTGGAATGCCGCGCTCAGCCCTGTGCGAGCGCCTCATGCAGGGCGGCTTCGAGGGCGGCCAGCCCCCGTTCCGGATCGGCGAGGTGGACGCGCAGGATCGGCAGCTCGTGCGACTCGATCGCCGCGAAGTCGCCTTCGGCCTGGGCGTCGATCAGGCGCCCGAAGGTGTACGGCCAGCCGGGGATCGGGCGGTCGACGGGGTGGTCGGCGGTGAGCTGGAGGAACCAGCCGCTCGGCGTGCCGCCCTTGTGGAGCTGGCCGGTCGAGTGGAGGAAGCGCGGCCCGAAGCCGGCCGTCGTGGCACAGTGGGTCGCGTCGCGGAGCAGCGCGCGGATCCGGCCGAGCCCAGCAGCGGTCGCCGCCGACGGTTCGATGAACGCCTGGAGCGCGAGGTACGCGTTGGCCTTCCGTCGGGCGAGGTGGCGGGCGAGCTCGCCGACGAGCGTGCCGTCGCCGGCGGTCAGCCGGAGGCTCGCATCGCCATGAAGGGTCAGGCCGGTCGTGGTGTCGGTGACCAGGGCTGGCGGAGGCGGAGCGGGCTGCGCGCCGGTCTCGGCGGCCGCGAGCACCTTGCGGGTGAGGTCCTTGGCCTCCTCGACGTTCGGCTGGTCGAACGGGTCGATCCCGAGGACTGCCCCGGCGATGGCGGTCGCAAACTCCCAGCGGAACGCCTCGGCGCCGAGATCGATCGGGTCGGTGACGGCGATCCGGATGACCGGGTGGCCGGCCGACGCGGCTGCGTCGACGAAGGCGTCTGCGGCCGGTTCCTCATCGCCGGCGACCGTCAGGCGCACGAAGACCCGATCGCTGCCATACGCCTCGATCGCGCCGAGCGGCTCACGGTCGATCGGGATGATCCCGGTCCCGTGCTTCCCGGTGCTCTCGGCAATCAGCTGCTCGGCCCACGAGCCGAAGCTCTCGATCGACGGATCCGGAATGAACGTCAGCTTGTCGCGGCCGGCCATCGCCAGCGTCCCGAGCGCGACACCGAGGCTGACGCCCGGGTTTACGGTTGGTTCGGGATCATGGCAGGCATCGGCCATCGCGAGGGCCGACGCGAGCAGAGCGTCGAGGTCGAGCCCGATCAGGCTTGCCGGCACGAGCCCGACGTACGTCAACGCCGAATAGCGACCGCCGATGTCGGCGGGGTTGAGGAAGACTTCGCGCAGCTCGTCGTGATGGGGGATCGCGTCGACGCTCTTGCCCGGGTCGGTGATCGCGATCATCAGCTCGCCCGCGTGCTCATTGCGCGGGGCGTGGTGGCTGCGCAGCGCGCGCTCGGCACGATCCCATGCGTCGGCCTGGAAGGCGAGCGGCTCCGTCGTCGTGCCCGACTTGCTCGCCACGATCCAGAGCGTCGAGAGCGGATCCAGGTCGTCGACGGTCGCGGCCACCGCCGCCGGGTCGGTCGAGTCGAGGACGCGCAGGTCGAGCCAGCCGTCGGCGGTCCCGAAGGTCTTGTGCAGGATATCCGGGGCGAGGCTGCTGCCACCCATCCCGCCCACGACCGCCGTCATGAAGCCCGCATCGCGCACGCCCTCGCCGAAGCCCTCGAGCGCCGCGGCCTGCTCGGCGAAGTGGGCTGGCGCGTCGAGCCAGCCGAGCCGGTCGGCGATCGACGCCTGGACGCGCTCGTTGGTCGACCACAGCGTCGGGTCGCGGTCCCAGATCCGCTCCGCCCACTGTTCGTCGCGAGCACGCGCGATCGCCGCATCGAAGGCGGCGGCGCTCGCGCCGAGCGACAGGTCGGGGCTCGCGAAGGTCGGGCTGGAGGTGGCGTCGTCAGGCATCACGCGCATGGTAGTCCGACAGAGAGCGCGCGCACGTTTCGCCTTCGTGGCATCGGCCAGCTCGCGATCGCGACATCCACCTCAGCCGCGCTCGGCGGCCTCGATCGCGAGGACCTTGTCGAGCCGGCGCTGGTGGCGCTCCTCGCCGCTGAACGTTGCGCCGAGGAACGCGACGACGCACTCCCAGCCCGGCTCCGGCCCGATCACCCGTGAGCCGAGGGTCAGGATGTTCATGTCGTCGTGCTCGACGCCCTGGTGCGCCGAGTACGTGTCGTGGCAGACGGCCGTCCGCACGCCGCGGATCTTGTTGGCCGCCACGCTCGCGCCGACCCCCGAGCCGCAGATCAGGATCCCCCGGTCGGCCAAGCCGTCGCGCACGGCGTAGCCGAGCCGGGCGGCGAAATCCGGATAGTCGTCGAGGGGATCGGAGCCGTCGCCGCCGAGGTCGATGACCTCGTGGCCGAGGTCAGACCCCGTCAGCCGCCGGGCGAGGTCGTCCTTCATGGCGGCCCCGGCGTGGTCGGCGGCGAACGCGACGCGCATCAGGATCCACCGCCCGACAGGACCGTGACCGGCACGCCGACGTCGGGCCAGGCAGCGTCGGTCGTGACCACGCGGTCCGCAGCGAGAGTGATCGCGGTGGCGATCACGAGCGCATCGGGCAGCCGGAGTCGGCGGCCATGCTCTGCCCGCAATGCCGCCGCACCGGCGCCGATCGCACGGCT
>JANMCU010000013.1:0-14792 GCA_031361415.1 Chloroflexota bacterium | reverse complement strand
GCCCGGCCCGCCGCGATCGAAGCCGAGCCGGCCAGACCGACGAGGACGAGTCCCGGGTCGAGCTCGCGGACCGCCTCGGCGATGGTCGCGGCGCGCGACGGATCGATTGCCGACCGGTTGTACAGAGCACCATGCGGCTTGACGTGGCGGACGTGCGTCGCTGCGACGCGAGCGGCGGCCTGGACGGCGCCGATCTGGACGACGAGCGAGGCCCGCAGGTCGGCGGGCGTCATGTCGAGGTCGCGCCGTCCGAACCCGACGAGATCGGGATAGCCCGGATGGGCGCCGATCGCCACCCCGTGACCGGCGGCGAGCGCAACGGTCCGGAGGATCGTCGCCGGATCGCCGGCATGCGCGCCACACGCGATGTTCACACTGCTGACCAGCGGGATCAGCGCCTCATCGGCGCCCATCGACCACGGCCCGAGCGATTCGCCGACATCTGCATTCAGGTCGATCCGGTCCGTGTTCGCCGCGGCGCCGTTCATCGGCCCGATCCTACCGCGCCGGAACGGGCGCGTCGGTCAGGGGGCGCTGCTCTGGACGACGGCGGGGGCGGCGGAAGCCGGCGGTGTCGGCGTCGGCGGTGGCGTCGGCGGTGGGGTCGGCGTCGGCGGTGGGGTCGGCGGTGGGGTCGGCGTTGGGGTCGGCGTTGGGGTCGGCGCCGCGGTCGACGGTTCGACGCTCGGCGGGGCGCTCGGCACCGGCGTCGGGCACGGCACAAACACGATGTTGGCGGACGGGTCGGCCGACGGGATCACGAACGACGGCACGGCGCCGCTCGGATCCGGGGTCGGGACCGGATAGCAGGTCACCGACGGGCTCGGCAAGGTGCAGCCGTGGCCCTCGACCAACGCGCCCCACGATCGCCCGAACGGCTGGAACACGCCGTTGTAGAAGTACGCGGTCCGGGTGTGGTTGACGCCGCCGGCGACGCCGGGACCCTTCTTGGCTCGATTGAGCCAGTCGAGGTCGGCGGTCACCCAGTTCTTGTAAGTGTGCTCGTAGACCCCGGGCGAGTCGAGGACGGCCTGCCCGCACGCGCCGACCGGGATCGTGTCCTTGGGCGTGGTGTCCGCCGTGGCGTCCTTGATGTACCACTCGTCGATCGACCTGGCGCCCGGCTGCGGCTTGAGCCCGGTGAACGGGTCGATCTTGGCCTGGACGAGTCCGTCGGGCCGGGCGAAGTCGTTGATGTCCCAGGTCTTCGTCGCCTCCTGGAGGAAGCCCTGCCAGACGAACGTCGTCACGTCGATCGAGAAGACCGGCTTGTTCGGGGTGGAGACGACCGTGTTGTCGCTGTTGCCGTTCCAGGCCCCGACGGCGAGCGCGTACTGGCCCTTCGCCCGCTCGGCCGTCGTCGGCGGGGCGATGAAGCCGAAGGCGTTGAGGTCCTTCGCGTCGGTGTTCGTACCCGTTTTGAGCGTCGCCGGCCGGCGTGCGTTCTTCGGGCCGTGGATCGCGAACGCACCCCAGAACGGGTTGATCTGCGGATTCGTGTTGCCGGCCAGGATATCGGTCACGATGAACGCCGCCTGGGGACTTGCGACCGGATCACCGGCGGGCGGGATGTAGGCCTTCACGACGTCGGCCCCGGTCTGGTCCTTGACGGTCAGGATCGTCGTATGGGCGATCTTCTTGCCGCCGTTGGCGAGCGTGCCATAGGCGGTGACGAGGTCGACCGGCCTGACTTCCAGGACGCCGAGCGCGATCGACAGACCGGCCGTCGTCTTCGCGGACTGAAAGACCATCCCGAAGTCCTGCGCTCGCTGGAAGATCCGGTCCGGCGTGTTGATCTGGGCAGCCTTGACCGACGGAATGTTGAGCGAGAACTGGAGCGCGGTCCGGACGCGAACCGGGCCGCGCTCGAGGTTGTCGGCGTCCGACGGCGTGTAGTTGCCGTCGAAGGCGGTTGCCGTGTCCATGAGCATCGATCCGGCGGTCAGCTTCTTGTCGTCGATGCCGGTCAGGTAATTGAATGGCTTGAAGGCCGAGCCCGGCTGTCGGAACCCGCTGCCGACGACATCGAACTTGGCCTGGAACTGCTTCGTGCTCTTCGTCGCGTAATAGTCGGCGCTGCCGACATAGGCGATCAGCTCACCGGTCTGGTAGTCGAGCGCGACGAGGGCTCCATTGTTGATGTCCTTGCCGCGCAGATTGGTCACCCATTGGGGCACGGCGCCCGGCAGCTTGAGCGCCTTCCAGGCGGCGGCGGCACCGCCCTTGGCGTTGGGCACCAGGGCGGCGGCCTTGACCCATTTCTCGGCGATCGCCTGGATCTTCGAGTCGAGCGTCGTCGTCACGGTCAGGCCGCCCGCTTCGAGCTGGTTGCAGCTCGGGACCCCGACCCCGCAGACCTTGTCCGCGAGCTCCTGGAGGACCGCCCAGACGAAGTGCGGGGCGATCCATGGGGGCGTCGTCTGGGGCGCGACGATGATCGGATCGTTCTCCGCGGCCCGCAGCTGGTCGGGGGTGAACTGGTCTTTCGAAAGGATGGTCCGACCACCCGCGAGGAGCTCCAGGATCTGATTGCGCCGCTGGTAGATCTCCGTCGTGTTCGGGACCGTGAGCTGCGTCTTGCCGGACGCGCAGGTCGACTCGGTGTCGGTCGGGCTGGGATTGACGCAGGTCACGGTCTCGTTCCGCACCAGGTCGTAGTTGGACGGGGACTTCACCAGCCCGGCGAGGGTCGCGGCCTCGGCCGGGGTGACGTCCTTGAGCGGGTGCCCGAAGTATGTCTCGGCGGCGGCCTTCACCCCGTAGGTCTGGTTGCCGTAGTAGTTCTGGTTGAGGTAGGCGGCGATGATCTGCTGCTTGCCGTCGACGCCCGGATAGGCCTCGGTCAGGCGGATCGACTGGACGATCTCCTTGATCTTGCGCTCGAGCGTCCGATTCGGATCCTGGACGAGGGCCGGGTCGAGGAGGCGCTCCCGGACCAGCTGCTGGGTGATCGTCGATGCGCCACGACTGTTGCCCCGGAGGCTGTCGATCCCGGCCGCCAGGATCGCGAGCGGATCGAATCCGGCGTTGTCCCAGAAGGTCTTGTCCTCGATCGCAACCTGGGCATCGATGACGATCGGCGGGATGTCGGCGAAGGCAACGACGTCGCGCTTCTCTCCGCCGAACCGGGCCAGCTGGATCCCGTTACGGTCCGTGATGACCGACTGCTGGCTGAAGCTGAGGTTGTTCAGCGCCGTGGTCGGCGGCAGGAGCCCGGCCGTGTAGCGCGAGAAGGCGCTCACGACGCCGACCGTCAGGAGGAGCGCGAGGATCGCGAAGATCGCCCAGATGACGAGGGCGATCCAGCCCGCCGCGGACGGGGACGTTCTCAGAGGCAGGTCGCGACTGGAGGCGCTTCCGGGGCGTGGGGCGTCGTACACGTGGGGACTCCGGCGGGGAGGGTGTCTGGCGAAGGATGCCATCTGGCCGGTGATGCGGCGCACGGGCGCCCGGCCGAACGGTGCTACGACGGCGTGACAACCGTCGGTGTGGCGTTCCAGTCATCGAACGCCGCGCGGGTGCGGGCCTCGACGGCGGGATCAACTGTCCCGCCGGCGAGGCGATCGAGGCCGATCAGCGCGGCACCGACGACCGGCGCCGAGCCGAGCCGCTCGATCCGGGCGTCCGGGATGGCCGCCGCGATCGTCGCCCGAAGCCGATCGTGAAACCCGGTGTCGCCGGTCCGGAACACGCTCCCGGCCAGGACCACTTCCGGGTCGTGTCGGACGAGGTGCGCCCGCCGGGCCAGCGCGATCGCCATCGTCGCGAGCTCGTCCGCGAGCCGATCGACGATCGCGCGGGCCACGGCGTCGCCGCCGGCGGCGGTCGCGAACACGGTCGGTGCCAGCTCGCCGATCCGCCGCTCGTCCAACCGGCCCGTGTAGTACGCGTGAGTGACGGCCTCGGGGCGGGACAATCCGACAGCGCGCGGGATCGTCTTCTCGAGCGCCGTGCGCGGCCCGCGCCCGTCCCTCGCCCGGACGGCCGCGCCGAGCCCGGCCATCGCGACCGACCCGGCGCCGCCCCAGTCACCCGCGATGTCCCCGACTCCGGCGAACCGCACTCGCCGCCCGTCGACTCCGACCGCGGCTCCGTTGATCCCCTGGCCGCAGATCAGGACGATCCCCCAGGCCCGGCGGGCACCGGCCCGGAGCGCCGCGAACGTGTCGTTGAGGACGAGCGTCTCGCCGGCCGGAGCGACCGCCGCGAATGCGCGCTCGAGGAGACGGACATCACTCGGGTAATCGGCGCCGGCGACGCAATGGACCGCGATCTCCGGTGGGCCGCCGGGCTCGCCGCCGGCCGCCGCCACGAGCCAACCGAGCCGCCGGGCGGCATCGTCGAGCGACGTCGCCTGGTGCGAGATCGTCGGTCCGCGGACCGCGCCGAGGAGCGTCCCGTCGGCCGCGACGAGAGCGACGTCCGCCTTGGAGTTGCCGCCGTCGACTGCGAGGATGGCCGGCGCCGTCACGTTCGCCCGTCCGCCGGCGCAAAGCGTTCGAGCTCGTCGATCCGGACGAAGGCGGTACCGAGGGCCCGGAGGCCGTCGATGATCGCCGGCAGGGCATCGAGCGTGCCCGGCGGCCAGGCGTGGAACAGGATCACGGCCCCGTCGCCGACGGCCGGAGTCTGGCGCAGCGCGTCCGCGGCGAGGAGCGGGCCCGTCCGCATCGGCTCCCAATCGTCGAGGACGACATCGGCGGCAATGTCGCGGTAGCCGAGCTCGGCGAGGACGGCGAGCACCCGCGGCTCGTCGGACCCGGCCGAGAACGGACAGCGGAACCACGGCCGGGGGTCGATCCCGGTGATCTTCCGGATCGCGGTCTCCGCGTCGCGAACGTCGGTTCGCAGGCCGTCGTCGGTGAGGAGTGGCAGCCGGGCGTGGTAGAAGCTGTGATTGCCCACCAGGTGGCCGTCGGCGACGACCTGGCGCGCCGTGTCGGGCGCGGACTCGACCCAGCGCCCCTGGAGGAACCAGGTCGTCGGGACGTGGCGCTCGGCAAGGAGTTCGAGGATTGCGGCCGCCACCCCCGGCCGGTGCGGTCGGTCGGGATGCTCGGCATCGAAGGTAAGGGCGACCCGGAACGGACCGCTGCCGGTCGCCACGCTATTTCTCCACGCCGGTGATGACGATGCCCCGGACGAAGACCCGTTGGAAGACGAGGAAGATCGCCACCGGGATCACCAGCGTCATCAGCGTCGCCGCCTGGATCAGGCCGGGGTCCAGCGCGACGCGAGCGCCCGAGAAGCTCGCCAGGCCGACGGCGACCGTCTGGAGGTCCGGCGAGCCCGACAGGTAGATCAAGGGTCCGAAGAAGTCATTCCACGTGTACACCAGGTGGAAGATTGCCACCGCTCCGATCACGGGCCATGCCTGCGGGATGATCACCGACACGAGGGTCCGGAATGGGCCGGCGCCGTCGATCGCCGCGGCTTCGTCCATCTCTCGCGGGATCGTCAGCAGGTACTGCCGCAGCAGGAAGACGTCGTAGGCGTTCGCGAAGAACGCCGGGATGATCAACGGCAGCCATGTCCCCACCCAGCCGATCTTCAGGAAGAGGGTGTAGGTCGGAATCGTCGTGACCACGCTCGGCAGGAAGATGGTCGCGATGACGAGGAGGAACAGCAGGTTCCGCCCGGGGAACCGGAACCGAGCGAACCCGTACGCGACGAGTGTGCACGACACCACCGTCCCGATCATCCCGATGAGTGCGATGGCGATCGTGTTGAACAGCAGCCGCGGGTAGTTGATCTCGTTCCAGACGTTCACGTAGTTCTCGAAATGCGGCGCGAGGACCTTGGTGACGGCGAGATCGCGCCACGAGCCGACCCAGACGATGAGCGGGGCCGTCTGGACATCCGGGTTCGCCGGATCGGCAAACGAGCTCTGCTTGAGGCCCTTCCGGACCAGCGCGAGTGCCTTCGTCGTTCCGTCGGGCAGCGGGACCTGGTACACGTCGTAGTCGCGATCCCGGTAGGTGAATGTCACGGGACTCTCCGGCCACAGCGGGGCATCAACGGCCGACACCTGCTGGGGACTCTTGATCGACAGGGTCAGCGATCGCAGAAGCGGCGACATGAAGGCCGCGACGACAACGACGGCGAAGAAGGTCATCGCGAACGATCGACCGCGGTCGCCCGAGGACCCGCGGCGGGCCTGACCGGACCCGGCCCGGAGGATCCTGAACGGTCGACGGCGCCCCTCGCGAGTCGCGGCCTTGGCGGCTCCGGTCGGGCCGTCCATCTCAGCGCTCCCCGGCGTAATAGACCCAGCGCCGCGCCGAGGCGAAGACGATGAGGGTCACCAAGAGGGTCAAGGCGAACAGGATCCAGGCGAGCGTCGCCCCGTAGGACATGTTCTGGTAGGCGAAGAAGTTCTTGTAGATGTAGAGGTTGAGGAAGAGCGTTGTCCCGCCTGGCTCGCCGGTGCCCTGATTGAGCACGAGCGGAACGAGGAAGTACTGGAGCACGTCGACAACCGCCAGGATGAGCGTGTAGAAGATCACCGGCGACAGGAGCGGCAGCGTGACGTGCCGAAAGCTCGCGACCGTGCCGGCCCCATCGATCCGGGCGGCGTCGTAGTACTCGGTCGGGATCCCCCGCAAGCCCGCCAGATAGACGATGACGCCGCCGCCGATTCCCCAGACGCCGAGCAGCACGAGTCCGGGGTACACCCATGTCGGGTCCTGAAGCCAGTTCGGCGGATCCTGGATGCCGATCACCTTGAGGAACTGGTCGATCCAGCCGCTGTCGACGTTGAGCATCGATTCCCAGATCAGGACGCCGGCAACGAACGGAACGACGTAGGGCAGGAAGAACAGCACCCTGAACGCACTCGCGAACCGGAGGTGCCGGCTGTTCAGCAGGAGAGCCACCCCGAGCGGCAGCAGCACGGATACGGGCAGCGCCAGCGCAGCGAACCGGACCGTGACTCCGAGCGAGTCCCAGGTGCTCTTGTCGGAGATCACGGCCTGGTAGTTCTGGAGACCGACGAAATGGAGAGGCGCCTGCTGGTTCAGGTTGACGTTCGTGAAGGTGAAGACGAGGGTCGCGATCATCGGCAGGAGCGTGAACGCAAGGAAGCCGACGATCCACGGCGCGATGAACACGATCGCCCAGCGAGCCTCTCGCCGCGCCAGCGGCGAGAGGCTCACTCGGCGTTGTGAGCGGGCCAGGGTCGTCAATGTCATGCCTTGAATCGGCCCGTCGCTGGGGGCGCTGCGGAACCCGACGGCCGCAGAGGCATCAGCCGGCGTTCCAGGTGGTCTGCAGCTCCTGCTTCAGATTGCCAAGCTCGGTGTCCATGTTGAGGCCCGGAGTGCTGGTCCAGCGGGTGAGGTACTTCGCGAGGATGTCGAGCGACTTGTTGTAATTCGGCATCGCGTTCTCGGAGTTCGGATTGATGTCGGCGTACTGGATCGCCTGGGTCACCACGTCCCAATTGACGTCCGGCGGGTAGATCAGCTTGCCCTTGTCGTTCTTCTGCTGCTCGAGCTGGCTGAAGAAGTCAGCCTGCTCGGACTTGAGGGCGGGGAAGCCGGAGATCGAGTTGAGCAGCTTCGTGTGGGCGTCCCCGAGGACCAGGTACTGGAGGAAGGTGAATGCCTCGTCGGGGTGCTTGCTGCCCTTCGTGATCCGGAACGTGTCGGCGTTCATCGGCGCCGTCATCTGACCGTTGTACGACGGCAGGGCCGCGAGGTTCCAGTTGCCGCCGGCATCGGTCACGCAGCAGACGTTCCAGAGGAAGTTCTCCTGCATCGCGACATGGCCGGAGTTGAACGCGTATCCACCGCCGTTGAACGTCTGGCTGTTGTAGGCGGGGCCGGTCAGGATGAAATGGTCCGTCCACATCCCCTGGTAGACCCACTTCCAGGCGGCCGCCCAGGCGTCCGGGATCTGGGCCGCCTTGCCGTCGTCCGCCAGGAACTTCCCGGCCGCGAAGTAGGCGGCACCCATCGTCCGGAGGTCGTCGCGCTGCGGCTCGAACCCGTACTGGACGATCTGCTTTGGATTGAATGCCGGGTCCGCGGCATTCTTGCCGGCCTTGTCGACGGTCAGCTTCATCGCGACCGTCCGGATCGTGTCGTAGCTCCAGTCGACCATCGACCCGTCCGCCATCTGATACTGCTGGCCATAGCTCGGCGGCGGCGGCTGGAGGCCGGCCGCGTCGAACATGTCCGGCTGGTAGTAGAGCTCGGATGGATAGACGGCGAACGGGATGCCGAGCTGGCCCTGACCGCCGGACTTGTAGAGGTTGATGACGCCCTGGTCGAACCCGGACAGGTCGATGCTGTTCTTGGCGATGTACGGGCTCAGGTCCAGCCACTGTCCCTCGAAGGCATTCGCGCCGCCCACCCCGAGGGGGCCCACGACGTCGGGCGGGTTGCCCCCGGCGATGCGCGTCGCGAACGCGTCACGAGCACCGCTGTACGCGGTGTAGTCGAACACGACCTTGATGTTCGGATGCGAGGCATTGAAGTCCGCAATGACCTGCTTGAATGCCTTCTGCTGGCTGGGGTCGTCACCGCCGCCGAGACAGCAGAACCAGCGGATCTCGACCGGCCCGCCCGGCGGGACGGTGGCCGGTCCCGTGCTGGGCTGGTCGCTCGCGGCGACGGACGGCGGCGCCGCCGACGGCACGGAACTTGGCGAGGTCAGCGGCGTGGCGGTCGAGCCGCCGCAGGCGGTCGCCAACACGGCGAACGCGGCGAGCAGGACGCCGGGTCGGAACGGACGCGCGGGCATGAGCTCCTCCTCCTGTGCGATGTGGCCGGTCAGCCGCTGGGTCGGGACGTTGTCGTTGCCGTTGCCGTGGTCGTCGTCTGGCGGGCGACGCGGCTCGCTCGTCGATGCGGTGGTGCCGCGGCGCCCGCCTCGGCCGTGGCGGGGTCGGCGTCCCAGCTGGCCCGGACGACGATCCGCTCGACGAAGTACCGGGTCCGGTCGCCGCGGACGTAGCTCCGGGCGAACTCGACCGGCGCACCGTCCGCCCCGAACGCCGTCCCCTCGATCAGGAGCGCGGGGGCGCGCGGCCGCTGGCCGAGGAGGCGCGCCTCCCGGGCGTGGAGCAGGACCGGCTCGAGCGCCTCGCGAGCGCGGACGATCCGGGTCCCGTACCGCGCGGTCAGCAGGTCGTACAGCGAGCCGTGCTCGAGGTCGGATGCGAGCAGGCCCGGGAAGCGCTCGGCCGGCAGGTGGACCTGCTCGAGGAGAAGCGGCTCGCCGCCGGCGACCCGCAGCCGCTCGACGTACAGGGTCGGCGAGCCGGGCTCGATCCCGAGCGCCGCGCCGACCACCTCGCCGGCCGACTCCGGCCGGGCGCCGATCAGACGGGTCTCCGGATCGAGGCCGCGATCCTGCATCTCCTCGGTGAAGCTGAGGGTGCCCCCGAAGTCCCGCTCGATCCGGGGTTGGAGGACGGTCGTGCCGCGGCCGCGGGTCCGCTGGATCCGGCCTTCGCGGGTCAGCTCCGAGAGCGCCCGTCGGACCGTGATCAGGCTGCAGCCGTATCGACCGGCGAGCTGGCGCTCCGGCGGGAGGAGATCGCCGGGACGCCACTCGCCGTTGTCGAGCGCAGCGCGCAGGTCGAGGTAGACCTGGTGGTGGAGCGGGACGGGGCCGAGCTCGAGTCGGAAACGGGCCATCGAGTGCGGGACCTCGCGGTACGATCCTGGAACGGGCTGCGCGGTGGTTCGTCGGGCTGCCTGGCGGCCACCGATGGCCGGTCGCCCGACCCGGAGCTCCTCGGACTCGGGTTGCGCGACAAGTGAATGCTGATAACGTTATAAGCAATCTGTCAAGCCGCCGCCCCTCGTGGGCCGGCTGGCAGCGGACCGACTGAGGAGCCATGGGCCTGAAGCTGGCGGTCGTCGGTGGCGGCAGCACCTACACGCCGGAGCTCGTCGACGGCTTCACCCGGCGTGCCGACCGCATCGCCATCGACGAGATCGCATTGCTCGACATCGACCGCGAGCGGCTCACGATCGTCGGCGGCCTCGCCGAGCGGATGCTCGCTCGTCAGGGCTGGACGGGGCGCGTCATCCAGACCACAGATCGCGACGAGGCGATCGACGGCGCCGACTTCGTCCTGATCCAGCTCCGGGTCGGCGGCCAGCGGGCCCGGCTCGGGGACGAGACGCTGCCACCCCGGTTCGACCTGATCGGCCAGGAGACGGTCGGCGTCGGCGGCTTCGCGAAGGCGCTGCGAACGGTGCCGGTCGTGCTCGAGCTCGCCGAGGCGGTCGCCCGCCGCTCGGCCGCCGACGCGTGGATCGTCGACTTCACCAACCCGGTCGGGATCGTCACCCAGGCCCTCGCCGATGCCGGCCACCGGAGCATCGGGCTGTGCAACGTCGCGATCGGCTTCCAGCGCCAGTTCGCGGCCCGGTTCGGCGTGGAGCCGGAGCGAGTCGAGCTCGAGCAGGTCGGCCTCAACCATCTGACCTGGATCCGGGCCGTCCGGGTCGACGGGATCGATCGACTCGACGAGGTCCTGACCGAGGGCGTCGACGCGCTGGCCGAGGATGTCCACATCACGAAGGAGCAGCTCGTTCGCGACCGGGCGATCCCGTCCTACTACCTCAAGTACTACGACGACGAGGCGCGGATCGTCGCCGATGCCAGGACCCATACGACCCGGGCCGAGGAGGTCATGACGATCGAGCGCGACCTGCTCGAGCTCTACCGCGACCCCACGCTCGACACGAAGCCCGAGCTCCTCGAGCATCGCGGCGGCGCGTTCTACAGCGAGGCGGCTGCCCAGCTGATCGCGTCATTGAGCGACGGACGCGGCGACATCCAGATCGTCGACGTCCGCAATGACGGGACGTTGCCGGGCCTGGCCGACGCCGATATCGTCGAGGTGCCCGCCCGGATCGATCACGCCGGAGCCCATCCGATCGCGCAGGCGCCACTCTCGCCACCGCAATTCGACCTCGTGAGCCGGATCAAGGCCTACGAACGGCTGACGATCCGGGCGGCCATCAGCGGCGATACGGCGATCGCCCGAGCGGCGCTCGCGGCCAACCCGCTCGCGGGGGACCCCGACCACGCCGACGATCTGCTCGAGGCGATCCTCGAGGCGAACGCTCGCTGGCTGCCGCGCTTCTTCCCGAACGGATGAACCTGGTGACAGGCGGCGCCCGATGACGTTGATGCTGTCCGAGATCGAGTCGATCCCGGACGTGGTCGCGCGGTTGCTGGCCGATGGCGGGCCGGAGATCGAACGGGCGGCCGCCGCGATCCGGGCCGCCGATCCAGCCTGGGTGAGCCTCGTCGCCCGCGGCACGTCGGACCACGCCGCGATCCACCTGCGCTACCTGATCGAGACCGACCTCGGAATTCCGGCCGGGATGGCGGCCCCATCGACGGTCACGATCTACGGCGCCCGGCTGCGCTGGCGAGGTGGCCTGGTCATCGCGGTGTCGCAGTCCGGTCGGTCGCCCGATCTCGTGGCCGTGGTCGAGTCGGCCCGGGCCGGTGGTGCCCTGACGGTGGCGATCGTCAACGACGCCGCATCGCCGCTGGCCGCTGCAGCCGCCCATGTCATCGACTGCCGGGCAGGGGAGGAACGGTCGGTCGCGGCGACGAAGTCCTATGTCGCCCAGGTCGCCGCCGGGATCTGCCTCATCGCGGCGCTCGCCCCATCCGCCACGCTCCGGCAGGCGCTGCCCCAGGTGCGCCGGCTGCTGGCGGAGTCACTGGCGGTCGCCCGGGCGGCGATTCACGACGACGCCCCGATCGTGGCCGAATTCGCGGCGTCCGAACGGTCGATCGTCATCGGGCGCGGGTTCGAATATGCGACCGCCCTCGAGACGGCGCTCAAGCTCAAGGAGACGAGCCGGCTCTTCGCGGAGGGCTATTCGTCGGCGGACTTCAGTCACGGGCCGGTCGTGTTGACCGGGCCTGAGGTCCCGATCCTCGCGATCCGCCCGGACGGCAGGATGGGCGCGCTCGTCGACGAGGGGCTCGCCGCGGCGCTCGCAACCGGCAGCGTCCCGTGGGTGATCGGCGGGTCCGGCGTGGCGGCTGCGGCTCCGGCCGGTCTCCGGGCCGATCGCGTGGTCGCCCTGCCGCTGCCGGCCGACCTGCCGGAGGCCCTCGCATCGCTCGCCACGATCCTGCCGGGCCAGCTCCTGGCCGAGGCTGTCGCACGTCGACGCGGCTACGATCCCGATGCGCCGCCGGGGCTGCGCAAGGTGACGCTCACCCGCTGATCCGATGATGGGCTGACGTCCGCGCCGGGTCGACCATCACGATCCCGGCCGGCCGCCCGTGGATCGAGCAACGCGACGGCCATGTCTCAGGCACGATACGGGCGTGCCGATCGCCGCCCTGCTTCCGTTCTTCTCGACCCTGCTCGGCGGGATGGCCGCGCTGCGGTTTCGCCATCGCCTTCACCCGTTCATGGCCTTCGCCTCGGGCGTCCTCGTGGCCACCGCGGTCGTGGATCTGCTGCCCGAGGCGCATCTTCTTGTCGGCAACGCGCGGGTCCTGGAAACGGGCATCGCCGCGTTGATCGGTTATCTCACATTCACGCTCATCGAATCCTTCATCCATCAGCAGAGCTTCGAGCATGGGCACGCGCATCCCGCCGATCCAACCGCGAACGATGGCTCGGTCACGGCGCCCGGGACGTCAGACGTCGGAGAAGTGTCGGCCTCCCGCCTGATCGCCGTGCTCCCTCCGGCGAGCCTGATCATCCACAGCACACTGGATGGGTTGGCCATCGGGCTCGCCTTCCAGGCTGGCGCGGGTATCGGGCTGATTGTCCTGCTGGCCGTGCTGGCCCATGACTTCGCCGATGGGATGAACGTCGTCACGCTCGCCTTCGATGCCGCCCCTGGACGCCGGTCCGCGATCGGCTTCCTCATTCTCGACGCGCTCGCGCCGGTCTTCGGTGCCGCGCTGAGCCTGGTGATCGCGATCCCGGATGTCGCCCTCGGTTGGCTCCTCGCCGCGTTTGCCGGCGTGTTCATCGCCATCGGCGCCAGCCATCTCCTGCCGGAGGCGCAACACGACCGACCATCCGAAGGGCCGATTCTCGTCGGGCTGTCGGCGATTGGGGCGACCATCGTCGTCGTCGTGCGTGCGATTGGCGGCTAGCCAGGGACGCACAACACCCGAGAAAAGACCCGCCCCTTCCTCACCGCGCCGTATCCGAGCTTCCGGGCCGACCTCGAGTCGGGCGCGTCGATCTGCTCGATCCGTGGATCGGTCAGCGGGCCTGGAGAACGGCGAGGACCGCGAGCACGTGCCGATGGTCGGTCGCGGCAGGCTCGCGAGCGACCCTTCGCGAACACCGACGAGATGTTCGTCTCCACGGTCTTCGAGGCGAGGAACATCGAGTCCGCGATCGAGCGGTTGGAGCCGCCCTCGGCCATGAGGGTCGGCACCTCTCGCTCGCTTTCGGTCAACGCATCGACGGGGTCCGCGCGACGCCGGCGATTCAAGAGGCCATGGTCGCCGAGGCCGAGAAAGGCCATGTCCCTGACGCCGCTCAGCGGCTGCCATCGAGGCCTGATTGCCGCGATCAGCGGCCTGTACGTGGGCTTCTACGCGAACCTCGAGTCGGGCGCCTCGATCGTCCTGATCGAGACGCTCTTCTTCATCGTCGCGCTGTTGTTCGGCCCGCGGAGCGGCCTGCTATCCGGACGGCTCGCGCGGCGACGGGACCCCGAACCGGCCGTCTGAATCCATTCGCCGGCCGGCGAGGAGCGACAGCGCCTCAACCCGATCACGCGTGATCGTGAGGGCGATCATTTGGCACACAAGCGTGCGTTACGGGTTGCCAGAAATCCCCCCGAACCGTCGAATTACGTCATCGGCCACGCTCGGCTGTCCCGGAAATGATCCCCCGGGGGATCAGCAGACCGGGCCGCGCGCCGGATCGGTTGAGATCGTCTCGCCGTGTGTGAATCGGGCGCACATCCGAGCCGATTCGCGAGGATCGGCCGCATGACCTGTCGGATGTGCTCAGCCCGAGGGAATCGCTCCCGGCATCGGAGCGATCGCTACTGCTGGTAGTGCTCGACGATCTCGGCCGGGCGCGGCTCCGCCTCACTCGGGTCGAGGCCGGCCGCGCGCCGTGCCGCGCGCTGGTGAAGGAGGTCGTACGCCCGGTCGAGCTCGACCTTGATCGCCTCGAGCCGCGCGTGCTCCTCGGCCGTCAGCCCGTGGCCGTCGCCGGCGTGCTCCCAGAGGTGCTCTTCCTCATCGGACAGGGCGTTGATCCGTCCGAAGACGTCGTCGTCGGCCATGGCAGGCTCCTTGCAATCGGGTCTGGAAGCGTACGCCGCGACCCCATTCGGCGCCGACGCCGGCCACGAGGAGAGCCCACTTCGGGCACGGGGCGGGCTCTCGGCGACGAGGGACTACGTGTCGAGGATCCGATCGGCCTTGCGGTCGATCTTCGCCTTCTCGGCTCCGGTCAGGTTGCCCTTCTTCTCCTGTTGCGACGCCCGCGCCTTCGCGTTGCTGGCGTGCGACCTGTCGGGCATCGGGTATTTGTGCTCGTCGGGTAGGCCGAAGGTCGAGTCCTTCAGGCTGTCGCGCTTCTTCTCGGTCAGGGTCGACATGGCGGTCCTCCAAATTGGTGGACCTCTGGTCTACCGCCGCGGGGATCAGCCGAGCACGTGCGAACCTGGCAATCGGCGTTGCATCCCCGTGGCGGTGGCCGCAGCGACCGATCAGGCCCCCTGGGTGACCTCGTGGAGCGTGTGCGCCTCGAGGCCGTGCGCCTCGCGATGGACCAGCGCCGCGGTCTCGCGATCGGGCGCGTCGACGAGGCAGAA
>JANMCU010000006.1:0-9307 GCA_031361415.1 Chloroflexota bacterium | reverse complement strand
ATCCTCGACCTGGTCCGGAGCCACGACCCGTGGACGCCGCTGACGCCATTCAACGGCACGAGCGACGAGATGAAGGCGATCGGCAGGTTCTTCCGCGAGAACGGGCTGTACACGATGATCGCGAACAACTCGATCCACACGAACCCGCCGCTGTGCATCACCGAGGAGCAGTTGGGCGAGGGCTTCGCGATCATCGACCGGGCGCTCGAGATCGCCGACCAGGCCGTGACCGGCTAGCCGATGACGAGTGCGGCCGCCACCCGAGGCGGGCGGACGGCCACCGTCCCCGATCGCGCGCCCGGGGCGGGCCGGCGTCGTCGGGCACTGACGTGGGTCCTCGTCGTCGCTGGGATCGTCGCCGTTTGGGAGGGCCTGAAGTTCCTGGGCGGCACGCCGTGGCGCGCCCCCGGCTCCCTCCCCGGACCCGACAACGCGATCCTCTGGAACCCGCCGTTCCGGTGGCCCTTCGTCAATGACCTGAACCTGCCCCACGTCTGGAACATCGGGCTCGCGTTCCTCGACCCGTGGCAGCGCGGCGCCGACCGGAACGTCGCCCAGTTCCTGTTCGACGCGGCCCTGTTCACGTGGCGCGAGGCCGCGCTCGGCTTCGTCTTCGGGGCCGCGATCGGCCTCGTTCTCGCCACGATCTTCGTCCACTCGCGCTGGCTCGAGCGGGGGTTCGTCCCGTACGTCGTCGCGAGCCAGACGGTGCCGATCATCGCGATCGGCCCGATGATCACGTATGCCTTCGGCGGCAACGTGGCCTCCGTGGTCGTGATCGCGACGTACCTGACGTTCTTCCCGGTGACGATCGCGATGATCCGGGGCCTTCGATCGCTCGACCCGCGGGCCCTCGAGCTGACCCGCTCCTACGCAGCGTCGCGCTGGGACGTCTACCGCAAGCTGCGGCTCCCGGCGTCGCTGCCATACCTGTTCACGGCGCTGAAGATCGCGGCGACCGCGAGCATCGTCGGGGCCATCGTCGGTGAGGGTCCGGGCGGCATCGCGAACGGCCTGGGTCGGGTGCTCGACACCTACAACCAGTACTACATCACCGGGCCCGAGAAGCTCTGGGCGGCGATCATCGCGTGCGGCGTGCTCGGAGTCACCTTCTTCCTCCTCGTTCGGATCGCCGAGGTCGTCGTCCTCCGCGGCCGGCCCGGCGCCGCCGAGGGCTGACGACCATGACAGGAGCACTCGCCCGATGACCGATCCGAAGACGGCACCGAACACGCCCGGCCCCGTCGTCCGGATCGCCGGCGTCGACAAGACGTTCAGCCGCGGCGACCAGGTCGTGACCAGGGCCCTCGAGGGCATCGACCTCGACATCGACCGGGGCGAGTTCGTCTCGCTCATCGGCCCATCCGGCTGCGGCAAATCGACCCTGCTCCGGATCGTCGGCGACCTGATCTCGCCATCGACGGGCACGGTCACGGTCAACGGCAAGTCGGCCGAGCAGGCTCGTCGCGACCGCGACTACGGGATGGTCTTCCAGGCGCCCGTGCTGTTCGACTGGCGGACGGTCGAGGACAACGTCAAGCTGCCCCTGGAGATCCTCGGCCAGGATGCGGCGACCAGGACGAAGCGGGCGCGCGAGATGCTCGAGCTCGTCGAGCTCGGCGACTTCCTCAAGCACCATCCCTACCAGCTGTCGGGCGGCATGCAGCAACGGGTCGCGATCGCCCGCGCGCTCGCGTTCCAGCCGTCGATCCTGCTGATGGACGAGCCCTTCGGCGCGCTCGACGAGATGACTCGCGAGCGGATGAACGGCGAGGTCCTCCGGATCTGGGAGCGAACGGGCACGACGATCCTGTTCGTGACCCACTCGATCCCGGAAGCGGTGTTCCTGTCGTCGCGGGTCGTCGTGATGAGCGCCCGCCCCGGCCGGATCACGAAGATCATCGACATCGACCTGCCCCGGCCGCGCAACGAGGATTCGCGCGAGACGCGCCGCTACTTCGAGCTCGTGACTGCGGTCCGCGAGGCCCTCCGCGCCGGCGGCGGCAGTCTCGATGACGCGGCCACGATCGACGATGCGGCATCCCTCGAGCGGACGATCGCGGAGGGCTCGGTCGGGTGAGCGCTGGCGTCCTGCTGCCGCGCTCGCCGACGAATCCCGGCGGCGCGCTGGTCCGGGCGGGCCGCGCCGGGCGCCGGTCCATGGGGTCGTACATGCCCGCGCTCGTCGTCTTCGCCGGCGCGATCCTCGTCCTCCAGTTCGGCCTGCCCGCGATCGGGATCCAATCGTTCCTGCTGCCGAAGCCCACGACGATCGCGGGGGCGATCCAGGACAACTGGTCGACCGGCCGCTTTGCCCTGGTGCCGTCGGCGCTCTCGACGCTCCAGGAGGCGCTGATCGGCCTGACGATCGGGACGATCGCCGGCCTCGTCGTGGCGTTTGCCTCGGCTCGGTGGGGAACGGCGCGCGGCTTCCTGCTGCCGCTTGCGGTCAGCGCCAACGCCGTCCCGATCATCGCGTTCGCACCGCTCCTGAACAACTGGTTCGGCCTGCTCAACCCCCTGGCCAAGGCGATGATGGCCGCCGTCCTCGTCTTCTTCCCGGTCGTCGCCAACGTCACCCGCGGGCTGGTCCAGGTCGAGCCCGGAGCGCTCGAGCTGATGCGCTCGTACGCGGCGAGCGAGTGGACGATCCTGCGCAAGGTCCGGATCCCGAACGCCCTGCCGTATTTCTTCACCGCGCTGAAGATCGCGACGACGCTCAGCCTGATCGGCGCGATCGTCGGCGAGTACTTCGGTGGCTCGAGCTCGGTCCTCGGCCGGATCATCGTCCAGAGCGCCAGCGCGCTCAAGTTCGAGGTCACGTGGGCTGCGATCCTGTTCGGAGCGCTGATCGGGATCGCCTTCTACGTGCTCGTCGTCCTGGCCGAACGGCTCGTCATCCCGTGGGCGTCCGCCGTGCGCGGAGACGGCTGATCGACGGCTCGCCCGATCGACCGGCGCAACCTTCGCGCGCCCTCATTGTCGCCGCCGCGCACCGAATCGGACCGATCCGGGCGATCGCGAGGCCGTATCCTTCCGGCTTCGCCGGCGGGAGGGTTTCGTCGGGCAGGAGCGCGGCCCGTCGCCGACGGGGAGCGCGAAAGAGGAGGAGCGAATGGACAGGAAGCGCGGTTCCGCGCTGATCTTCGTTGCGGCGATGGTCTTCACCGCGTGTACGAGCACGGCCACGCAGGCACCGGCGTCGCAGGCAGCCAGCGCGGCGCCGACGAGTGCCGCCTCGACGGGCACGGCATCGGAGCCGCCGGCCAGCGCCGCCGCTCCGGCGAGCGTCCGTCTCCAGCTCCAGTGGGCGCCACAGGCCCAGTTCGCCGGCTACTTCGCGGCCGACAAGCAGGGCTACTACAAGGCCGAGAACCTGACCGTGACGATGGTCACGGGCGGCCCGACCGTCGTGCCGCAGGTCGAGGGCTCGAAGCCGAACGGCCCCGAGTTCACGATCAGCTGGGTGCCGAAGGTCCTCGAGGCCCGCGCGGCGACCACGCCGTCGGATCTCGTCGACATCGCCCAGGTATTCCAGCGCTCCGGCACACTGTCGGTGACGTGGAAGGCCGACGGGATCAGCGACCCGTGCAAGCTCGCCGGCAAGAAGGTCGGGGTCTGGGACTTCGGCAATGAGTACGAAGTCACCGCCGGCCTGCTGACCTGCGGCCTGACGCCCGGTCTCGAGAACAACGGCGACGCGACCAAGCAGTATCAGAAGGTCATCCAGGCCTTCGACATGACGGCGTTCCTGGCGCACGACATCAGCGCCGGCGAGGCGATGATCTACAACGAGTACGCCCAGGTTCTCGAGGCGACGAACGCCGCGACCGGCCAGCTCTACAAGCCCGAGGATCTCGCCCCGATCAACTGGAACGACTACAAGGTCGCGATGCTCCAGGACGCGATCTTCGCCCGCAAGTCGTGGCTCTCGCAGGGCACGAACCGCGACGTCGCGGTCCGTTTCGTCCGGGCCTCGCTCAAGGGCTGGATCTACTGCCGGGACCATCCGGACGACTGCGTCCAGTACTCCACTGCGGCGGGCAGCCAGCTCGGAACCGGCCACCAGAAGTGGATGATGAACGAGATCAACGCCCTCGTCTGGCCGTCGCCGCTCGGCGTCGGCACGCTCGATCCGGCGCTCTGGGCCCAGACGGTCCGGATCGCCAAGGCGGCCGGGATCATCAAGAACGACCCGACCAGCGACGCCTTCGCCACCGACATCGTCAAGGAGGCCCTCGCGGGCATCACCGACGAAGCGACCGGCAAGGACTTCAAGAAGGGAACCGTGGCCGTGACCGCCGGCGGCAACTGAGCCGCCGGGGAGGCACCGCCTCCTCCTGCACGTCGACTCGATCGGCCGGTCCCGCGAGGGGCCGGCCGGTTGATTCAGCGGGGTTGCCGACAAGCGCTGCCGGTCGTCAGGGCGCCGAGATCGTGACCGCCTGACCGAGCTTCGTGAACGCGACCGTGAGGTCGATCACGATCTCCTGGAGCTGGCCCGACACGCGACCGTGGCCCTGGATGCTGGCGGTGCCCTTGATCGGCCGGCCGGCCGCGTCGATGAGCAGCGTCAGCTTCGGCCGGGTCACGACCGCCTCGGTCAGGTTGGCCGCGGGGATCATCACCGGGTGGACCATCGCCGAGCGGAAGCTGACCTGGTAGTAGGTCTGGCCGCCGGACTTGACGACCCCGAGATACGTCACATCCGCCTTGCTCCGGACGGACGCGAAGGCCGCCATCGAATCGGTCGCCTTGAAGCCGAACTGACGCCAAGGGTCGGTCGTGTCGTAGCGGATCCAGCCCTTGCCGGCGACGTACCGATGCTCGACCACGTAGCGGTGGGTCGGGAACGCCCACGTTGCCCGGACGAGCACGTCGGCGCCGGACACCTGCTGGAGGCCCTTGCTGATCTCGAAGATGTCTGTCGTGTGGCGCGACTGGCCGCTGAACGTGGCCTGGTAGCTGAAGCCCTTGCTCGTGACGAGGGCGACGAATGCGGTCAGCGCGGTCCCCGCGGGATCGGCGGTCGGCGACGGGGACGGGGCCGTCGAGCGAGCGGCCGAGGGCGCCGTCGTGGTGCTCGGTGCCGGCGTCGTCGGGGGGCTGACGGTCTGGCTGCCGCACGCCGTCGCCAGCACGAGGGCGAGGGCGGTCAGGACGGCGACGGCCAAGCCGGGACCCCCCGACAGGGCCGCCGCTGATGGGCGCGGCGCGGCTGTCACGTCCGGAGTATCGCCGATCCCTCGCCCATCAGATACCCCCTCGGGCAGCCGGAGGCCGGGTGACCCATCCGGTGGGGTTGCCCGGCCACGCGCCGATCAGTGCTCGGCGAGGAGCGCCGCGAGGCGGTCCCAGGTCTCGAGCGCGCCGCCGACCATGCCGCTCGCAAGCGCGCTGTCGATCGCCTCGACCGAACCCATGTGGCTCGTGGAGGTGAGCCGCGTTCGTCCGCCGACGTCCGCGAAGGCGTGCGTCTCCGGGCCACCCTGGACGCCCATCCCCGGCACGTCGAACAGGAACGTCCAGCGGAACCGCTCGGGCGGATCGATCTCGAGATACTCGCCGAAGAAGGCGACGTCATCGCGATCGGGCGCGCTGTTCACGTAGCGCCACTTGCCACCGGGCCGCACATCCATCTCGTCGACGACGGTCGTCGTTCCGTGCGGTCCCCACCAGCGAGGAACCAGCTCCGGATCCATGAACGCCTGCCAGACCTGCTCGCGCGGTGCGTCGAAGGTTCGCTCGAACACGAGGTCGCCTTCGTCCGAGTAGATCGTCGTCGTCGCGCTGCTACCGCGGTCGATTCGGGTCGATGTCATCGGCGTCTCCATGTCCCTGCTCCTGTGCTGAATTGACCTCGTGGAGGAAGGCGTCGAGCCGATCGAAGCTCTCCTCCCAAAGGCGGCGGTACTGGCTCACCCAGTCGGCGACATCGCGCAGCGGCGCCGGCCGCAGCCGACGCGGACGCCACTGGGCGTTGCGGCCCTGGGCGACGAGCCCGGCCCGCTCGAGCACCCTCAGGTGCTTCGAGATTGCGGGCTGGGTCATGTCGAACGGGGCCGACAGGTCCTTGACCGAGGCCTCGCCGAGGGCAAGCCGGGCGAGGATCGCGCGGCGGGTCGGATCGGCGAGAGCGGCGAAGGTGATGCTCAGGGGATCGGCTGGCTGCATGGGCAATCTCCAGCTGCGGGATGAGTCGCTGTTGCATCACTCCAATGTTATATAACCTATCGGCACTATATGTCGGAGAGGGCGCCTGTCAAGCCCGAGAATCCGAATGCGGGCGAGGCGCCTCGCGCCGAGGCCAGATTCAGCGAAGGAGATAGCGCTCGCGCACGGCGGCCGCCGTCGGCGCCGGGAGGGCCTTCGAGTCGACGAGCTCCTCGATCGACATCGACGCGAAGCTCGAGCGATCGGCCAGGAGATCCTCATAGCGCTTGCACGCATCGCTGACATCCGTGTTGGCCGCCGGTCGGACGACGACGTATCGCCCCCAGGTCCACGAGCCGCTCGGGTGCTGGAGCATCGAGAGCAGCAGGAGATGCTCCAGCCACATGACCGCGAGGTCGGAGCGGCCCTTGACCCGCTCGATCGCCCCGGCTGAGAAGACGCCCGATTGCTCGGCAACGGTCACGGTCCGCCAGAGGTTGCTCGGCTTCGGGGTCTCGGCCTTGTTCCGCTCGTGGTACTTCGTGGCAAGCCCGACGATCCCGCGGGTCCCGTCGCCCCGGTCGAGGACGAACGCCGCGTCGAACGAGCGCAGGCTGTTGAGGTACTGCGGATCGAACCGGCCCGGCGAGTGCGCGAAGCGGACTTCGGAGACCTTGCCGGGCGCGTCGGGCCACCAGCCGTGGACGGCGCGGTCGGCGCGGGGAAGGTCGGCGGCGAGGTCGCCGAAGAGGTTGAAGACGAGCGCCTCCGACGAGAGGAGGTCGGCCCACAGCCGCTGATGGTCGAAGCTCTGGTGGGGCTCGATGACCGAGGTCCGGGCGCGCGCCGCCGCCAGAGCCCCCGGTGTCAGGAGATTTGCTCCGGTCTCGCGTCCGTAGGCGAGGGGAAGGCGGCTACCGACCAGTCGCGGCGCCGCGGCGCCAGCGGGCGCGTACGGCTGCGTGCCGATCGGATGCCCGTGGGCCTCTCGCCAGCGCGCCTGGTGGAGACGCGCAGCCTGGCGGAACGCCGTCATCGCCGGCCGGCGCGGGATGACGTCGTCGGCCTCCAAGCAGTGGGCCGCCTCGAGCTCCGGCCGCGTCGGCGTGGTGCCACGATCTCGGTGGTCGTAAAGGTCAATCCTTTCGCCATTGAGGTGCTCCAGCGTGCCTCTCGCTGCGAATCGATTCGGACGCCCAACAAGTCTGAGAATCATTCCGCCCGCTGCGAACCCGGGCTCGAGTCAGCCCTCGCGCCGGTAGTGCATGGCGACCGCGCCGCTGCGGAGCGGCTTCGCCGAGACCAGTTCGAGGCGTCGCGTGCTGGGCAGCCCGCTCTGGTACAGGGTCGGGCCATGGCCGGCGATCCTGGGGTGGACGAGGAACTTGTACTCGTCGATCAGATCGAGCCGGTCCAGCTCGGTCGCGAGCTTGCCGCTACCGAGGAGCACGCCGGCCGGGGTCGCGTCCTTGAGCTTCTGCACGCCCGTGCGCAGGTCACCGGCGATGTGGTGGCTGTTGGTCCACGGGAAGTCTTTTCGCGTCGACGACACCACGTACTTCGGCTTGACCTCCAGCTTGTCAGCCCACTCGCGCATCGCCGGCGGCGCCTCCTCGTCGCCGCGGGCGACCGCCGGCCAGTAGCTCTCCATCATCTCGTAGGTGACGCGGCCCCACAGCATCGCCCCGCCCTCGTCCATGAGGCGGGTGAAGTAGGCGTGTGTCTCGTCGTCGGCGATTCCCTCCTGGTGGTCGACGCAGCCGTCCAGGGTGACGTTGATGCTGAATGTCAAGAGTCCCATGGGTCTCTCCTGGGATTCGGCGTGCCGGGCTGGTAGGTTCGCGAAACCTCGTTTTCAGCGGAGGCGCGAAACGAGTGGAATTCACTACCACTCGGCCTGCCTCAGTCCGCCTTGCCCGTTCCGAACTGGCGGTCTCCGGCGTCGCCGAGGCCCGGCATGATGTATCCCTTCTCGTTGAGCTGACGGTCGAGCGCGGCGCAGTGGATCTCGACGTCCGGGTGGGCCGCCGCGACCGCCGCGACGCCCTCCGGCGCGGCGATCAGGTTGACGAGCTTGATCCGGACGGCGCCCCATTTCTTGAGGACGTCGATCGCCGCCGTCGCCGAGCCGCCCGTGGCGAGCATCGGGTCGAGGATCAGGCACAGGTCGACCGAGTGCGAGTCGGGCAGCTTGTTGTAGTACTCCACCGGCTGGAGCGTCCGCTCGTCGCGGAACAGCCCGAGATGCCAGACCTCCGCGGTCGGCATGAGCTCGAGCATCGCGTCGACCATGCCGAGGCCGGCCCGCAGGATCGGCACGAGCCCGATCCGGTCGGCGAGCTGGGCGCCCTCCATCTCCTCGATCGGCGTGCGGATGGTCAGGGGACGGACCCCGACATCGGCCAGAGCCTCATAGCCGAGCAGCCACGAGAGCTCGCGGACGACCTCCCGGAACTTCTTCGGCTCGGTCCGCACGTCGCGCAGGACGGCGAGCTTGTGCTGGATCGCCGGGTGGCTCGATACGTGGAGGGTGGGCGGCAGGGTCACGACGGGCCTCCGGGCGGCGGGCGCGTCGCCGCGATGATGGCGGGATCGACGGTCGCCGAAATCCTAGCAAGGAGCCGTGTCCGCGATGGCTCGGCCACGCCTCGTGCAGGCCGGCGCCGGGCCTGCCCGAGATCAGCGACGCTGCCGCGCGCCCGACCGTGTACTGTCCGTCGCGGCTGGTTCGATCCGGATGGCTCCCTCGAGTGCCCGCGAGATGTCGTTCGTGTCGATCCGGCCAATTTCTTGCCCTGCGGCGGTCCGCAATTCGACAGCGCAACGCGCATCCGGAGCGACCGTGGCGCGCTATCCTCCCGTGATCGTGACGACGACCGAGGACCCTGTCACCGCCCGACCGATCGCGAAGCCGCCTGCCGTCACGGCGCGCGCGACGACGCGCGGCGGTCGCCCCGCGGTGGCCCGTCCGGCCCGCCGTCCGGGGCCGATCCTCGTCCGCCAGATGCGGGGCGGGATCGAGGAGAGCGTCCACCGTGGCGACATCGTCGAGGTCGATGTCGACGGCGCGCTGATCCGCGGTCTCGGTGACCCCGATCGCGTCGCGAACCTGCGGAGCTGCGTCAAGCCGTTCGGCGTCGTCGCCCTGATCGAG
>JANMCU010000257.1:0-10903 GCA_031361415.1 Chloroflexota bacterium | reverse complement strand
GCGGGGATGACCGGCGGTCGGGCGTACCTCTACGACCCGGACGGCCGGCACCTCGCGGCGCTCGACCCACGCAGCGTCCACGGGACGCGCCTCTCTACCGTCGTCGCGACGCGCGACGACGGCGTGGAGCTCGCCGCCGAGCTGCACGACCTGCTCGAGGCGCATCGTGAAGCCGGATCCGCGCTGTCTGCCCGGCTCCTCGGCGAACACGGTTCGCTCGACGGCGACATCTGGCTCATCGAGCCGCTGCCCGTCGCGGCGCCATCGGCGGTCGTCGGGGACCGCCCAGCGCGCGCCGCCGTCAGCGCACTCGTCGCGCGCACGGACCCGCAGGAATCGGTGCCGTCGGCCTGATCTGGCGTTGGCCTATCGGCCGTCGAGCGGGTTCTCCCAGGAGATTTCCCGGAATCGGGCGAAGTCGGTGTCAGCCGAGCAGAGCGTGAGCCCGTGCTCGATCGCGATCGCCGCCAGTTCTGCGTCCGGGACCAGGTTCCCCCGGATCTGATACGTCGAGATGAGGGACCCGAGGACGTCCGCGTGACGCTCCGTCGGGAGGGGGATCCAGGCAGGTTCGGCCGCCAGCCAGTCGCGCACATGCGACCACGCATGGTCGGGCGTGAGGGGATGGGCGGAGGCGCGAGGATGGGTGCTGATCCGCAGGAAGGCGTTCAGACTGGACCACGGGAACCCGATGTTGCGAGGGCCGTTCAGGCGATCCGTGAGCCACGTCGCGGCAGCTTCGTGGAACGGGCTGGCCGCATCGACGGCAAACAGCAGGATGTTGGCATCAACGAGCATTCAGCGCGCCGTGGGTCCATCGAGCTGCTCCAGTGCCTCCGCAACATTGGACACGTCGATCCGAAGGTCGATGGACTGGCTTCGTTGCTTGAATCGTCGGGCAGCGCGGCCGGGCCGGAGACCACGTCGAATCAACTCGTTCACGGCCTCGCTGAGCCCGATCGACCGGTCCTTGCGCAGTCGATCGACGGCCGCGGCCACGTCCGGGTCGAGGCCGATGGTCGTTCGCATGCCGCGATGATAGCATCATGATGCGGCTTTTTATGCATCACCGTGCGTCCGGCGCCTGTGATCGACGCGAGCATGACCGAAACGAAATGGCAATGGAGGTTGGCCCGGGAGTCTTCGTGTCGCGGGTCGACACCTGACACCTGCCCCAGCCCTACCGGGAGATCTGGTTCTTCGCCCGGCCTTTGACGGTGCGATGGCAACGTAGGACTGACGTGCCCTCGCAACCGCACCGCAACCGAACGGCAACGGCCTCGGTGTCGATGGGCACCCCCTTCGTGAACGAGCATCAGGCGACGGCGCCACGAGCGCCGTCTCGTCGTCTCCAGCCCGTCCCGTCGTGTCCGAACCGGAAAGCGAAGGCCGCCCGATGATCCACCCGTCCGATCCCGAGACTGTCCGGCCGGCCGCCGTCCGCGACGGCCATGGCGCCCCGGTCACCTGCTCCGCGTGCGGCTGTCGGCTGCGCGCCGGCATGGCCGACAACGACATCGCGTGGTTCCACTTCAACCCGCTCGGTGGACGCGATGCCCGCGGCTGTCGGGTCGATTGCGTTGACTCGCCGCACGACGTCGCCGGCTATCGAGCCGCCTCGCTGGCGCTCGCCTGAGGCGCGTTCGAGCGCGCTCGATCCTGGCGCACTCGACGCGTTTCCTGGCCTGACGACCCGTCGCGCGATCCCTGAGCGCCCGCTGCTCGCTACGTCGGGTGAACGGCTCGCTGGGCGCCAGATCGGGCCGAATCTCGCCGTTCCTTCGTCATTCGGTGCAACCGATGCACGCCACGTCGTCCGGCTAGACCATCAGCCGACACAGCGAGCGCCCGTTGCTCGCGGGACGGGCGCTGGCTCCTGCACGAGCGTGCCGCTACGCTCCAGCCTCGATCCGGTAGCCCACTCCACGCACCGCGAGGATCTGCGGGCCTCCGGCACCCTCGACCTTCGCCCGCAGCCGGGCGAGATGGGGCTTGAGCCACAGGAGGTCCGGATCCGTCTCGGCCGGCCAGCCCGCACGAGCGAGGAGATGGTGCGGGACGATGTCGCCCGACGCCCGGACCAGCGCCTCGAGCAGACGGAACTCGGTCGGGGTGAGGGTCAGCGCCACGTCACCGACGCGCGCCTCGTGGCGGGCCGGCTCGAGGACGAGCGAACCGGCGCTGACCGGACCGGTCGCGACCCCGCCGCTCGATCGATCGACCCGGCGCATGACCGCCGCGATCCGGGCCAGCAGCTCGGCCTTGCCGAATGGCTTGACCAGGTAGTCGTCGGCGCCGATGCCGAGGGCGCGGACCTTCGCCTCCTCGGAGCTCTCCCCGGACACGACGAGGATCGGCGCCGAGCCGGCCGCCCGCATCTGGCCGGCGACGGTGAACCCGTCGGGCCCCGGCATCGCGAGGTCGAGCAGGACGAGATCCGGGGCTTCCTCGCGGAAGCGCTTGACGGCGGTCAGGCCGTCGTAGGCCGTGATCACCTGGTGGCCCTCGGTGCCGACCAGGGCGGTGATCGCCCCGACCATCGCCGGGTCGTCATCGACGACGAGGATGCGGAGCGGGCGGGCGGCGATCATGGCGACCTCATCGTGGCTGCGGGGCTGGGGGCTGGGCGGAGACGAAGAAGGACGACATCAGACGGCCGCCACGGCGGGCAGCGCGACGACGAAACGGGCGCCGGTGGGATCGGCCGGCTCGACCCACAGGCGGGCGCCCATCGACTCGCCGAGGCGCTTCGCGGCGTACAGCCCGATCCCCGAGCCGCGCGCGGTGTGCGTCTCGCGCCGCGCGTAGGGCTCGAAGATCCGTTCCCGCCACTCCTCCGGCACGCCCGGGCCCTGGTCGGTCACGCCGATCCGGACGAAGCCCTCGACGAGGGCGTGGTCGATCGTGATCGTCGTCTCCGGCGGGGCATACTTCACGGCGTTCTCGATCAGGTGCTCGAGAATCTGGCGCAGGCGCGGGGCGTCGGCCAGCGCGTGGTGACGAAGCCCGGGCCGCACGTCGAGGCGATGCTGGCGAACGATGGGACGGATCGAACCCACCACCTCCGCGATTGCGGCCTCGACGTCGGTCGGGGTCACCTCGGCGGCCTCGGCCGGGACGATCCGGACCGAGGCGAGGATCGAGTCGACCAGCCGATCGAGCCGCTCGACCTGGTCCATCGCGGCGTCGTGCCACGCCTGGCGCTGCGCGCGTCGGTCGGGATCGCGCGACTCGCGGCCTTCGAGCGGCGGATCGTCGCCGAGCAGCTCCGTGTACGCCCGGACCACCGCGAGCGGCGTCCGGAGCTCGTGCGTGACGAGCGCGATGAGCTCCGAGCGGGCCTCGTCGATCTGGCGGAGCTGCTCGAGCCGCTCCTCGGCCTCGGATTGCTGGCGGCCTTTCTCGACGATCCCGGCGAGCAGGTCGGCGATCGCCTGCAGCTGGGCGACGTCGGCGTCGTTGAACTCGCGCTCCCGCTCGGTCTGGACGTTGAGGACGCCGACGATCTGGTCGTTCCAGCTGAGCGGCACGCTGAGCATCGATGCAATGAACCGGCGCTGGTCGATGCCGCGCACCCACAGAAAGCGTGGATCCGACCGAACGTCCGGAATGACGGTCGGCTCGCGGCCGGCCGCGACGCGCCCGGTGACACCCTCGCCGAACGGTACCCGCGCCCGGCCGATCTGATAGCGATCGAGGCCGTTCGTCGCGGCCAGCGTCAGGTAGGCTCCGTCGCGATCGAGCAGGTAGAGCGAGGTGACATCGGCGTGGAGGGCATCGCGAGTCCCGTCGACCACGGTCTCGAGCAGCTCGTCCCACGTCCGCGCCGTGGTCGCGAGACGCGCGACCTGATGCAGGAACCGGAGCTGCTCGAGCTGATCCGGTCCGCCCCGCGCGTCGATCTCGGGCGCCGTCATGGCCGTCACGATACAAGCCTACGAAGGAAGCGGGCCATCGAAGGTTGCGGCGGCGCGTCGGACCGGCTGCGGAACGGTGGCATCGCAACCTTTCTCGCGGCGGCTCCGACGCGATGACCCAACCTTCGGCCGGGCGCTCGAAGGCGGCGGCATGCCCTGGACCGAACGAGGCCGTCCGGGCCGAGCCGGCCGCGATCGGGACCGGCCGCTCGCGCGATCCGCTTGCCCTCGAGATCCGCCTGCTTGGCTCGCTCCTCGGCCAGGTCATCGCCGAACAGGCCGGGCGCGAGCTGCTCGATCTCGTCGAGCGGGTCCGGCGCACGACGATCCGGCTCCGCCGCGGCGACGACCCGTCGCTCCGGTCGGGGCTGGTCGCGGAGCTGGCGGCGCTGGACCTGGACCGGGCAGAGGTCGTCGTCCGGGCGTTCAGCCTCTACTTCCGTCTCGTCAATCTCGCCGAGGAGCGCGAGCTCGTCCGCGAGGCCCGGCGGGCGGACCGCGCGCGTCAGCGAGGTACCGGCCGGCGGGCGTCGGTCGACAACGAGGCCCCCGACGACTCGCTCGGTGCCGCCGTCGACTGGCTCGCCGCGGCCGGCCTCGACGACGCCGGGATCGCGGCCGAGCTCGGGCGGCTCAGGATCAATCCAGTCCTCACGGCCCATCCGACCGAGGCCCGCCGGCGGACCGTCCTGATCGCCCTGCGACGGATCGAGCGTCTCCTGGGACGACTGGCGGATCGCGAGATCGTCGCCGACGAGGATCGCGACACCCGACGCCGGCTGCGCGAGGAGATCACGCTGCTGTGGCGGACCGCGGACCTCCGGGCGAGCGCGGTGTCCCCGCTCGACGAGGTGCGCACGGCGCTTGCCTTCTTCGACGAGACCCTGTTCACCGTCGTCCCGCGGGTCTATCGCGAGGCCGATGCGGCCCTCGACGACGGCTCCGGGTCGCGTCGCACGAGCCCCGGCGTCGGCCTGACTCCGGCTGGCCCCGCGGAAGCGACCGATGCCGGCCGGACCGGGACCCGCCCGCCGCGGACCCGGCCGTTCCTGTCGTGGGAATCGTGGATCGGCGGCGACCGCGACGGCAACCCGTCGGTCACGGCTGACATCAGCGAGCGGACGCTCAGGATCCACGCCGATCATGTCCTGCGCGGCTACGAGGCGGTCGCGACCCGCCTCGCCCAGACGATCGCGGCCGTCACCCCGCCGGAGCGCACGTCACGGGTCCTTGCCGGTCGCCTTGCCCGCGATGCCGAGCTGCTGCCCGACCTCGACCGCCAGCTCCGCCGGCGCTACCCCGACGAGCCATACCGCCAGCGGTTCGGGTTTGTCGCAGAGCGCCTCCGCCGCACGCGGGCCCATCTGACCGGCCAGGCTGCCCCATTGACCGGCCGCTACAGCGATCCCGCCGAGCTCGACGTGGAGCTCGGGGAGATCCAGGACGCGCTCGTGGCCGACGGTCTCGCCCGCGTCGCGTGGGGCGATGTCGCCGACCTACGCTGGCAGCTCGAGACCTTCGGGTTCCATCTGGCCGCGCTCGAGGTCCGTCAGCACAGCGCGGCCCATCGAGCGGCCGAGGAGGCGATCACCGCCGGCGAGCTCGAGCGCGAGGTGGTGCCGGGCGTGACCGCGGCCGAGGTCCTCGACACGATCCGGGCCATCGCCGCGGCCCAGGGACGGTATGGGCTCAGCGCGGCGGGGCGCTACGTGATCTCGTTCACCGCCGAGCCCGGCGACGTCTCGCGGCTCCTCCGGCTCAACGGATACGCCGCGAAGGAGGCGCCGAGCGGCCAGTCGGGCGGCTCGGCGGGGGCGGCCGTGCTCGATGTCGTTCCGCTCTTCGAGGATGCCGCGACCCTCGAATCGGCCGGTCCGATCCTCGACGCGATCCTGCGCGACCCGGCGTATCGGGCGCACCTCCGCTCGAGGGGCGATCGCCAGGAGGTGATGCTCGGCTATTCGGACTCGAACAAGGAATCAGGCTATCTCGCCGCGAACTGGCTGCTCCATCGAGCCCAGGCGACGCTGGCGGCGACGGCGCGGGCGCACGGCGTGGAGCTGACGTTGTTCCACGGTCGAGGCGGCGCGATCGGGCGGGGCGGGGGACCGGCCAACCGGGCGATTCTCGGCCTGGCCGCGGGCTCGCTCGACGGCCGGCTCAAGCTGACCGAGCAGGGCGAGGTGATCGCGGCCAATTACGCGGACGCGAGAATCGCCCGTCGCCACCTCGAACGGCTGGCGGCCGCAACCCTCGTCGCCTCGTCGGCAGCCCACGGCGCCGCGCTGGCCCCGGTCGAGGCAGCGGGCGGCACCCTGCTCGACGAGTTGGCCGCCGCGTCGCGGGCGGCCTACCGCGATCTCGTCGAGGCGCCCGCGTTCGTCGCGTTCTTCCGGTTGGCGACGCCGATCGACGAGATCGCGACGCTCCGTCTCGGCTCGCGGCCGGCTGCCCGTGGGCGATCTGCCCCGGTCCCGGGAACGCGCGCCGCCGCCCGACCCGGTGATGTCGCTGTTGCCACATCCGTCGGGCGGGACTCGATCGCTGACCTGCGGGCCATTCCGTGGGTCTTCGCCTGGTCACAGGCCCGGATCGAGCTGCCCGGCTGGTTCGGTCTCGGCTCGGCGCTCGAGACCCACGCGGCTGCCCACGGCGCTGCGGGGATCGCGACGCTGGGCCGTCTCTATGCCCGCTGGCCATTCTTCGCGAGCCTCGTCGACAACGCCGAGCTGGCCCTTGCCCGGGCCGATCTCGGTGTCGCTCGCCAGTACGCCGCTTTGGCCGGGGACACCACGACGGGACCGTGGGCCGCGATCGAGGCCGAGTACGCCCGGACGGTCGGTTGGCTGGCGCGCCTCACGGGGCGTGATCGCCTGCTCGACCGCGAGCCGGAGATGCGCCGCCGGATGGCCCTGCGCGATCCGTACGTCGACTCGCTCTCGGAGATGCAGGTGACTCTGCTCGCCCGGCTCCGCGGCTGCGACCCGGATGACCCGGAGCGGGCGCGCCTGCTCCGCCTCGTTCAGCTCACCGTCAACGGGATCGCCGCCGGGCTGCAGCGGACCGGCTGATCGGGCGGTGCGCCGGCGGTCAGGGCTTCGGCACCACCACCAGGTAGGCCGTGGTTCCGCCCGACTCGACCTTGCTCATCACGAACACCTCGTCCGCGGTCTTGAGATCGGCGATGGAGGCCTTGGCCGCGTTGCGTCGGACGCGGGTCTCCGGACCGAGGTCGACAGTGACGGAGCCGCCACCGGCTTCCGAGATCGTGAGCGTGGATGCGCCGACCGCCGAGATCGTGCCGTGGTCGAGCTGGATCGTCGTCAGGCCGCCCTTGGCGAGATTGACCACGACCGTCGCGTGGACGAGGTGGCGCGATGTCGCAAGCCGGCGGATCCGGCCCCGGGCGATCACGCCGGCCGACGTGTTGGGTGCGGCTGCGGTCTGGTCCGCAGCGAGAATGGCGTCGAGCTCGCTGCCGACGGGGTCGTCGACCGCGGCGGTCCCGGCGGTCCCGGCAGCCCCGCCATCCGACAGGACAGCCGGCGAGGGCGAGGTCGGCGAAGCAGGAGCGATGGCTCGGACGACGCCGAGCGCCGCGACACTGAGGAGGATCGCAGCGCCGGTCGTGGCGAGGATCCGGCGAAGGCTGAGCGTCATGATCGTGGCTCCTGGAGCGGGTGCGTGGTCGCGCGGTGGTCCCGCGGTCGAGCGGACGATCGACCGCCTGGCTGCGGCAATCGAGCGCCGGTCGTAAGCGCCACGTAAGCGCGGTGCGGATCCGTCAGGCGGACAGGCGGAGCAGGTCGCCGTGACGCGCGATCCGCGGCTCGGACGCCCCTCGCGCGAACCAGTACGCGGCGCCCGCGCCTGCTACCCGCCAGCCCGATTCGTCGGGCTCGGCGGTCGAGATGACCCCGGTCCGCTCGTCGAGACCCAGGTAGCCGATCCCGCCCGGCGCGAGCTCGTCGAGGGTCGCCTGCCAGGACGTGCGTCGGATATCGTCGTAGTGCGGGACGACGGCCAGGCCGCCGACCAGGCCGAGCCCGCGAATGCCGCCGCCAGGCGTCCAGGTCCACTCGGCAAGGGCCATGGCGCCCGCGCTCGCGCCTGCGATCACTGCACCGCGCTTCCAGGCAGCCACGATCGCGTGGAGCGCCGGGCTGCCGGCCAGCGTTCCGGGCACGAGGTCCGGATCGCCTCCAGGCAGGTGGATCAGGTCGGCGTTGGCGAGCCGCTCGACCTCGGCCGGGTCGCCGGCGCTGGCCGGATCGACGACCCGGGCCACCTCGACGATGGCGCGCCGTGAAGCGAACACGGCGCGCCGCTCGAACGCGGTCCGGCCCGTCGCGGCGGCGCGATCCGGCCGGCCGCGACTGGCGGCGGTCGGCAGGATCACGATCCGGATCGTCGCAGCGGCCAGGTCGACGGCATGGCCGCTGACATCGAGCGTTACCGGGTCGCGGACGTCCGCGCTCGGGATCGCGGGGCCGGGCGTCCGGATCGATCCCGCCAACCGGAGGCGAGCGGCATGCGCTGCGGCGTCGAGAAGCGCGTCGAGGAAGGGCTCATCGCCGGCGAGGTACTCGCCGCCGCCGTGCAGACCGATCGGACCTTTCACGGTTTCCCCCAACGCGCTCGGCGCCCGCTCCCGGCTGCCGGATCCGGTCTCCGGCGGCCCGCGACCGGGCACCGCGCGATGATACGTCCCGGCCGTTGGCGCTCCGTCGCGCCTAGGATCCGGAGCCCATGGCCGCCCCCGTCCGCGACGTCGTGACCCGGATCGTCGGCTGGACCCGTCGCTGGAACGTGATCCTGCCGCTCCTCGCGGCGGAGCTGATCGTCTGGCTCGGGTTCGGTGCCCTGCTGCCGATCATGCCCATCTATTTCACGGCGAACGGCGTCAACCTCGCCACGCTGGGGGTGGTCGTGGCGGCGTGGCCCGCCGCAAGATTGGTCGGCGAGCCGATCTTCGGCTGGGTCGCCGACCGGACCCGGCGGGTCCCGCTGATGGTCGCCGGCAATGTCTGCGCCGGGATCTTCCTGTTCCTGCCGCTGGTCTTCGTCGGCGCTGCGCCGTTCGTGATCCTGCGCGCGCTGGCCGGGCTCGCGACGTCGATCTACGACCCGGCCGCCCGCGGCTACATCACCGATGCGACACCGGAGGATCGGCGGGGAGAGGCGTTCGGGATGTACGGCGCGGCCCAGATGGGCGGGCTCCTCCTCGGGCCCGCGATCGGCGGAATCGGCTCGGCCCTGTTCGGCGGCGTCGCGTTCATCTTCATGTTCGGGGCCGTCAGCTCGTTCCTCGCCGCGGCGGCGATCGCGATCCGGGTGCGCGAGCAGCCGCGCGCCGTCGACGGCGTGCGGAGCGCCTCGCTCGACCTCACGGAGTTCGCCCACGAGCCCGATCACCTGAGGGCGCGGGCGAGTCGGGCTGTGGTGGTCGACGCGGTGGGCGATGGGAGTTCCGACGGAGGCGGAGCCCGGCTTGAGCAGGCCGATGGACCGCCGCAGTCGCTCGCCAATCGGCTCCTCGCGGCCGCGATCCTGTTCACGATCGGGGGCAACTTCGCGGCCGGGACCTACGAGGTGATCTGGTCCCTCTACCTGCGGAGTCTCGGGGCGGGACTCGAGCTGATCGGGCTCACCTTCGCGATGTTCGGCCTGCCCGTGCTCGTGCTTTCGACCTGGTTCGGGCGGCGGGTCGATCGCGGCAGCCTCGCGCCGTACATCGTGATCGGGACCGTCATCCCCGTCGGCGCGGCGCTGCTCTACCCGCTGATCCGCGATCCGCTGCTGTCGATCCCGTTGATCCTCGCCGAGGCGACAGGCTTCGCGATGCTCAACCCCGCTCTGTTTTCGATCGTCGCGGCGGGCAGCCCGGTCGGCCGGCCGTCGACCGCGCAGGGCCTGTTCGGGGCGGCAGGAACGCTCGGGTTCGTGGTCGCCTCCCTCGGCACGGGCGCGCTCGCCGAAATCGACATCAAGCTGCCGTTTTACGTCTTCGCGATCGTCATGACCATGACCACGACGGTCGGCCTGGTCGTCGGCGGCGCGCGGCTGAGGCGCAGGTCGGTGGTCCGGGTCGAGGGTCGGGCGGCCTGACCACCGCCCGGCCCCGACCTGGATCGTCGAACTGCCCGGGCGTCTGCCCGGATCGCGCCGGGCGAACCGCCCGCCCCCGATTCAGATGGCGCTGGCGCGTCGGTCGAGACGGTCGCGCAGCCCGATCGTCGGTGCCAGTCGCCCGCGCAGATCGCGCGGGTCGACGCGGGGCGGATCGGTGCGCACGATCACCATCGAGCCGGCCAGCCGGTCGTGGAACGCGCTCACGACCGATGCGGTCTCGCGGTCCGGGCGGGTGCGGTGACGTCTGAACATGTCCGGGACAGTGCGCCGCCCGGTGCGCGCGGGCAACCCCGTCGTTCTGACCAGACGAGTTGGGACCTTCGTACTGGTTGGCGGGCTACACTCGCGCCGTGACGCCCCGACGCTTCCTTGCGCGGCTGGCGCACATTGCGGGTCTGGGATATGCAATCGCAGGCGCAATCGTGCTTGTCTTTGTGATCCTCTGGCTTCTTGCATGGGGCGGTTTTGGTTACGTGACCCAGGATTCGGGATCCGGCGTGTCCTCCCGCTGGAGCTGATGCCCCCCGTGGATCACAGCGCGACGAACGAGCACGGTCCAACCGCCCAGACGACCAGATGCGGCCGTTCCTGCGATTCGGCCGTGCTCATTCATGTCGATCCGATGTGCGCCCAGGATCAGAGCCGTGTGGCGGTCGCGGGCGTCGTGGACGAGAGCCTCCGTTTGACCCGGCTTCGATCGGTCGCTACCATGGGCAGTCGCGGGGTGGAGCAGCGGCAGCTCGTCGGGCTCATAACCCGAAGGTCGGCGGTTCGAATCCGTCCCCCGCAACCAATGCCTGCACCTGAACCCCGGGTCCGACCGCCCGGGGTTCTTCTTTGCCCTCGGCGGCTTA
>JANMCU010000222.1:0-4299 GCA_031361415.1 Chloroflexota bacterium | reverse complement strand
CGCGCGGCAGAGCGGCTGACGAGCTCGTCGATCCGCTCGACGATCGTGGCCAGCTCGGCAACGCCGTTGAGCCGGTTGGCCGCCGCATAGAACCGGTCGCGGTCCCGACCTAGGTCCCGGATCGCGCCCATCGGGTCGCGGCCGACGATCAGCGGCCGGACATTCGGGGAGCGGCGGAGGCGCTGGGCGAGGACCTCCGGCCGGACGTCGAGCCAGACCGGGACGCGGCCGCGATACAGCACCCAGCGGTTGCGCGGGTCGGTGACTGCGCCGCCACCGGTCGCGACGACCGTGCGCACCCCCGGACCGCGATCGGCCGGCCCGAGGTCCACGACCGCCTGGCGCTCCATTGCCCGGAACCCCGCCTCGCCGCGCTCGGCGAAAATCGCCGGGATCGACATCCCGGCAGTCTTCTCGATCACGTCGTCGAGGTCGACGAAGGCGGCGCCATGGCGATGGGCGAGACGCCGCCCGACGGCACTCTTGCCGCTGCCCGGAAGCCCGACGAGGACGATGTCCATCGATCGACCGCTGACCTAGTCGTCGCCGCCGGAACCGGCTTCGTCGCCGCCGGCGCCGGCCTGGTCGCTGCCAGCGGCCGCCGAACCGGCCGCCTCCGGTCTCCGTCCGCCGGCGACCGGCACCTCGATCGGCCCGGAGATCCGCTCGACGTAACGATCGAGCGCAGCGCGCGTATCGGCAATCGTGTCGCCGCCGAACTTGTCGAGCATCGCGTCGGCCAGGGTGAGCATCACCATCGCCTCGGCGACGACACCCGCCGCCGGCACAACGCTGATGTCGGAGCGCTCGTAATGTGCCTTGTCGACGGCCTCGCCGCTGACGAGGTCGGCCGAGGGCAGCGGCCGGGCGAGGGTCGAGATCGGCTTGACGGCCCCACGCACGACGAGCGGCTCGCCGTTCGTGATCCCGCCGGTCAGCCCGCCGGCGTTGTTCGAGCGGTGGATCCAGCGGCCGCCCTCGCCGCGCCCCGCGATCACGTCATGAACTGCCGACCCGAACCGCTTCGTCTGCTCGAACCCGAGCCCGAACTCCACGCCCTTGACGATGTTGATGCTCATCACCGCGGCCGCCAGCGCTCCGTCGAGGCGGCGATCCCAGTGAACGTACGACCCGAGCCCGATCGGCAGCCCGTGGGCGACGACCTCGAATACGCCGCCGACGGTGTCGCCGTTCGAGCGTGCCTCGTCGATCCGGGCGATCATGGCCGCCTCCGCCTCCGGATCGGGGCAACGCAGGGGCGACGCATCGGCCTCCTCGCGCGAGCGCGTCGCACGCAAAGGATCGACCGCGACGCCGCCGACCTCGGCGGTGAACGACCAGACCTCGACGCCGAGCGCCGCGAGGATCGTCCGCGCCACGCCACCGGCCGCGACGCGGGCGGCGGTTTCGCGAGCGGATGCGCGCTCGAGGACGTTGCGAACGTCGTTGAACCCGTACTTCAATGCGCCGGCGAGGTCCGCATGGCCGGGCCGGACGCGAGTCACCGGGGTCGCCCGCTTGTTCCCGTCCGCGGCGGCTTCAGCCAGCTCGGCAGCCTGTTCGTCGCTCAGGCCCTCGACCTGCATGACCCGCGTCCAGTTGTCCCAGTCGCGATTGGCGACGAGGAGCAGGATCGGCGACCCGAGGGTGACCCCGTGCCGGACGCCGCTGACGACGTCGGCCTGGTCGTGCTCGATCGCCTGGCGCGCCCCGCGGCCGTAGCCGCGCTGGCGTCGGGCGAGATCGATCGACAACGATTCGGCACCGAGCGGCAGCCCGGCCGGCACGCCCTCGATCGTCACGGCCAGCGTCCGGCCGTGCGATTCCCCGGCGGTCAGCCAGCGCAGACGTCCCATCGGGTGTCCGGTCCGGCCGCTCAGGCGCCCGTCGGACCGGCGGCACCCGCCCCGATCGGGCCGAGCGGATCGTCGCCGGCAGGCTCGCCCTCCGCCGATCGGACACCGCCGGCACGAGCGGCGGAGAGCGCCTTCTGCATCAGCTCGACCGGCGCGGGCATGCCCGTCCACAGCGTGAAGGCCGCGGCGCCCTGGTGGAGCAACATCAGCTCGCCATCGGACACGGTGCAGCCGGCCGCCTCGGCCTCGTGCAGGAGGCGCGTGCGGGCGTAGATCAGGTCGAGCACCAGCAGGTCCGGGGCCAGGATCCCGGCCGGAATCGGCGAGACGTCACTGGTCAGCCCGATCGAGGTCGCGTTGACGAGGACCTTCGACTTGGCCAGCTCGGCCTCGATGATCGACTCGTGCCACGGCATGGCCCGCAGCTCCATGTGGGCGGCGCTTCGGCCGAAATGCTTGACCAGCGACTCCGCTCGGTGGAGATGGCGGTTGAACACGATGATCCGCTGGAAGCCCTCCCGGATCAGGCCGTACACGACCGCGCGCGACCCACCGCCCGCCCCGAGGACGACGGCGTACCGGGGCATCTTCTGGCGCCCGACGAGCTTGTCGAGGGCAACCTTGAACCCCGGCACGTCGGTGTTGTGGCCGACGAGCCGCTTGCCCTCGCGGGTGATCGTGTTGACGGCACCGGTCACCTGGGCCTCCTCGGTGAGGCGATCGACGAGCGGCACGACACGCTCCTTGTGCGGGATCGTGACGTTCGCCCCGAGGAAGGCGTCGCCCCGGATCTCGGCGATCGTGTCCGGCAGGGCGATCGGCGCCCGGTCCCAGAGCTCGTAGGCGGCGTCGATGCCCTGATCGTCGAAGGCGGCCTGCTGCATCGCACCCGACAGCAAGTGGGCGACAGGATGACCGATGAGGACGACGCGCTTGGTCATGAGCCAACCCTTCCGAGATCGTCGAAGAAGCCGGGATAGGAGATCGACGCGCTGGCCGGCCGGAGGACGGTCGTCCGGCCGACTGCCGTGAGCCCGGCGATCGCGAACGTCATCGCGAGCCGGTGGTCATCGCGGCTGTCGACGGTCGCCCCGGTCAAGGGCCGCCCGCCGCGGATTCGAAGGTCGTCACCGTCGACCGCGATATCGACGCCGAGGGCGGCGAGGCCGTCAGCAATGCCGGCGATCCGGTCTGACTCCTTGTGTCGGAGCTCGCCCGCGCCGCGAATGGTCGTGGTCCCCCCGGCATGGGCCGCCGCAAGGCACAGGATCGGAATCTCGTCGATCGCCGCCGCGACCTCGGCCGGCCCGAGGTCGATCGCCTGAAGGGCGGACGAGCGGACCCGGAGATCGGCCAGCGGCTCGCCGACGTCATCGTGGGGCCCGGTGGCCGAAGGGTGTCGCGTCTCGTCCAGCACGCCGTCGCCCGGATCGCCGACCGCCGTCTCCTCGATGTCGGCACCCATCGCCCGGAGGAGCTCGATCACGGCCCGCCGCGTCGGGTTGACGCCGACATTGCGCAGGACCAGGTCGGCATCGGGGTGGATGGCCGCAGCGACGAGCCAGAAGGCGGCCGCCGACACGTCGCCGGGGACGTGTTCGTCGATCGCCAGCATCGTCCGCCCTCCTTCGAGCCCCACCGCCACCGCGCCGCTGTGCCCCTCGGCATCGGCCGGTCCCAGTCGCTCCGTCGTGACGCCGATGCCGCGCGCCCGCAGCATCCGCTCGGTGTGATCGCGCGTCGCGACCGCTTCGCGAACGGTCGTCCGGCCGTCCGCCCGGAGCGCCGCCAACAGGATCGCCGACTTGACCTGCGCGCTGGGGACCGGGGTCCACCGATCGACGGCGTGGAGGGGCTGACGACCGATGACGGTCAGCGGCGGGAGGGAGTCGTCGGATCGGGAGTGAAGCGTCGCGCCCATCGCGCGAAGTGGCTCGATGATACGGGCGAGCGGACGCCGTCGCAATGAATCGTCGCCGTCGAGGACCGCCCGGAACGGCAGCCCCGCGAGGATCCCCGCGAACAGGCGGAGGCTCGTCCCGGAGTTGCCGCAGTCGAGGTCGGCCTCCGGCTCGCTCAACCTGTCGACCCCGGGCGACTCGACGAGGTAATCGACCGTCGCCGATGGGAGCCGATCGGGTTTCTGATCGTCTTCGCCCAGCCTCGTGACGGTCGCCCCGAGCGCCCGACAGACGCCCGCGGTCGAGCGGACGTCAGCGCCGTCACCGGCGGCGGAGATGCGACTCGTGCCCGCTGCCAGGGTCGCGAACATCAGCGCTCGATGGCTGACCGACTTGTCGCCGGGCAGCACGATCTCGCCGCGCAGACGGGCAGCCGGCGAGACGATCGCCGATTCGGTCGAGGGCGCGAACCTCGCGCGATCCAGATCGCGGTCAGTGCTTGGCCGGGCCGGCCGCGCCGGTGGCCGTCGCGGTCGCGCCCG
>JANMCU010000209.1:0-6182 GCA_031361415.1 Chloroflexota bacterium | reverse complement strand
CACCGGGGATCTGGGTAAAGCTCGCCGGCGGCGCGGAGCCGTCCGCCGGCGCGATCCAGCCGCTTCCCGGCCCTCCACCGATCGACCCGGAGAACGCCACGAACCGACAATCGGGGGACCAGGCGATGTGGCTCAGGCCCTTGACCGAGCGGGCGATCACGACCTGATTGGACCCATCGGCGTTGGCAACGATCGCGTCTGCAACCTCCGGATCGCCGCCCACGTTGAATTGCCGCCAGGCGAGTCGCGTGCCGTCCCGGGAGAAGGCCGGATCGGTCTGCTGTCCGGCGTCGAACGTCACCTGGCGGCGGTTTGCTCCGTGGGGATCCGCAAGGTAGACATGACCGTCCGCGACGTACGCGATCGTCCCATTCCCGGCAACGCCGAACGGAGGCGGCAGTCGTCTGTGCGAGCCGACGATGACCAGTAGGAGGGCGAGAAGCACGGCAATCAGCACGAGAGCTCCGAGGACCGCGACTGCGGACCGCGACCCGGTCAGGGTTCGTCTGGTCAGGGTCGCCGCGGCCAGGCGCAGGTCCCAAACAAGGCGAGCTGCCCTGCCGCGATTCCGCGATCGAGCGCGGCGGGCATGCGGCAGGAGCGCAACCGCGCTCGTCGCTACGAACTCCTGGTCGGGGCTCGCCGGAACGTCGAGGCGGCGGAGCAGCGCGTCGATCCGGGCGTCCATCCGTGGGTCAGTCATCGCCCAGCTCCCCGCCGTAGGCCCTTCGGAAGCTCTCGCGCGCCCGATGCAACAGCGAATGCGTCGCCGCGGCGCTTCTGCCCATCAGTCGACCGGCCTCGGCGACCGGGAGGCCATCGAGCACGACGAATGCGAGGACGGCCCGCTGCGCCACCGGCAGCGAATGGAGCGCGTCGGCGATCGCGGCCTGATCGTCCAGTCCCGACGCGGCAGCGGCGACACGTTCGAGGTGGATCTGGCGAACCTCGAGCTGGATCTGCCGGCGCTCCTCGCGCTCGAGCGTCCGGAAGTGATCGGCAAGCTTGTGGCGGGCGATCCCGCACACCCACGTGACGACCTCGGACCGACCGTCGAACCGACCGGACTGGGCAATCGCCGCGACGAACGTCTGCTGGCTCAGCTCCTCAGCGACGCTCACGTCGTTCCCGCAGCGGCTCAGGAGATAGCCGTAGACGCGAGGGAGCGTCCGCCGGTACCAGGCCGCGAAGGCGTCGTCGTCCGCGAGCGCCGCATGGAGCTCGTTGACGCCTTCGATGGAGCCAGTTCGGGCGGTCATTCCCTCGCGCCGTTGGTTCGAGGTGGCTCAGCCGACGAGCAGAGCGCAGAGGTCGCGGGTCGCAGCGTCGTCGTTCGTGTAGAGGCCTCGGTAGTCGCCGGAGTCGTCCTGGATGAAGACACCCGACGCCTTCATCTCCGAGCCGAGAGCGGGAACGCGGAGCAGGGATCCTCGGACGACGCGGACAAGGCTGTCGATGTCGCCCGGAACGGTGAAATGGTCGTCCCAGCTGTCGTCCACTGCCCAGGCCACCGTTGGGCCTGCGCCGGTCGGGCTCAGGGACCATGTTCCGGTGATCTGCTCCTGGACCGCGCGTCGAACGAGGAGGCCATCCTGATAGAAGCGAGTCGAGTTGCTGATTTCGTGGGCGCTCTGATAGATCATTCCGCACGGGGCGACGTCCGTCTCACGGTTTTCGTAGGTCACGTCGCCGCTCGTGTCACAGACGACGGTGGGCCCCTGCTGATAGCAGATCCGGAATGGCTTGAGCGGTGGGGTGAGCGAGGTCGGATCGACGAGCGTCCGGGCTGACACGCCAGAGCCCAGGCCGAGCGATGAGATCGTCAGGAGGATCGCAAGGAAGATCGGTCGTCGCGTGTGCATGGTCGAGCTCCGCCGCTGTCGGGCCGGCCGAATTGTCCGGCCGCTGCGAATGAGTCGCTCGAGGACCGCGGAATCATTCGGTCGAGTCGCCATTCGGCGTCGGTTGATCGGAAAGCCGCCCACAATCGCCGGTCGCGCCGCGTCGCTCCACGTCGGGGGCTGCAGCCAGCTCGTCGACCGAATCCTGGAACCGCAAACCTGAGGACTCGGACCAGGATCGTGTCGGGCATCACGTGGAGCCGTAATCCGACCGAAAGAAAGCACGACCGACCATCGCGCCAACATGGACCGAGTTGCGTCCCGCTCCGATCTCGAGCGCCCGTCCTCGCATCTCCTCCGCTCGGCCGACGTCGCCGCCCTTGGAATCGGCAACGGCGCGCTGATCGTCGCGATGTGGATCCGCCACGGCGGGCTCGACCAGCTCTCGAGCATCGGCGGCATCCTGACCGCCGCAGGCCAGGTCACGGCGCTCCTCGGGACGTATATCGCGCTGATCGGTCTCGTCCTCATGTCGCGCAGTCCGTGGCTGGATCGATCGTTCGGACTGCCGCGGCTTGCCGTGTGGCATCGCTGGATCGGGTTCAGCTGCGTCTGGTTGCTCGTCGCCCACACCGTCCTGACGACCGTCGGGTTCGCCATGACGACCGGCAGCGATGCGCTGACCGAAGCATGGGCGCTCCTGACCACGTACCCGTACGTGTTGATGGCGACCGTCGGGATGGCGCTCCTGATCGTGGTCGCCGTCCTGTCGGTCCGGGCCGCGCGCCGCAGGCTGACGTACGAGACCTGGTACTACATCCACCTGTACGCGTATCTCGGAATGGCGCTCGGGTTCGCCCACCAGCTCGTCCTCGGGACGGACTTCCTGTCCGACCCGATCGCGGTGGCCTATTGGATCGCCCTGTACGCGCTGACGATCGCCGCGATCCTCATCTTCCGGATCGGGCGACCGATCCAGCTCTTCCTCCGCCACGAGCTCCGCGTCGCCAGTGTCGTTGCGGAGGGCCCCGGCGCGGTGTCGATCTACGTCACGGGCCGTCATCTCGAGCAACTGGCCGCGCAGCCGGGGCAGTTCTTCCTGTGGCGATTCCTCGCCGGCGACGGTTGGTGGCGAACGCACCCTTTCTCCCTGTCGGCGGCCCCGAACGAGCGCTTCCTGCGGTTCACGGTCAACGGAACCGGGGACGGAACCTCCGCCGTCCGACGGCTCGTCCCGGGGACACGGGTCTTCGCGGAAGGGCCATATGGCGCCTTCACGGGCGATGACCCCCCAGGTCGAGCGATCCTCCTGATCGCGGGTGGAATGGGCGTCGCCCCGCTGCGTGCGCTGCTCGAAGGGATGCCGGCCCGGCACGGCGCCATCACCCTGATCTACCGGGCGAGTCGAAACGAGGATGTCGTCTTCGCGAGCGAGCTCGAGGTCCTGAGCAAGGCCCGCGGCGCGCGGCTCCACTACCTGATCGGCCGACGTTCCGCCCTGCACCGCGATCCCCTCGACGCGCGCAACCTTCGCTCGATGGTGCCGGACATCGCGTCGCGTGAGATCTACGTCTGTGGCCCCGACGGCATGATTCGAACCGTCCGCGACAATCTTCGTCGGCTGCGCATCCCTGGATCCCAGATCCACGAGGAGCAATTTGCCTACTGATCCGCGCCGATCCGCGCCGCCGCTGGCGCCACGGCGACCGGCCGCCCAGCGGCGACCGGCCGCCCAGCGGCGTCCGGCCGCCCTCGCGCCTCCGCCGCGGCGAGCGGTCGTGACCCTCGTCGCCACCGCGATCGGGCTCGTGCTCCTGTTCAGCTTCAAGACGCCGGACTCGCCGGCCGTCGCGACCGGCCCGCCACAGATCGCCATCGCGTCGCGCGGTCCCGGCAGCAGCGTGTCGGCAAGCGCGCGTCCGACCGTGCGGCCGCTCGCGTCGGGCTCGCTGCCGGTCCCCGTCGCGTCCGCCTCGGCCGCGACCGCCGGCGGGACGATCCAGGTCGACGGCGACGTCATCGGCACCCAGTTCGGCGACGTCCAGGTCCGACTGATCGAATCGGCCGGCAAGATCACCGACGTTCAGTCGCTCAAGCTGCCGTTCGATCGCCGCCGCTCGAACGAGATCAGCCAGTACGCCGGGCCGATCCTGCGGAGCGAGGTGCTCCAGGCGCAGAGCGCGCAGATCGATACCGTCTCGGGTGCCACCTATACGAGCGATGCCTACGACCAGTCACTCCAGTCCGCGATTGTTCGCGCCGGTGGGTGACAGCGGGGCGGGCGCCGCGGGACTGGTCGCGCCCGACCGCGCGGCCGGTCGCATCCAGGTCGAGCACATCATGGGCACCGCGATCAGCCTCGACCTGCGGGGGCCGGCCATTCCTTCCGCCGCCGTCGACGCGGCCTTCGACCACCTTCGCGCCGTGGACGCGCGCTTCAGTCCGTACGTCGAGGGGAGCGAGATCAGTCGGCTCGGGCGCGCCGAGATCGCGGTCGAGGACTGCTCGGATGATGTCCAGATTGTGCTCGCGCGATGCGAGGAGCTTCGCGGGCTGAGCAACGGCTTCTTCGACGTGCGCGGTCATCGACCCGACGGCCGCGTCGATCCATCGGGGTACGTCAAGGGCTGGGCGGTCGAGGCGGCGGCGGCGATCCTGGACGCCGCCGGCGCGACGAGCTATTGCCTCAACGCCGGAGGCGACGTCATCGCTCGCGGCGAACCCGAGCCGGGCCGGCCGTGGCGGGTCGGGATCCGCCATCCCGAGCTGGCCGACCGCGTTGCCGTCGTGGTCGAGGCCCGTGATCTCGCGGTCGCGACGTCGGCCGGGTACGAGCGGCCTGGCCACATCGTGGACCCGCATCGCGGACGCCCGCCCGAGGGGATCCTGAGCATCACCGTCGTCGGCCCGAGCCTGGCCAGCGCGGATGCGTATGCAACGGCCGCGTTCGCGAAGGGCCCCGGCGGGCTGGCGTGGCTCGCTGACCGCGCGGGCTACGAAGCCCTCGCGATCAGCGCCGATCGACGCGTGACCTGGACCCGCGGCTTCGAGCGATACCGGACCCGAGCCTGACTCGCGACCGACAACGTCAGCCCTGGGGGGGTCGCGCGAACGGACGACAGCGGGCGAACTCACTGGACCGCGGACGTCCGTCCAGCACGACGCGTGCTACGGTACCGATCGTCGTGCAGCGATGTGGAGCGGCTGATGGCGAAGAAACATGCGTCCGAGCAGCCTCGTTCGACGAGGGCGGCAGCGGCCAAGGTTGGCGCTCGGAAGATCGGCCCGGCCAGGCGTTCGACGACGACGGGCGCGCCGCCGAGCGGGCTCGCCGCGGCGGGCGGTCGTCCCGCGCAGCTCGCCCTGAAGAACAGGGCCTATCTGCCCGAGTTGGGGCGACTCCAGGTGGAGCTCGTCAAGCTCCAGGAGTGGATCCGGCACGAGGGCCTGCGGGTGGTCGTGTTGTTCGAGGGTCGGGATGCCGCCGGCAAGGGCGGCGTGATCAAGACGATCAGCGCGAGCCTGAGCCCGCGCGTCTGCCGCGTCGTTGCGCTCACGGCTCCGACGGAACGCGAGCGGAGCCAGTGGTATTTCCAGCGCTACGTCGCGCACCTGCCGACCGCCGGCGAGATGGTCCTGTTCGATCGGAGCTGGTACAACCGGGCGGGCGTCGAGCATGTGATGGGCTTCTGCACCGAGGACGAGTACCAGGAGTTCCTGCGCACGGCACCCGAGTTCGAGCGGATGCTCATGCGCTCCGGGATCATCCTCGTGAAGTACTGGTTCTCGGTCAGCGACGCCGAACAGGAGCGCCGGTTCCAGGCGCGGATCAACGACCCGACCAAGCACTGGAAGCTGAGCCCGATGGACGTCCAGTCGCGCACGCGCTGGCTCGACTACTCGAGGGCCAAGGACCAGATGTTCGCCCACACCGACTTCAAGCAAGCCCCGTGGTATGTCGTGAACGCCGACGACAAGAAGCGCGCGCGGCTCAACTGCATCACCCACCTGCTGAGCCTGATCCCGTACCAGGACGTCACGCGCGAGATCATCGAGCTGCCGCCGCGCCAGTCGGACGCCGGCTATGTCCGGCCGCCGATGACAGACCAGACCTTCGTTCCCGAGGTCCACTGAGCCAGGCGACCGAAGAAGCCGGCCGCAGGGCCGGCTTCTTTGCGTTGACCGAGCGCCGGTTCTACGGAGCCATCCGGATCTGGCCCTCGTACGTTCCGGAATAGAGGCCGGCATCGCAGACGTCGCTGACGCCGTCGAAGCCTCCGGTGAACGTGCCCTGTCCCTGGACCGAGGCGATCCCGCCCGACCGGCCGATGAGCACCCAGT
>JANMCU010000190.1:0-5570 GCA_031361415.1 Chloroflexota bacterium | reverse complement strand
GATGAGGGGCGGTGTGATCGCGCCAGCGGCCCAGGCGTCCCACGACTCGATGTGGAGGTCGGTGCCGCAGATGCCGGTCTTGCGGACCCCGATCCGGACGTCATTGATGCCCATCGGCGGCTCGGGGACGTCGAGAAGGTGAAGGCCGGGGCGGGCGTCGGTCTTGACGAGGGCACGCATGGGCTCAGTGTGCCGCGTTGTGGCCGGGCTCGTCGCCGCGGCGCCCGCGCCGATCGGCCGCTCGGCACCACTTTCCTCCAGTGAGCGCCGATCCGATCGCGCCTGTCAGGCGCGAATCTCGAAGATCCACTCGAGGCCCAACGCGATTCGAGCGAGATCATGTCGCGGATGAGGGTGGTCGCCACGCGAATGTCCCGGGATCGCGCCTACCAGGAACGGTGCCGGCGAGGATGGAGGGTCCGGTAAGGGGTGGCGTGGGCGATGGGCGGAGCGGATAACCGCCAGATAAGGCATCCCGAGTTCAATGTGGGAATGTCGATCCGGCGAGAATTCGGGCGCGTCTCTCGCGATACGCGGCTTCGACTCGACCTCAGCCAGCAAGAGGTTGGCGACTCGGTCGGGATCTCACGTGGGTACCTGGCTCGGGTCGAGGCGGGACGTGCCAACCCGTCCCTCGCGTTGGTGGACCGGCTCGGCGAGGCGCTCGGCCTGCGGCTTGAGCTGATCGCGACTCCGCCGATCTTCCTGTCGGAGCGTCGGTCGCACGACCTGGTTCACGCCCGATGCTCCGGCGCGGTTGACCGCCGTCTCACGAGCGCGGACTGGATCGTGGCGCGTGAGGTCGAGGTCTCGGAGGGCCGCATCCATGGCTGGATCGACCTTCTGGCTTTCCACCCGCGATCGGGAATCCTGCTGATCATCGAGATCAAGACTCGGCTCGATGACCTCGGCGCGACGGAGCGGCAGATTTCATGGTACGAACGCCACGCAGTTGCCGCGGCCCGTCGACTGGGCTGGCAGCCACGGCAGACCACGGCGTGGCTGATCGCGTTGTGGAGCGACGAGGTCGACCGGGCGATCGTGGCCAACCGCGAGGCCTTCGCACGATTTCCGGACCGGGCGAGCCACATGCTCGAGGTCGTTCGGGGCGAACCTGCTGCGGGGCGCGGGATCGCCCTCATCAATCCCGCGAGCCATCGGTCCGACTGGCTCGTGCGCACGCGACTCGACGGTCGCCGCTCGCGCCCGCCCTTCGATGGGTACGCCACGGCGGCGCGTGCATTCGCCCCGTCGGCGGTGGCGCGGCCCGCGTCGGACCGCGTGCCCGTTCCCGTCAGGCGCAGATCGGAGACAACCGCTCAGAGCTGAGGGCACTACGCGTATGGCGACGCCGCGCTTTCCGACCAGCCACTCGTTGCTGTCATGAGAACGCGCCTGGGGGGAGCGCGGTCGTCGCAGGGGACCTCAGGCCGATGGAAGTCGCGGAGCTCCTCCTCGGCCTTCGGTGGGCCGGCGGCAGGTTAGCTCTCGCAGACTCGCGTCACGCGCGCGGGTCGTCCGTCCAGTCGACGATCGGGTTCTCGACCGAGCCGATGCCCTCGATCTCGCAGCGGACCCGGTCGCCGGGCTCGAGGAACACCGGTGGATCGCGGAAGACGCCGACTCCGGACGGGGTGCCGGTGGCGATCAGATCACCCGGCTCGAGCGCGATGTGGCGGCTGATGAACGAGATCAGCTCCGGGATGCCGAAGATCATGTCGGCGCTCGAGCCGTCCTGCATCAACTGCGGCTCGCCGGCGCCGGGCCGGCCGGGTCCCGGGATTCGCCAGCTGCGGAGGCGCAGGCCGGCCGCGGGGTCGAGCTCGTCGGCGGTGACGAAGACCGGGCCGATCGGCAGGAACGTGTCGCTGCTTTTGGCCCGCAGCCACTGGCCATCGCCCGTCTGGCCCTCGGCGAGGGCGGCCGTGTTGCCCTGCCAATCGCGGGCGGAGACATCGTTGACGACGACGTAGCCGGAAACATGGCCCATCGCATCCTCGACCGCGACCCGCCGCGCCTTTCGGCCGATGACGACGCCGAGCTCGACCTCGAGATCGAGCGCATGCGTGCCCTCGGGCCGGACGATGGCCACGCCGTCACCGACGACGGCGTTCGCGAATTTCGCGAACAGGAGCGGCCATTGAGGGGCCTTGCGGCCGGCGCCCTCGGCGACATGGTCGCCATAGTTCAATCCGACGCAGACGATCTTGCCCGGTTTCGGAATCGCGGGCTCGGCCACGCGGAGCCGCAGCTCAGCTCGGTGCCGCGGACGGCTCGGGGCTGGCGCTCGGTGCGGCCGGGGCCGCCGACGGGGCGACCGACGGCGTGTCCGACGCGGGCGCCGGGCCCGACGCCGCCGCCGTACTCGCGCTCGGCGCCGCATCCGGCCTGGCCGACGGGTTGCAGAAGCCCTTCTCCGGCGGCGCGATCATGGCTCCCTGCGAGTCGAGTCGCTCCGACTCGGTCAGGTAGAACTGGTTCACGAGGGCGGGATCCCATGTGTCGAGATAGAACACCCGATCCCAGACGAGCGCCGCGAACGGGTGCGGCATGTCATCGAAGCGGGCGATGACCGGCGAGATGTTGCCCGCGGGAACCTTGCAGATCGGGCTCGCCGGAAAGGTGCTGATGAAGTCCTTGAAGGCCTGCTGGCCGGCGGCCGTGGAACCGGGCGAATCGTTCCGGTACAGGACGACCATCGCGCCGTGCTCGAGGTTGTGGATCCAGTTCGACGGTCCGACCTTGTCGTCCGGCTTGTACAGCCGGGGGATGATCGGGCCGGCGACGCCCGGTTGGTTGAAGTGGCTACCGGACGCCGGCGGGCAGAACAGGTAGTTGACCGGTCCGGCGGTGATGTGGGCCGCGCCCATGTCCTCCTCGAAGAAGCCGAGCTGCGCGCTTGAGCCGGGCGCGAGCGGTGGGGTCGGCGACGGATTGAACTGGCTGCCGCAGGTGTACGTGGCCGAGGTCGTTCCGATGAACACGAAGCCGACGGCCACGGCCACGATCGCCACGGCCGCGACCGTGACGAGAAGGCTCCGGTAACGCTCGAGAAAGGTCGGCGCGGGAGCCAGCCGGGTCTGTGCGCGACGGCCGGCGCGGGCGCCGACGCCGCTGATCGGTCGACCGGTCGGGCGGGTGGTCGGTCCGGCGGTCGGCGCCGCCGCTCCGTCGGGAGCATCGGCTGGCCCGGTGCCGGCTCCCGGCTGCCGAGCCGGGCCGAGCCGGCGGCTCTCGCGCGCCAGTCGGGCCGCGTGGCGTGATTCCTTGCTCACGGTTCGGTCGTGCCTCGTCTCGATCGTGGTTGGAATGCACACAGCGCCCCATCGCGCGTGCGCGCCGGGCCGCAGGGGCCCGCGCAGGTCCGGCAAGGGTACCGTCAACCGACCGGTGGTGTGTGTCGGCGTCCGAGACGTCGGGGTTCAGCGCTCCGGACGACGCCCGGAAGGCGGCTTCACTCCTCGTTCAGGTACGCACGGACCTCGTCACGCATCAGTCCCCGGAAGAGCAGGGCAGCCAGCGTCGCGAGGAAGATCGTCTGTGGGACCAGCCCGGCCGCGAGCACGTAGATCGTCAACGGCAGCGTCAGGCTGGCCAGCCCGAGGGCGAGGCCGCGGGCCGCCTGCTTGCGCTGGATGACGAGCGTCGTCGTGAAGATCGTGTAGGCCAGCAGGACCATGACGACCACGCCGGTCAGGCTGACCGGGGCGGCGATCGCCTGGTCGATGACATACCGGAGCGAGATGCCGATCCCGAACAGAATCGTCAAGGCGTAGACGAGGAAGAGTCGCAGGCCCCCGGGCATTGCGAGGAATTGCCGAACCACGTCAGGATCGTGACACGGGACGATCGGGAGCGCACGGCCGATCGTCCCGCGGCCTCGGTTACTCTTCGGTCTCGTGTCCGACCTTCCCGTCACCCTGCCTCCGGGACCCGCGGCGATACTCGCGTCAGCCCTGGATCGGGAGCGCAAGCTCGATCGCGCTCTCGAGGCCCTGGGTCCGCTGACCGATCGTGACGTGCTGTTCGTCGGCGGCGGGCCGGACGAGATTGCGCGCTGGACGGCCGCCGGCGCGCGGGCAACCAACGTCGAGACGCTGCCGGGCGATGCCGCGCGGTCCGTGCCCGACGAGTCGGCCGATGCGATCGTGACCGCCTGGTCGGGCTTCCGCGGGGTCGACCCGGCGGATCTCGCCACGGCGGATCGAATCCTGCGCCCGGGCGGCCGCCTGCTCGTAATCCAGGACTACGGACGCGACGACGTCTCGCGCCTCCGGGGGGACCTGCCCGAGTACAGCACGTGGAGTCGGCGCGACGGTCCGTTCCTGTCGAACGGCTTCCGGGTTCGCGTCGTCCATTGCTTCTGGACCTTCGACACGTTCGACATCGCTCGCGGTCTCCTCGACGACGCGTTCGGGCCGGCCGGCGTCGAGCTCGGGGCGGCGCTGAAGCGGCCCCGCCTCTCCTGGAACGTCGCGCTGTACCACCGCTCGCGCGGCGGCGCGACCGAACCTGCTCCCTAGACTCCGACCGTGGCGGCGCCGACCGGCTCGAGGATCGAGCGGTACATCACCTCGACATCGTCGACCATCCGGCGCGCGCTGAAGCGCGTCTCCGCCGCCGACCGACACGCACCTCGATCGAGCTCGTGGATCCTCGCGATCGCGTCGACCATGCCGTCGACATCGTCGACCACGAAGCCCGTTCGACCATCCTCGACGACCTCTGGCACGCTCGCTCGGCGGAACCCGATGACCGGTGTCCCGGAGCTGAGCGCCTCGACCATCACCAGCCCGAACGGCTCGTCCCACTCGATCGGAAAGAGGAGGGCGTCTGCGCCCGCGAGGAGGTCGCGCTTGTCTGCGCCGTCGACCTCGCCGACGTAGCGGACCTGATCGTCGTCGAACAGGGGCTCGATCGTCGTCCGGACGTGGTCCGCATCGGCGGCGTCGATCTTGCCGGCAAGGACGAGCCGCCGGCCCGCCCGCCGGGCTGCCTCGACCGCGCGATCGGCGCCCTTCGCCTTGCTGAACCGGCCAAGGAAGAGGAGATAGCCGCCCGCCGGCGCTGGCTCGAATGCGAAGGAGGCCACGTCGATCCCGTGGAGGATCGGCGGCAGGGCGCCGCGCGTCGGGAACGTGGCGGCGCTCGCGGCGGAGACGGCGTGATGGAACCACGGGTAGGCGTCCCAGATCGATCGCGTCGGCTCCGTGAACGGGTTGTGCATCGTCGAGATCACCGGGGTCCGGGAGGTCGCGGCGAGGACCATCCCCTCGATCCCGGCGTGATTGTGGACGAGGTCGAACGCGCCATCGGATGCGGCCTGGAAGGCCGCCTGGGCGTTGGCCAGCTGGAGGTACTCGGCGTGGGTGAAGCCCGCGGCCGAAGCCTCGCCGTAGCGCATCGGCTCGGCCGTCACGCTCCGGAGTCTGGCCGTGGTCAGCGAATCGCCGCTCGCGAACAGGGTCACGTCGTGACCGCGGGCGACGAGCTCCTCGGTGATCAGATGGACGATGAGCTCGGTCCCGCCGTAGGTTCGCGGCGGGACTCGCTCATAGGTCGGCGCAAGT
>JANMCU010000186.1:0-6941 GCA_031361415.1 Chloroflexota bacterium | reverse complement strand
GGCCGGCGATGCCCTCGGTGACGACGCCGGCGACCATCCCGAATTCATCGGAGACTGGCCCGAGGCCCTGAACCTGCTCGAGGCGAAGAGCTGCAAGTAGAGCGGCCTAGGCTTGGCGCTCCACGCTTGGGCCAGAACGATTTGGCCCATCGAGTTTGCTAAGTGGCAGATCTACGTGGGCAGGCTGCTCGCGGGTCCCTCGCTTGGCTGCCGTCACGTTGCGCGTCGGGATAGGCCTTCGCGAAGTCCACGACCGCCGTCAGATCGTCGATGATGTGGCCCCGCCCTTCGGGCCACGTTTTGGCGAGCAAAACGTCATCCCACCTGTCAAGGTCGCTCGGGTGAACGCTCCTTCCTGTGGCGCGCGTGTGCCTCGGTCTCGGCACCGTGGAAGGCATCGCGAGCCTGGGACTCGTTCTCGCGCGCGCCGGTCTGCTCCCGCTCCGCGCCTGTGAGCTGGCCGTCCTGGCTCTTGCGTGCGATCAGTCGCGCCTGGTCCGCGGTGGCACGGGCTCGGATCGCCGTCGCGGCCGCAGCCATGGCGACTTGCTCAGCCAAGGTGGCGATCTCCTCGGCGTTCGTCGCGCCGATTTCGGCGCGGTCCGCTGAGGTGTGTGCGAGGTTGGCTAATCGGTCGGCAAGCTGCGCGGCGCGCGATGCCTCGCGCCACGCTTCAAGGAGCTCCTCTGTGGTCACGTTGTCCTCGAGCAGGGTCCGAGAATGCCGGGCGGTGCCGGACGCTGAATCTACTCCCGTTGGCGAATCGCATTTCCGGCGCTTGACTCGGATCGTCAGGAGGCCCAGCGCTCGACGATCGACGCCAGCTCGCCATCTGGGACTGGTACCGCACATGGGCTAGTCGCCGTGCACGACAACCACAAAGACCACAACATGTGGTGCCTCTGGATCAGATCAACCACAACATGTTGTGGTTCGGAGTTGGTACCGCATACCGGATTCGAACCGGTGATCTCCGCCTTGAGAGGGCGGTGTCCTGGGCCTCTAGACGAATGCGGCTCCGAACGGGCCGGCGACGGATCGATGTCGCGGACCGGATCGGGATGATAGCAACGGACCGCGATCGTCGCCACCCGGCCCGGCTGGCCAACCGGCCCGGGGCGACTGATCGATGAAGCTCACAGGCGGTGTGCCTCGAGGAAGCCGCGGATCGCGTCGGCGACCTGCTGATGGCTCTGCTCGCCGACGATCAGCCCATAGTGCGAGTGGGCGCCGAACGGCTCGTACTCCGCCCCGAGCCATGTCGCGAGTCGCTCCGAGACAGGCTCCGCGACGACCTGGTCGAGTCCGGCACCGATGACCAGGCTGGGGACCTCCGCGAACGCGCGCGGCTCGATCGGGACGCCCGCCAGGACCGACCGGCGGGCCCGGCCGCTCTCGTGCGGCTTATGGCCCAAGAGGTGCTGGATCCGCAGGACGTCACCGATCGTCAGGTCTCGATGATCGCGCTGGAGCTTCTCGGGCAAGGTCGACCAGCCGATCCGGGCCCGGCCATAGACGTCGGGAACGTCGCGCAGCTGGTGCGACGCCGCAGGCGCGCGGAGGGCGGCAGGCGGTTCCGGCGAGAGGAGGACGAGCCCACCGACCGGCGTCTGCTCGGCCGCCTTCAGCGCGAGGAGTCCGCCGAGGCCGTGACCGATGACGACCGTCGTCGGGCCAAGCCGGTTGAGGGCCGCGACGACGTCGTCAACATACGAATCGAAGGTCAGCTCGGTCGGATCGACCGTCCGCGACCAGAAATGGTTCTGGAGGTTGAGCGCGTGGCCCTCCCAGCCGCGCGACGCGAAGTAGCCGAGGAACCGCTCCCAGATCCATGAGCCCGCCAGCTCGCCGTGCACGAACAGGAGCGGCTTCCGACGCGATCGACGCTCGGGCAGCCACGACTCGATGTAGACGCCCCGGTCGTGGAGCTCGATCTCGTCCTTGCGGATCGGCCGGCCGTTCGCCGACGGGACCTGGGCTCGGGCCAGGATCTGGTCCGGTGTCGTGTCGGTCATCGGCCGAGGCACGGGTTCGCGATCACTGTGGTCATCAGTCGGCTCACCATTCGAGGGGATTGATCACGAGGCCGGTCAGGGCCTTCGGAAAGAAATAGGTCGATTTCTGCGGCATCACGTCGCCGTCCGCGGCGACCGCGGCGATCGACGCCACCGGTGTCGGGTCGAGCAGGAACGCCGCGTCGATCTCGTCGCGGGCGGCGTCGACCGCGTCGAGCGCCTCGGCCGCCGACTTCGTGAACGACACCCGCCCGCCTGCTGCGACCTGCGCCGGATCGATCCCGGCGAGCCGCTCGAGGGCGGCGCCGAGGAGGACGACGTCGAGACGTCGGACGGCCGGGCCACCGGCCGGCAGGAGCGGCTCGAAGGCGGCCCGGCGCGCGGTCAGGAGCCAGCCACCGTCGCGCGTCCAGAGCCCGAATCGGCCCTCGCCGCCCCGCCCGTCGGCTCGACCCCCGAATGCCGCGAGCTCGTCCCGCGAGGCGGCTGCGACAGTGAACAGGTCATCAAGTCCGGCCCGGAGCGTCGCGATCCCGGCGGCGCCCAGGCCTGCGACCAGGCGGTGGGTCGGGAGGACGGTCAGCGGCCCGGCGGTCGTCTCGAGGAACAGCATGAGCAGGTAATCGAAGGCCGGGTCCTCCTCGCACGAACGGCTCATGCGCCGTTCGTCGCGGTAGCGCAGGGCCGTTTCGTAGCGGTGGTGGCCGTCGGCGATCGTCACGGGATCGGCGCCGGCGGTCGCGACCAGCTCCGCCACCGAAGCCGCGGCCGGCCCGTCCGCCTCGACGACCCACAGCCGATGACGGACGCTGTCGTCGTCGAGCGCGTCGACTGCGGCCGGTCCGGCGGCCAGCGTCGCAAGGATCGCGGCGGCCCGACCGCCCGGATCGCTGTACAAGCCGATCACCGGACTCGTGTTCACCCCGGTCGCCCGGAGCAGTCGGTAGCGGTCCTCGCGCGCGGCCGCAAGCGTCCGCTCGTGGGGCAGGACGCCCGAACCCGGCACCATGGCCTCGAGCCGCAATCGGGCGAAGAAACCTCGCTGCGTCCGTTCGATCTCCGTGCCCGGAACGCGATACGTCTGCTCGTAGACGTAGATCGAGGGTCGGGGGTCCTTGTGGAGGGTCCCGTCCGAGCGCCAGGCCGCGAGCGTCCGGGCGGCCCGCCGATAGCGGTCGTCCTCCGCGTCGCCGGGCTCCTCGACCGGGGCATCGAGCCGGACCACATTCTTCGGGTGCCGAGCCAGGAGTCGGCTGCGGTCGGCCGGCGTGAGGACGTCGTACGGCGGGGCGACCACCAGCGCCGGGTCGCCGACGGCGTCGGGGGCAAACCGGAGCGCGCGGAACGGGCGGATCTGGGGCACGGATTCCTCGGGTCGACGGTCATTCGACAGTGCCGGTCGGCGGCGGGCAACCACGCTGCGGGCAACCAGGGTGAAGCCGCAACGGCCGGCCCTCGACGGCATCGTAGGATAGCCGGGCCGGGCGCGCCGTCGCCAGCGAGTCCGGTCGCGCGGAACGCGATGAGTCGATCGCACCGTGGCAAGCGCAACTTTTCGGGGGGTCGGGGCGTCGATGCTGCGACCGCCAGCCCTTCCCGCACGTGGAGTGCCCGTGACGCGTCGCGCCTCCCATCGGATCAACCGGCTCGCCCCCCTGTTCGCGGCCGCGTCGCTGGCTCTCCTGACAGGGCTCGGGCCAGCTGCACCGGGCGTGCGTGCGGCCGATGCCCCGACCATGACCGCACGTGTCCTGCTCCAGGGCCACACCCGGGTCGGATCGTGGATGGCGATCGAGGTCCACCTCGTCAACTCGGGCCCCTCGATCAGCGGCGAGCTCCGCCTCCAGGCGGCCAGTCAGTCCGGGACTCGCTACGCCGTCGCCGTCCAGCTGGACAGCCCGTCCGACAAGACGTGGATCCTCCATGCCCAGCCGCCGGCGTCGTTCGGGCCGCAGCTCGAGGTCGTGCTCGTCAGCGGCGGCCAGATCGTCGTCCGCCAGAAGATCGTGGTGACGGTCCACGACGCGAGCCAGCTGATCGTCGGTGTCGTCGCCGAGAACCCGCCGAAGATCGTCGGCGGCCTGAGCCTGCCCGCCGTCCAGAACCAGCAACCCGCGGTCGTGGTCCCGCTGACCGTGGCCGATCTCCCGACCCGGATCGAGGCCTGGTCCGCCCTCGACCGTCTGGTCTGGCAGGACGTGGACGCGTCGTCGCTCTCGAATGAGCAGCTGACGGCGTTCCGAGGCTGGCTGGCGCTCGGCGGCCGGCTCGTGATCGTCGGTGGGACCGCCGGGATCGGCTCGCTCGGCGGCTTCCCGGACGACATCCTTCCCTATCGCCCGACCTCGACCGTCGACGTCGCTGCCGGCTCGCTCACTGCGCTCCTCGGAACGCCGCCGAAGGACGCGGCCGACGTGCCGGCGATGGCCGGCGAGCTGATCCGCGGCCACGCCCTCGCGACGAGCGGCGATCGGGTCGTCGCGGCCGAGACGGCCTACGGCGCCGGGAGCGTGACGGTTCTCGGCCTCGATCCGACCGCCGGCTGGGTGGCCCAGGCCGCCGCGGGTCGGTCACTCTGGCCGTCCCTGATCCCGGCCCGCTCCGACGGCACCGTCGCGATCGTCGACGACAGCCAGATCGTCAGCGCGGCCGGCAACCTGCCGTCCCTCGCCCTGCCGCCGCTCGGCGGGCTGCTCCTCCTCCTGTTCGGCTACATCGCCCTGATCGGCCCGATCAACTACCTCGTCCTGCGCCGCCTCGATCGGCGCGAGTGGGCGTGGATCACGATGCCGATCCTCATTGTTGGCTTCGCTGTCGGCGCCTATGCCTTCGGGTCCGCCCTGCGCGGCAGCAGCGTGATCGTCAACGAGGTGGGCATCGTCCGCGGCGCACCGGACGCGACCGAGGGCAGTGCCCAGGTCTACCTCGGCGTCTTCTCGCCGTCGCGCGGCACGTACCAGATCGCGATCCCGGGCGGCGCCCTCCTGTCGGCCCCGATCTCGGGGGACGTCTTCAGCGGGACGACGTCCAGCCTCGACGTCATCCAGGGCGACCCGTCGCGTGTCCGGGACCTGGCGGTCGGGTTCGGGTCGCTGCGCACGATCCGGGCGGAATCGCAGGCCGTCGTGCCCAGGATCCACACCGAGTTCGCCCTCGTCGACGGGACGCTGACCGGCACGATCCGCAACGACTCGTCGGTCCTGTTGGAAAAGCCGGCGATCGTCCTGGGCGGCAACGTGAAGGTCCTCAAGGACATCGCGCCGGGCGAGCAGGTGGCGGTCTCGCTCGCCATCGTCAACCAGAACCAGTCCGGCCAGTCGCTGTCGGATCGAATCTTCGGCCAGATCTTCTTCGGCCAGACCGGCTCCGAGGTCAGCACCTCGGACAACGCGCGCCGCGACCAGACTCGCCACAGCGTCATCGATCAGCTCACCTACAACCCGCAATTCGGGAACAACTCGCGGCTCGGCGCCGACGGCCCGGTCCTCCTCACCTGGGGACGCGAGGCGGTCGTCGACGTGGCGGTCGAGGGAGAGGTCGCGAACCGCGTGAGCAACGTCCTGTACTACCTGCCCCTCACGATGAGCGTCCGCGGCTCGGTGAGCTTCAGCGGCGACCTCGTCACGGCCACGATGACCGCGTCCGATTCCGCGTTCTTCAGCAAGGATCCGCGGACGATGAGCTTCGGCCAGGGCAGCGTGACGATGGTCTACCGGCCGATTGCGTTCGACGGCAAGCTCTCCGCCACCCACATCCGCCTCGGGATCAGCTGCTGTCCGGACGGCTCGATCAGCGACATCGGCGGCCTGACCGTCGCGCCGATCCCGGACGCCTGCCTCAACGTCAAGGCGCCTGCCAAGCCACCGGTCGACTGCCCGAAGGCGCTCCCTCCCGACCAGTTCGACGGCATGCCCGAGGTCGAGCTGTTCGATCGGACCGGCGACGGAACCTGGCATCGCCTGCCGCATCTGTCGCAGGGACAGACCTACGATGTGGCCAACCCGGCGCGGTATGTCGACCCTGCAACGGGCGCCGTGCTCGTCCGGTTCGTCAACGACCGGCAGGACCCGGTCAACGTGTTCCTGAGCCTCGCCATCCAGGGGACCGTCAAGTGACCGACATCGTCGTGACCCGCGGTCTCGTCAAGCGCTATCAGGGAACCGTTGCCGTCGCCGGCCTGGACCTGACGGTCGGCGCCGGTGAGATCTTCGGGCTGGTCGGGCCGAACGGCGCCGGCAAGACGACCACGCTCCGGATCCTGGCGACGCTCCTTCGCGCGACCTCGGGTCACGCCGAGGTGGCCGGGATCGACGTCCATCGCAACCCCGATGCGGCGCGCCGCGTCCTCGGCTTCATGCCGGACGTCTTCGGGGTCTACGACGACATGAAGGTCTGGGAGTACCTCGACTTCTTCGCCCGCTGCTACGGCGTCCCGGGCTCTCGCCGGCGGCGGATGATCGGCGACCTGCTCGACCTCGTCGACCTCGGCGACAAGCGTGACGCGTACGTCCATGGCCTGTCGCGCGGGATGCAGCAGCGCCTGTGCCTGGCCCACACGCTCGTCCACGATCCCGAGGTCCTCCTCCTCGACGAGCCGGCGTCCGGTCTCGATCCGCGCGCCCGGGTCGAGCTGAGAGAGCTGCTCCGCGAGCTCCGTTCGCTCGGCAAGACGATCGTCATCAGCAGCCACATCCTTCCCGAGCTCGAAGAGCTGTGCACGGCGGTCGCGATCGTCGATCACGGCCAGGTCCTGGCCCAAGGCAAGGTCAGCGAGATCGAGCGCCGCCTCCGCTTCGGCGCGGTGCTCCGGGTCCGGATCCTCGGCGGTCACAGCCTGGAGCTGGCGCGCGACCACTTCAGCGCCGATCCGCGCGTGGCCTCGGCGACGATCCTCGACGATGGCCAGATCGAGCTCGGCTTCCGCGG
>JANMCU010000178.1:0-10202 GCA_031361415.1 Chloroflexota bacterium | reverse complement strand
ACCTACCAGAACATGCTGATCCTCGCGAAGACCGGAGCGGGCTACATCGTCAAGGCGACTCTCGCCCAGGCCGAGGAGATCACCCACCTCGTCTCCACCGGCAACGCCCAGTTCAGCATGCTGATGCGTCCGCCGGCGGACGTCCGATTTGCCGATGCCAGCACGCTCGGTGAGACGACCAACCTGATCATCGAGCGCTACGGCCTGCCGATCCCGGAGAACTATCCGGCCGGCAACGGCCCGATCCAGACCGCCCAGCCGACGGCCACGCCGTCGGTGCCCGCTCCGTCGACGTCGGGCGCGCCGGGCGCCAGCGCGGCCCCGTGAGCCCGTGCCCATCCTGACCGCGTCGGGCACCCGCCGCCACGCGCGGCCCATGCCTTCGCGCCGCTGACCCGGCGCGGCCTCCCGGCCGTCCGGCCCGCCCCCGCGGGCCGGGCGGCCACTCGCGTTCAGTGGGGTACAGCAGGCCCGCCGCGCGCTCCGAGCGCCGGACCCTTCGGCGCACCAGAGGTTGAATCGCGACGCGACTCGAATTGGCCGGCAGCGACCGTGGCACCACACGAATTGCGACCGACTTCCTCGGGCCGACGCCGATTCTGAGTCGTTGGACGACTCACCGGTCCGTGTTGACCGTCGGGCCCGCCGTGCGCTCGGCGGCAGGTTCGCCGGTTCGGGCGTCGGGTCACCGAACGGGCCACGGAACGGGGGCGGGAACGCGGTTCCTCAGCGACCGCTCAGGGCCGCGTCCCACGCGGCCGCGACCCGCGACCGTGCGTCGACCAGCGGACCCGACGTGTCGATCACCCGGGTCGCGACCGGACGGACCCGCTCGACCAGTCCGGCCTGGGCGGCGATTCGTCGGTCGGCATCTTCGCTCGTCGCACCCCTCGCGATTACCCGGTCGCGCTGGACGGATGGGGCGCAGGTCACGAGCCAGGTCTCGTCGCACAGGGCCGCGAGCCCGCCCTCGACGAGCTTGATCGCCTCGACGACGACGGCCGGCGCTCCGGATCCATCCGCCTCGGCGATGATCGTCCTGATCCGGATCCGGACGGCCGGCTGGACGATCGCCTCGAGCCGGCGGAGTGCGTCGGGATCGGCAAAGACGACGCGCGCCAGGGCCGCCCGGTCGAGCCGTCCGCCGTCGAGCCGGACCCCGTCTCCGAACGCCGCCACAACCGCATCGTGGGCTGGCTCGCCGGGTGCCGAGACCTCGCGAGCGATGACGTCGGCGTCGATCACGATCGCGCCGCGGTCGGCCAGCCAGCCGGCGATGGTGCTCTTGCCGCAGCCGATCGGTCCGGTCAACCCGATGCGCACAATTCGTCGCCCGGCCGCGATCGGTGCAATGTCCGTCACGGCGCCCGTTCCTCGAGCTCGAGCCAGGCGTCCTCGGCCGTCGCCAGCGCGGCCTCGACATCGGCGAGCTCGCTCGCAACCCGGCGCATCTCGACGAAGTTGGCCGCGATCGCCGGCGATCCGATCGACAGCTCGAGCTGGGTCTTGCGCAGGCCGAGACGGGTCAGATCCCCGTCGACCTGGGCGCGCTGGCGGCGATAGGCGTCCTTGCTGAGCTTTTCGCGACGGGCGGCGGGGCGGGCGGGCGAGCGGCCCGCAACAGGCCTTCCCGACCCGATTCCGACCGGCCCATCGGTCGTGGCCCCAGCCGACCCGCCGGCGTGGCCGTTGCTCGACGATCGAGTCGGGCTCGCCGCAACGGCGGTGCGCCGACCGGCGCTCACAGCCGCCCCAATCGCTCCCCGGGCCGCCACCGCCCGTCCACCATGGGCGCCACCACGCAGGCGGGCGGCCTCGAGCTCGGCGGCGGCGTGGACCGTCCAGCCGTCGGCGACCGCCGAGCGCCATTCGCTCCAGCCGCCGTCGAACGGCACCGCGAGCCCATCGTCCACGACCCACAGCGTCGTGCACACCGTCTGGAGCAGGCGTCGATCGTGCGACACGACGAGCAGCGTGGCCGGCGACTCGGTCATGAACGACTCGATCGCCTCGCGGGCCGGGATGTCGAGGTGATTCGTCGGCTCGTCGAGCAGGAGCAGGTTCGATGGCATGATCCCGAGCAGCGCCAGCTCGAGCCGCGATCGTTCACCGCCCGACAGCTTGGCCACCTCCTTGAAGACGTCCTCGCCACGGAACAGGAACCGGGCGAGGAAGCCGCGCGCCTCGCCGGGCGTCACCGGGATCGCCTCGAGGAGCGCGTCGAGGACCGTCGCGCCGGGGATCGCGGCGTCTCGCAGCTGGGCGAGATAGCCGGGCTGGACTGCGTTCCCGAAGCTCAGCGAGCCGTCGAGCGGCGGCAGGTCGCCCGCGATCGTCCGGAGCAGGGTGGTCTTGCCCGCTCCGTTCGGTCCCACGATCCCGATCCGGTCGCCCCGGGTCGCCGCCAGGAAGGGAACGGTCGCGACCCGCTTCGGCTCCGTGGCGGGTGCACCATCGGCGTCCAGCGCGCCGCGGCCCGGCAGATACCCGACGACCAGCCCCTCGGCCCGGATCACCACCTCGCCCGAGCGCGACGGCCCGGACCCCGCCAGCGCGCCGGCCGGCAGGCGCAGCTTCTTCGTCGCCTTCGGCGATTCGACCCGCTCGGTCTGGAGCTTCTCGAGGCGCGCCTCGTGCTCGTGCATCTTGCTGAACTTGCGATGCGACCGGTAGCGCTGGACGAGCTCCTTCTCGCGCGCGATCTGGTCGGCCTGGCTGTCGGCGTCCTTCACGGCGCGCACGTCGCGCTCTTCACGCTGCCGGTGATACGCGCTGTAGTCGCCGCGGAAGATCGTCAGCTTCCGATCGCGCAGCTCCCAGATCCGGCCGACGGTCGCGTCGAGGAACGCCCGGTCGTGCGACGCGACGAGGAGCGCCCCGTGGCGCCGCCGGAGATGTTCCTCGAGCCACTCGATCGCGCCGATGTCGAGGTGGTTCGTCGGCTCGTCGAGGAGAAGGAGATCCGGCTGTGCGATCACGAGCCTGGCCAGGGTCGCCCGCGTCTGCTCGCCGCCGGACAACGACGTCGGCGGCTTGGCCCATTCGTCGCGGGTGAACCCGAGCCCCGACAGCGCCTCGTCGACGCGGAGGTCGAGGGTGTAGCCGCCGAGGATGTCGAACTGATGCTGGAGGTCGGCGTAACCGCGCGCCTCGACCTCGCCGGCATGCTCCATCTCGGCCAGCCGGACGGCCAACGCCTCGAGGTGGGCCGCGCCGTGACGGACCGCCGCCCGCAGGTCGGGGGCGGCCATGAACGCCTCGTCGAAATGCGATTCCTGGGCGAGCAGCCCGATCGTGAGGCCGCGTTTGCGATGGACGTCGCCCTCGTCCGGCTCGTCGCGGCCGGCCGCCAGCCGCAGCAGCGTGGTCTTGCCCGCGCCGTTCGGCCCGACCAGGCCGATCCGGTCGTCGACCGCGACCGCCGCCGTGACGTCGTCGAGGATGACGAACGTGCCGACCTCGCGGCGGACGCGTTCGAGGCGGAGGATCGACATCGGCTCAGCCGCCCACGGATGCGCGGGCGGCCGCCCGCCGAGTCGCGGCGGCCCGCCGGGTGCGCTCCGATCGGGTCGCCTGGGGGCGGTCGGCGGTCGACGACGCGCGGACCAGGCCGACGCTCCCTTCCCCGCCCGCGAGCTCGGACCAGCGCCGGCCCGCCCGGTCCGGCACGGACATCGTCCGCAGGATCGCCGTGGCGCCCGCCCGATCGGCCGCCGGCAGGCGCTGGCACCACGAGCAGAAATGGGTCGCCCGCGCGCCGACCACGATCCGCCGGATCGGTCGGCCGCAGCGCAGGCATGGTTCGCCCGTCCGCTGGTAGACCGCGAGGTGGTCCTGCATCTCGCCGTCGCCGTCGGGCGCGGTGTAGTCGTCGATCGAGGAGCCCCGCCGGATGACGGCCTCGGCGAGGATCCGCCGGATGTCGAGCCACAGCCGCCGCTCGTCGGGTGGACGCAGTGTTCGGGCCGTTCGGAGCGGGTGGAGGCGGGCGGCCCACAGCGCCTCGTCGGCGTAGATGTTGCCGACGCCGGCGATGAACGTCTGGTCGAGGAGGAGCGGCTTGAGCCGGCCCTTCCGTCCGCGCAGCCGGCGCCGGAACGCGGTCACGGTGAAGGCGTCGGCGAGCGGCTCCGGTCCGATCTTCGCGAACGGGTCGGCGGCGTCCGCGGCGTACAGCCCGATCTTGCCGAACTTGCGGATGTCCCGGAAGCGGATCTCCCGCCCGTCCTCGAGGCTCATGACGAGCCGGACATACGGATCCTCGGGTCCGCCCTGCGGCACGACGAACAGCTGGCCGGTCATCTTCAGGTGGATCGTCAGGAAGGCGCCGCCGGACAGCCCGACGACGAGCTGCTTCGCCCGCCGTCCGACGGCCTCGATCCGGCGACCGGCAACGCCGTCGGTGAAGTCCTCGGCGGAGATCCCGCGCAGGGTCCGCGCCCAGTAGGTCGTCGCGTCGACGATCGTTGCGCCGGTGATCAGCGGTCGGAGGTCGCGCGCGACCGTCTCGACCTCGGGCAGCTCAGGCATGGCCGAAGCCTACTGGCAGCGGGCCAGCCGGTCAGGCGATCGGCGCGAGCGGCGCCTCTTCGGGCAGCTCGCCGAGCTCTGCCGCGATCGCGTCTTCGCGGGTGAGGGGGGTCATCCCCTCCCAGTCGTCGCCGACCTTGATGTCGACCGTCAGGGGGACCGACAGCGGCAGCGCGCCCTCCATCGTGTCGCGGACGATCGCCGCAAGGGCCTCCACCTCGTCCCGCGGCGTCTCGAACAGGAGCTCGTCGTGGACGCTCAGGAGGAGCCGGGCCCGGAGCCCGGCCGCGGCGACCCGCTCGGCGGTCCGGATCATCGCGATCTTCTGGATGTCCGCCGCGGTCCCCTGGATCGGCATGTTGATCGCCATCCGCTCGCCCGCGCCGCGGAGGGCCGGGTTCGACGCCCGAAGCTCCGGGATCTGACGTTTCCGGCCGAGGAGGGTCTCGACGAACCCCTGGCTCTTGGCCTGCTCCTTGATCGCCATCATGTAATAGCTGATCCCGGAATATGCCGCGAAGTACGAGCTGATGAACTCCTGGGCCTCTTTGCGCGGAATGTTCGCGCGCGACGCGAGGCCGAAGTCGCTCATCCCGTAGGCCAGCCCGAAATTGACCATCTTGGCCATCGACCGCTCGTCGTGGGTGATGTCCTCGGCCGCCTTGTGAAGGACCCGAGCGGCGGTCTCCCGATGAATATCGGCGTTCCGGGCGAAGGCATCCTTGAGGTGCTCGTCGCCCGAGACGTGAGCGAGGATCCGGAGCTCCACCTGCGAGTAGTCGGCGGCAAGGAGCGTGAGGTCCGGGGCGCCCGCGACGAACGCGCGCCGGATCCGTCGCCCGAGCGCGGTCCGGATCGGGATGTTCTGGAGATTCGGATCGGACGAGGACAGCCGCCCGGTGGCGGCGACGGCCTGATGGAACGTCGTGTGGAGTCGTCCGTCGGGCGCCATCAGCGTCGGCAGGGCGTCGACGTACGTGGAGCGGAGCTTCGTGTACACCCGCCACTCGAGGAGCTTGTCGATCATCGGGTGGGCCGGGCGGAGGTCCTCGAGGACCGATGCGTCGGTCGAGAAGCCGGTCTTGGTCCGCTTGCCCTTCGGGAGGTTCAGCTCGAAGAACAGGATCTGCTCGAGCTGCTTGGGGCTGCCGAGGTTGAACTCGTGGCCGACATCGACGTAGATCTCGTGCTCGAGCCGGTCGATGACTTCCTTGAACTCGATGGTGAGGCCGGCCAGGGCCTCGAGATCGAGCGCCACGCCGACGGCCTCCATCCGGGCGAGGACGGGGATGAGCGGCAGCTCGATGTCCCGGAACAGCCGGTCCAGCTTGACGTCGACGAGGCGCCGTTCGAGCGGCTCGCGGACGGCGAGCGCCGAGAGCGCCTCGAGCCCGGCGCGCGCGGTCGCGGGCAGCTCGGTCGCGGGCGGCAGGATCTGGTCGAGGTTCTCGGCCACGACATCGGCGATCGTCTGGCTCCGCAGGGCCGCATTGAGGACATAGGCGGCGATCTGCGTGTCGAACGCCACCGCCGTGGCCGGACCCTCGAGGTCGTCGGCGAACCGTGCGACGAGGAGCGGCTTCACCTCGTGACCGACGAACGGAATGCCCGCCGCCTCCACGAGCCGGCGCAGCGCGTCGGAGGCTTCCGCGCCCTCGGCTGCCACGACCCGGCCGTCGACCCCGGCGACCGCCAGCGCGAGCGGGCAGCCGCGACGAGGCCGTGGATCGTCGGCGACCAACGAGGCGCCGACCGCCGGCTGGGCGGCGATCCAGTCGGCCAGCTCTGCGATCCTATCCGGGCCGCGGACCTCGATCCGAATCAGATCGGCGATCGTCGCCGCGAGCGCGCTCGGAAGGTCGCCGCCGGGAGCGTGCTGGTCGGCCCGAGCCTCGGCGGGTGCGCCGGAACCGGTCGTGCCGTTGCCCGATCCGTCGAGGGCGGGCGCTCCGCTCACCGCGTTGAAGTCGAGCCGAAGCTGGAGCTCGCCCGTATCGGGTCGATTGGCGATCCGGCTCGCACCCCAGCCGTCGGGCCGACCGGCGACCCGGGCGGCCGGGACGTATCCGCTGTCGACGACCGCGCGGAGCGAATCCGAGCGCTCCTCGGCCGACTCGCCGGCCATCGGGGGGAGGCGCTCGATCAGGGTCCGGAACTCGTACTCCCGGAACAACCGGACCACCGTGTCGCGGTCGTAGTCACCGAGCCGCGCCGCCTCGAGATCGATCTGGACCGGCAGGTCACGGACGATGAGCGAGAGCTCGTGGCCCATCCTGATCTGGTCGACGTGCTCGCGGAGCTTGTCGCCGAGCTTGGCCGGCGACACCTCGTCGAGGCGGGCGAGGAGGCTGTCCAGGTCGCCGAAGTCGCGGATCAGTTTCGCGGCGGTCTTCTCGCCCACGCCGGGGACGCCCGGGATGTTGTCGCTCGGGTCGCCCTTCAGCGCCTTGTAGTCGACCATCTGGTCGGGCCGCAGCCCGAACCGCTCGTCGATCTTTGCGACGTCGTACATGATCGTGTTCTCGACGCCCGAGCGCGTCGTCATCAGACGGACCCGCGGCGTCACGAGCTGGAGCATGTCGAGATCGGCGGTGACGATCGTGGTCTCGAGGTCGGCGCGCGGGTCAAGCTGCTTCGTGATCGTCCCGATGACGTCGTCGGCCTCGTAACCCTGCATCTCGTAGACCGGGATCCGAAGCGCCTTCACGATCTCGCGGACCTTCGGGAACTGATCGCGCAGGTCGTCGGGCATCCGGACGCGGTTTGCCTTGTATTCGGCATATGCCTCGTGGCGGAAGGTCGGGCCCGGCAGGTCGAACGACACCGCGAGGTAGTCCGGTTGAAGGTCCTGGAGCCCGCGCAGGACGATGCTCGCGAACCCGAACGCGCCGTTGACGAGCTCGCCTTTCGACGTCGTCAAGGGCGGCAGGGCGAAGTAACCGCGGTAGACGAGCCCGAAGCCGTCGAGCAGCATGAGGCGTTCGGTGGGCACGGACGGAGTGTACCCGCGGCCCACCCTGGCGCCCGTCGTTCAGGTGGTTCGGCGGCTCCGCAGGATCGACGCGGCGAGCAGGCCGAGGCCGACGACGATCGCGGCGCCGAAGAGCAGGTTCAGCGGTCGGAAGGGCTCGGTCGCGCTCGATTCGGGTGCCGGGAGACTGTCGTCGCTCGCCGGACTTGCCAGCGACTTGTCACCGGCCGTGCTCGGGGCGAGGGGTCCTGCGTACAGCTGGCTCGGGGGGCTGGTTTGAGCGCTCTCGAGGCCGCTCGCCACCGGGCCGCGAACCGGTCCCTCGGTCAGGGCGGCCGGGACAGGCGACTGGCCGTTGGCCGAGCCCGCGACCGCACCGGGGGCCGCCTCGGTGCCGTTCTGCGACGCCGACGATGCCGCCGGAACGACCGCGCCGAGTCGTACCTGGTCGCCCACAGCCGCCGACGGCGAGCCTGCACTCGCCCCGCTGCCGAGCTGGACGTTGCCGACGAGGAGGCCGACCAGGCCGAGGGTGGCGAGTCCGACGCCGAGCGGGCGCGAGACGATGGTCCGCGATGACGAGATCGCCGCGACGAGCCTGCGCCAGCCGCTCGGCCGAAGCCGCGCGGCATCGGCGGGCGTCAGCTGGAAATCCCGGGGGCGGGTCGCGAAGGGCGGCGGGGCAGCCGCGGTCGCGCGGGCGAGGACGAGGAGGTCGTCGTGGAGCGTCGCGCAATCGGCGCAGCTGCGGGTGAGTTCGAGGGCGTGATCGCGGTCGGTGCCGGCGAGGTCGTCGGCAGCGAGCGCGGCTACGAGGATCGGGTCGTGCTGATCGTGGGACGTCGATCGGACGTCGGGGTGGTGGGCCATGGCCGTCAGACGACCTCCGCGCGTGCGCGGTTCCCGCTCGCCGTCGCGGTGCCTGCGGACCTACCCACGGAACAGCTCCATTCTGCCGGCCAGCCGATCGCGCAGCGCCAGCCGTCCGCGGTGGATCCGGGACTTCACGGTACCCAGCGACACTCCCGTCATGGCCGCGATCTCGGCATAGTCGTAGCCCTCGACATCGAACAGGATGATGGCAGCCCGCTGGTCGTCGGTGATCGTCGCGAGCGCGTCGTTGATCGCTTTGTGACGCTCGGTCATGAGGGCGGTGGTGACCGGATCGGCGTCCTTGCCGGCCGGCGGCTGCCAGCTCTCGTCGTCGAGCTCCGGGTACGGCTGGACGGGTCGCCGTTTGCGGGCCCGCTGGATGTCCATCGCCGCATTGATCGCGATTCGGTGGAGCCACGACTTGACGCTCCCGCCGCGGAACCCCGCGAGGTTGCGGAACGCCGAGAAGAACGCCTCCTGCACGCAGTCCGACGCCTGGTCGCGATCCGGAACCATCCGAACGATCAGCGCGAACAGCTGATCCTGGTAGCACACGACGAGGTCGTTGAATGCTCCGAGGTCGCCGGCGCGGGCGGTCTCGACGAGGATGAGGTCGCGGCGCTGGACGGGGTCTTCGGAGACCGTCGTCGAGCGAAGGTCCTCCACGTTCAGGGGGTCCCTCCGGACGGCGATTCTGAGGCGCGGCGAGTCTAGCATCGGTCCTGCGGCCAGACGCCGGTGCCCGTGGGACGGTTCCAGCGGATCTGATGCGTCGTTGACCGGCGGCACCGCCCGCCGCCCCCGGCCTCGACTCACGGGTCGAGTCAGATCGAACCCTCGCAAGCGTGGTTTCACCGGAATCGTCGCCGAGCTCTGGGCACCGGCGATCGTCTTGACTCGCAGGTCGAGTCACACCCAATCGCTACCGACCGAGGTCAGTCGTCCGTTAGCATTCGCCTTCGGGCCGAAGTGGCGGAATGGCAGACGCGGCGGTCTCAAACACCGCTGAGGGCAACCTCGTTCGGGTTCGAATCCCGACTTCGGCACCAGCCCATCGGCAGATCGAGCACGGCAGGCGAAGGGCAGTTGATCATGCAAGGGGCTCAGGGGCACCGCTTGACGATCAGACTGGCGTGCGCGGCGATTCTCATCGGTCTTTCCGTTGGTGCCTGCGGGGCCGGGCCGTCGGGCACCGTGATGCCGGCAGCTTGCCCACTGTCCGAGACGAGCGGGGTGCTGACCGCCGACGGGGATCGCCTCGGGATCGCCCACCTCCTGATCCGGTGGCCGGATGGTTGGACCGTCCGTCAGGCAGCCGGCCGGCTCGTGGTCGCCGATCAGGGTGGGACCACGCGTGCCGGCGCGGGGGACCTCGTGCGGCTCCCGGGTGGCAACGCCGGTGACGCCTGGATCGCCTGCCCCGATCTTCACGTGCTTTCGCCCTCCGCGCCGGCCGGCTCGGCGGGCTGACGAGGGTCGATGGAGCCTCATTCCGCACGGCCGACGGCGTTGCTTCCCATCGGCCATCTCGTCCGCCTGTCGATCTACTGGCTCGGCCTGGTCGCGGTCATCAACGGCGTCGGGATCATCCTCCAGGAGCGGATCAAGTCGATCGTTCCGGACGCCGGCGTCCAGTACACGACGCTTGGGATCGTTCAGGTCGTCGGGATCGTCGTCGCGATCGTCGTCCAGCCGACGATCGGCTCGATCAGCGACTACACGATCAGCCGGTTCGGGCGGCGCAAGCCGTACATCGTGATCGGCACGACGCTCGATCTCGTCTTCCTCGTCGGGCTGGCGACCTCGAACACGGTCCTCGCGGTGGCCG
>JANMCU010000133.1:0-3164 GCA_031361415.1 Chloroflexota bacterium | reverse complement strand
CTGCCGATCCAGACCCGCGTCGCCGAGGCGTCGGCGGGGCTCGTCCGCGACGCGATCCTGCGCGAGCTCGACCGCGGCGGGCAGGTGTTCTTCGTCCACAACCGGGTCGAGACGATCGAGGCCCAGACCGAGCAGCTCCGGCGGATGCTGCCCGATGCCCGGTTCGTCGTCGGCCACGGGCAGATGGCCGAGGGTCATCTCGAGAGTGTGATGATCACGTTCGCCGCCGGCGAGGCCGACGTCCTCGTGTGCACGACGATCATCGAGTCCGGGCTCGACATCCCGAACGCGAACACGATCGTCATCGATCGCGCCGACACGCTCGGGCTCGCCCAGCTCTACCAGCTTCGAGGGCGCGTGGGCCGGTCGAGCCGCCGAGCCTACGCCTACCTCCTCTACCGCCGCCGCGAGCGGATGAGCGAGGAGGCCCGCAAGCGACTCCAGGCGATCTTCAATGCCTCGGAGCTCGGGGCGGGGTTCCAGATCGCGCTCGCGGACCTCGAGATCCGGGGCGCCGGGAACATCCTCGGCGGCGAGCAGTCCGGACACATGGCGGCGGTCGGGTTCGACCTCTACTCGCGCCTCCTCGCCGACGCCGTCGAGGAGCGCAAGGCACTCCGCGAGGACCGCGCGCCGCGGGTCGAGAAGCCGCAGACGGTCGTCGACCTGCCGGTCGAGGCCCACCTTCCGGACGACTACGTCCCCGAGGAGGCCCAGAAGCTCGAGCTGTACCGGCGTCTCGCCCGGGCCCGGACCGCCGGCGACCTCGCCGCGTTCCGCCAGGAGCTGATCGACCGCTTCGGGCCGATGCCCGCACCGGTCGTCCGCCTCGCGGAGGTCGCCGAGCTCCGCCTCACCGCCGAGGCGGCGGGTGTCGCATCGATGTCGCGCGAGGACGGCCAGCTCGTCGTTCGCTTCGGCGAGGGGATGTCGCGCGCAACCGCCATGCGGCTTCTCGCCGGCGGCGGGTTGCCTGGCGTCCGGCCGTCGGAGGTCACATTCGCCAGCAACCAAGTGCGGATCCGCCTGCCACGCGACCCGTCCCGCGCGTGGGGCCTGACCCAGGCGGTCGTGGCCCGGCTGTCGGCCGACCACCCGCCAGACGGGTGAACGGCAGATGCGATGAACTTGTGATGGCGCTGCATGGCGCGATGCGGTTCAATCACGCCTTCATGGAGTTCCTTGCCTGATGGCCGTCCAGCGCGAAGCGATCGCGACCGATCTCGAGCTCGAGCCCCGTTCTGATACTGGCGTCGGGCTGGCCCGACTGATCGGTGCGTTGGTCCGGCCGGCGGCTGCGCCGGACGCGACGATCGATCCGCACCGGACATTCCTCGAGTCACTGGCGGTCGCCGTCTACACGACCGACGCGGAAGGCCGGATCACCTTCTTCAATGAGGCAGCAGTCGAGTTGTGGGGTCGCCGGCCCGAGCTCGGGGAGGAGTGGTGCGGCTCGCTCCGCCTGTTCCATCGCGATGGCCGCCCGATGCGCCACGACGAGTGTCCGATGGCGATTGCCCTCAAGGAGGGGCGGGAGGTCCGCGGCTGGTCGGCGATCGCCGAGCGCCCAGACGGGCGGCGTGTCGCGTTCGAGCCGTATCCGACCCCGCTACGCGATGCGAATGGCCGCCTCATCGGCGCAGTCAACGTCCTCGTCGACATCACCGAGCGCCTGGCCGGCGAGGAGGCCCTCCGCGCGTCGACGGCCGCGCTCGAGGCGTCGAATGCCGTCAAGGACGAGTTCCTCGGCCTCATCTCGCACGAACTGCGGACCCCCGTGACCTCGATCTACGGCAACGCTGTCCTTCTGTCGTCGCGATTCGGCCTGGCCCAACCCGAGGCGAACATGGTCCGCGACATCGGCGACGACGCCGACCGGCTCCTGCGGATCGTCGAAAACCTCCTCCAGCTGACCCGGCTCGGCGCTGGAACGAATCTCGACCGCGAGCCGCACGTCCTCGACCATGTCGTGCGGGCCGCGATCGAATCGCGCCGCCGGCGCCACCCCGAGCGCGAGATCCGGCTGACGATCGACCAGCCGTCGCTGATCGTCCAGGCGGATTCGATCGCACTCGAGATGCTCGTCGAGAATCTCCTGAGCAATGCCGACAAGTACAGCCCGCCGGGCGAGCCGGTCGACGTCCACGTCGGGCTGGATGGGGCGACCGCGATCGTCCGGATCTTCGATCGCGGCATCGGGATCGCGCCCGACATCGCGGACGATGTGTTCACGGCGTTTTTCCGGGCCGACCAGGCCCGCCGGACCGCCGGCGGCGTGGGCGTCGGCCTGGCGGTCTGCAAGCGGATCGTCGAGGCTCACGACGGCCGGATCTGGGCGGTTGCCCGGGACGGCGGGGGCTCGGAGATGTGCTTCGCGCTGCCCTTGAGCGGCGACCTGGACGAGCTCGAGGTCGAGTGACCGGACACCGGTCCGGCGACGCCGGTCGGGAATTGGCAATCCACATTCGGATCGACAACGACGACGAGCTGCGCGCCCTCCGTGGCGCGCTTCTGGCCGCTCGCGCCAGCGAGCTGAGCGAGCTCCAGCGACGGGCGGGTCGCCACAACCTCGGCTACGGCAGCGACACGGCGCGCGAGTCCATGAGCGCCGAGGTCATCCAACTCCGGTGGCGCTGGGAGATGCTCGATCGGCTGATCGCCGCGCTCGCGTCGGAAGCCAGAAGCGACGCCGAGTAACAGGACGCTGTGCGACTCGGGCGTGGCAACGCGGCTGGCAACGCGGGTACGATCAGGACATGCCCACGACGCGCCTGCTCATCCAGTGCTTCGAACCCGAGGCATGTGAGGTCGCGTTCGAGCCTTGGGGCGCGGTCCACACTCTCCTACGGGAGGACTCCTTCACGGTGGAGATCAGCGGACCTGGTGATGGACTCGTGGAGGTCGGCTACTCGCCCGGCTGGATCAGCGTTTGCGCGTGGATCGGCGACGACGGGTCGGTCGCGGAGGTGACCGCGCGGAACGAGCGGGGCGAGTCCCTGCGCATGTGATCGGATCACATTCCCGAACACTTTGCGACCTTTGAGGGGTGTGCCACGGCAGCCGTCGGCGCTACGCTCCCTTCGTGGCCCGTTCCGTCTCCCGACCGTTGCGAATCGCCGGCCTGGCTCTCGGCGCCGGCGGTGCCCTGACCCTCGCCCTCGCCG
>JANMCU010000082.1:0-3473 GCA_031361415.1 Chloroflexota bacterium | reverse complement strand
CAGGTACCACCCGGGTTGGTAAATGGGAAACGCAGGCGAGCCCAGTAGGGCGGCGGGCCGTCGAGGCCAGGTGGAGCCGCGCAACGATGATCTCGACGCGGTCCGGCCCGCGCCCGATCGCCGGTCCGGCCGGCGCCGGATTGTCGGGGCGGTGTGCCGGATCGTCCGGCCGTGTGCCGGATGGTCCGGCCGGCGCCGGTTCGTTGGGGCGGTGAGCCCGATCGTCCTGGCCGTGCAACCATCTCCACGTGACGCGGGTTCCGACTGACATGACGACCGATCGACCAATCGCGGCATTCGAGACGGAGCTCGGGGTGTGTGGCGTCCGCTGGAGCCGGAGCGGCATCCTGGGCGTCGAGCTGCCCGGTCCGCAGACCGCCACATGGCCCGGGATCGAGGACGGCATCGCCGTTCCGGACGCCGTTCGGGTGGCGATCGACGGGATCGTCGCGGTGCTGGCCGGGGAGCGCCGGGATCTCCGAAACGTTCGGCTGGACGACCGACGGATCGATCCTTTCCGGCGCAGCGTATACACGGCCGCCCGTGCGATCCCGCCCGGCTCGACAGTCTCGTACGGGCACATCGCGCGGGCAATCGGGCGACCGGACGGAGCGCGCGAGGTGGGCGTCGCATTGAGCCGAAACCCGTATCCGATCATCGTCCCGTGCCATCGGGTCGTCGCCGCGAATGGGGCGCTGACGGGGTTCTCCGCCCCAGGCGGGATTGCGACGAAACGGCGGATGCTCGAGCTCGAGGGCGCACCCGGCTACGGCCAGCAGCTGCTCTTTGTCTGATCCGGGGCCAGAATCGCCCGCCTGGAACCTGGATCGCCCGCCCGCTGCAGGTTCGCCCGCGCCTCGCAGCGGAGCCGGGCCCTACTGGTCGGCGTTCTCTTCCATGGCGTCGATCGCGGCTGCCACGTCCGCTGCGCCGACGACGCCGCGCGGCTCCTTGCCCTTCGGCCAGTAGAGCTCCTTGTGGACCTGGTCCTCCGGATAGCCCCGGCCGAGCAGGGTCGCCTCGGCCGACAGGATCATGTCCGGGTTGCCGCACAGGTAGGCGATCGAATTGTCAGGCGTCAGGCCGAGCTCATCGAGGACGGGCGCGAGGATCGCCTCGACGCGGCCCGTCCGCCCGGTCCACGACGTGTTCGCAGGATCGTCCGGCCGCGACACCGTCGGGATGAACGTCACCGGGTAGTCACCGGTCGCGACCCAGCCGTCCATCAATGACCGGTAGCCGAGCTCGCCCGCATACGACACGCCGTTCAACATGATCGCCCGGCGCGGTGCACCGTCGATCAGGAGCTGGCGCATCATCGCCACGAACGGCGCATTCCCAGTGCCCGACGAGATGAAGACGTGCGTCCGGTCGTCATCCGGCTGGAGCATGAACTTGCCCTTTGGCCCGATCATCCGCATTCCGTGGCCGACCGGCAGGTCGAACAGGAGCGTCGTGAACGTCCCGCCCTGGACGCGCCGAACGTAGAACTCGTAGCCGTCCTCGCCCGCCCGCGCCGGCGGGGATGCCACCGAATACGGCCGCTGGACGATCTTCCCGTCGACCATCACGCCGATCGTCATGTATTGACCGGGCTCGAACGGCGTCGGCTCGCCGTCGAAGCGGACCCAGAAATAGGCGAGCGACTCGGTCTCGTCCTCGCGTCGGACAAGCCGTGCGTTGTACTGGGGCGCGGCAGGGTCGATCCCGGGCACTGGCACGATGAGATCGGTCATGGTCGACGAGGCACCCCACGGATCGGCGGCTGTCGCAGTCATCGTACCCGCTGGTCGGTTGCCAGAGGTCCGGCCGGGCGCTGGTGCTGGCCTCGGCACCGTTCCGCAACCGGAGTCGACGAGGGAGCGCGGGTACAATCGCAACCTCATCACGACGTGACCCATGCGCCGCCCACGGGTAGCGCCACCGACCCCGAGGAGCTCCCGATGGCCACGACCGCAGCTTCGCCGACCGACCGTCAGCATCGCGCCGCCAAGCGCTACATCTACGCGTGGGGCGAGGGCACGGCCGAGGGCAACGGTGGGATGAAGGACCTCCTCGGCGGCAAGGGCGCGGGCCTCGCCGAGATGACGATCGCGGGGCTGCCGACGCCGCCCGGCTTCACGATCACGACCGAGGCCTGCAACGACTACTTCGCGGCCGGAGAGCAGCTCCCGGCGGGGCTCTGGGACGACGTCGTCGACGCGATGCACGAGGTCGAACGGCGCTCGGGCAAGGGCTTCGGCGATGCCGCCAACCCGCTCCTCGTCAGCGTTCGTTCCGGCGCCAAGTTCTCGATGCCCGGGATGATGGACACGGTCCTCAACCTCGGGCTCAACGAGGAGACGCTCCAGGGGCTGATCGCGCTGACCGGCAACGAGCGTTTCGGCTGGGACGCCTACCGCCGGTTCATCGCGATGTTCGGCCGGATCGTGATGGACGTTCGCGCGGCGCGCTTCGACGAGCCGCTCGAGGCGCGCAAGGAAGCCCACGGTCATGGGGCGAAGGACACCGATCTCGACGTCGCGGACCTCAAGGCGCTCGTCGAGGACTACAGGAAGATCGTCCGCGCGGATACCGGTCGCGACTTCCCGACCGACCCGAACGAGCAGCTCGACCTCGCGATCAAGGCCGTGTTCGCGTCCTGGTTCGGCAAGCGTGCCAGGGACTACCGCACCAGCCAGAAGATCGCCCACGACCTCGGGACCGCGGTCAACGTCGTGACGATGGTCTTCGGCAACATGGGCGACGACTCCGGAACGGGCGTCGCGTTCACCCGCGACCCGAACACCGGTGAGCGCGTCCTGTACGGCGAGTACCTGACCAACGCCCAGGGCGAGGACGTCGTCGCCGGCGTCCGGACCGCGCCGAAGATCGCCCAGATGGCGACCGATATGCCGGCCGTCTACGACGAGTTCCAGCGGATCGGCCAGCAGCTCGAGAGTCACTACCGCGACGTCCAGGACCTCGAGTTCACGATCGAGCGCGGCAAGCTGTACATGCTCCAGACCCGGTCGGCCAAGCGCACGGCCGCGGCCGCAGTGAAGATCGCGGTCGACATGGTCGCCGACGGCACGATCAGCAAGGAGGAGGCGGTCGGCCGGATCGAGACCACCCAGGTCGACCAGCTCCTGCGGGCCCAGTTCGACCCCGCGGCCCGGAAGAGCGCCCAGCGGATCGCGAAGGGCCTCAACGCATCCCCCGGCGCGGCCGTCGGCAAGGCCGTGTTCGATGCCGACGTGGCGGTCGAGTGGGTCGGCCGGGGCGAGAAGGTCGTCCTCGTCCGGGTCGAGACCTCGCCCGACGATTTCCACGGGATGGCCGTCGCCCAGGGGATCCTGACCGCCCGCGGCGGCGCGACTTCGCACGCGGCGGTTGTCGCCCGCCAGATCGGCAAGCCGTGCGTCGCCGGCTGCGCCGAGCTGCTCGTCGACTACGGAACGAAGAGCGCCCGCTCGTCCGACAGCGGCCTGAGC
>JANMCU010000078.1:0-11033 GCA_031361415.1 Chloroflexota bacterium | reverse complement strand
TCGTCGGGGCGGTGTAGCCCTTGGCCGAGAAGACGGCCTTCGGATAGAAGACCTGGCCCTTGAGGTTGACTCGATGGAAGACGCCGTAGACCTTACCGTCGTCGGCCGTCCCGAGGTCCTTCCAGCCGGGCCCGTAATTCGCGTCGATCGCGGCCGTGATGTCGGCCGGGAGGGCGAACAGCTTGCCCGCCTTGGCGTAGTTCTTCATCCCGCCCGGCTGGGGCAGGAGGGCGATGTCCGGCGGGTTGCCGGCCTGGACCTGGACATTGAGGTTCTGCTCGAACGACTTGTCACCGTTGTAGACGACCTTCGCTCCGGTCGCGTCCTCGAACGGCTTGATCGTCGCGGCGAACGCTGTCGCCTCGACGTCGACGAACGCGCCGCCGACGGTGATGGTCTTGCCCGTCAGGTCGACCGCTGCCGTCGACGCGCCGGCGCCGCTCGACGCCGCGGGCGTGCTGGGACTCGCGCCTCCCCCGCCGCTGGACGGGGCCGGGGTGGAACCCCCGCCGCAGGCCGCCAGGACGATCGACATCGTCGTCGTCGCGACCAGGATGACTCTCCGCTGCATGTGTGCTCCTCCTCCTTGTCGGCGACCGGTGGATCCGGACGCCGGCTGGCCGTGGAACCGGTTCCACAACCATGGTGCCGATACAGTACCAGCCGCTGTCAAGGCGCCCGGGCGTGCGTCGATGGCATCGTTCGCGCGCGCTTCATCGCCGCTGCCGGCCGCGGCTGGGCGGACTCCCTGATCACCAGCTCGGTCGGGAGCAGGGTCCGGAGATCGAGTGCCCGGCCGGCGATCCGCTCGATCAGGGCTGCCCCGGCGGTCAGGCCCAGCTGTCGCGCCGGCACCCGGATCGTCGTCAGGCTGGGATCGACGTAGGCGGCCAGCGAGATGTCGTCGAAGCCGACGATGGAGACGTCGGCCGGGACGCGCAGGCCGCGCTCGCGCAGGCCGCCGAGCACGCCGAGCGCGACCACGTCGCTGGCGACGAACACCGCGTCGGGCGGCTCGTCGCCGACGTCGAGGATCCGGAGGATCGCCCGATGGCCGCTCGCGGGGTCGAAGTCGGCCTCGGCCTCGAGATCCGGGTCCGGTTCGATGTCGACCTCGGCGAGGGCCTGCCGGTAACCCGCCAGGCGCGCGACCGCGGCCGTGTAGGCGAGCGGGCCGTTCGTGATGCAGGCGATCCGTCGATGGCCGAGCGACAGGAGGTAGCGGACGGCCACGAGCGCGCCGGCGCGGTTGTCGACGTCGACGCTCGGGCCGGCGAACCCCTCGAGCTCGCCCTGGAGCACGACCGGGTAGCCCTCCCGGACGAGGTCGTGCAGCTCGCGGTCGTCGTGCCGCGGCCCGGACACGATCAGGCCGTCGGCGTGGTGGGCCTTGAGCAGGGCCGCGTAGCTTCCGACCCCGGGTGCCAGGGATTCGACTAGGACGCGATAACCGGAGGTCCGGGCCGCCTCGACCACGCCGTGCAGGGTGTCGACCAGGAGCGCGTCACCACCGACCTGCTCGGGCGACTGGCGCAAGACGAGGCCGAGCCGATGGGTGCTCCCCTGGGCAAGCTGGCGAGCCGGACCGTGTGGCGTGTAGCCGAGCGTCGCGGCTGCGTCGAGGACCCGCTTCCGCGTCACCGTCGGGATCGCGATGTCCTCTCGGCCGTTCAGGACGAACGAAACGGTCGTCCGCGAGACACCGGCCAGGGTCGCGACATCCGCACTCGTCGGACGCTTCATCGACATCGCTCGATCGAGGCTCCAGGGACGGCGGCTAACGCGCCTTAGTAACGCGCATCAATGCACGAACGACGCATCGGTGTCAAGACGGTGCCGGAACCTTGCGATCGACCCCCGGCCGGTCGCCGGTGACACGCTTGACGCAGAGCCCCCCGCCGCCCGATCAGCCCGGGACAGACCGCGGCGGGGCGGTGGTCACCCGGACGACGAGGCTGACCGGGAGGGTCTCGGGACCGTTCGGTCCGGCCTCGCCGTTGATGGCGGCCAGCAAACGCTCGACGGCCCGCCGGCCCGATTCGGCGAGAGGCTGGTGGATCGTCGACAGGGCGAGATAGCCCGCCAGCTCGACGTCATCGTAGCCGACGATCGAGACGTCGCCCGGGACGTCGAGGCCGAGCGACCGGAGCGCCTCCATCGCACCGAATGCCTGCGTGTCGCTGGCGCAGACGATCGCCGTCGGGGGCTCGGCCTCGGCCATGAGTCGTGCGGTCAGCGCCGCCGCCGTCTCGCGGCCATGCTCGCCGGTCGCGATCCGGCCGGGCGGCAGGACGATCCCAGCTTCGGCCAGGGCCAGCGCGACGCCCTGGAGGCGGAGATGGGATGCGACGAACCCGAGGGGCAGGCGAGGCGGATCGCCCAGGAACGCGATCCGGCGATGGCCGAGCCCGATGAGATGCTCGGCGGCGAGCCGGCCGCCGGCGATGTCGTCCACGATGACGCTCGCCACGTCGGCCTGTTCGACGTCGATCAGGACCAGCGGCAGGTTGGCCGCGCGGATCCGCTCGACCTCGTCTGGTCGGGGCCTGACCGACACGATCAGCAGCCCGTCGACCCGCTCGCGCCGGGGCACGAGGCGGAGGACGGCATCCCGCCGCTCGACCGTCTCGATGTTGAACACGATCATGTCGTAACCGGCCACGACCAGGGCCGCATCAATCCCGCGCAGGCGCTCGACGACAGACGGGGTCGTCATATACGGGACGACCACCCCGATCGTCTGGGTTCGACCGAGCGACAGCCGGCGGGCGGTCGGGCTCGGCACGTAGTCGAGCTCGGCGATCGCGGCATGGACCCGGGCACGGGTGCCCGGATCGACGTTCGGTCGATCGTTGATGACCCGGCTGACGGTGCCGCGCCCGACACCCGCGCGTCGGGCCACGTCGCCAATCGTCGCTGCCATGGGACGGCTCCTCGGATCGGGTCGAGTCTATGCCCCGCTCTGGCCGAGGCGTCGACGCAAGGCCGACACCTGGCTTTCGAGCTCGAGAGCGCGGGTCGACGCGCCCGCGACCACCGCCGGCGGCGCCTTGTCGACGAACGACGGATTGGCCAGTCGGGCCCGGGCGGCCGCGAGGTGGACCTCTGCCTCGGCGAGCTCCTTCTCGAGCCGGACGCGGTCGCGATCGGTCGTGTCCTCGGCCGCGACCGGCGGCAGGATCGTGGCCTCGATGTCGCCCGCGGGCAGGACGATCTCGAGGACACCCGCCGGACGCGGCAGATCGTCGGCCGTGCGGTGGAGGACGAGCGGGCGGGCGCGGGCGAGGCGGCCGATCGCGGGGGCCAGCGCATCGAAGGTCGTGGACGCGTCCGCCGGGATCGCGATGTGCGCCTCCAGCCAGGCGCCAGCCGGGACCTCGGCGTGGGCCCGGGCGTTGCGGATCGCGACGATCGTGTCGACGACCTGCCCGACCCCGGCGTCCGCGACCGCGTCCCGACCGACGGCCGGAGGCCAGGCGGCGACGATCAGCAGGGCAGTCTCTCCGGGACGATGCGGCAACGCGCCCCAGATCGCCTCGGTCACGAAGGGCATGACCGGGTGCAGCAGACGGAGATACGTGTCGAGGGCGTCGACCAGCGTCCACCAGGTGGCCGCCCGCGCGGTGGCGGGGAGGGTCTCGTCGGCGAGGCGGACCTTGGCCAGCTCGATCCCCCAGTCGCAGAACTCCGACCAGATCCCGTCGTACAGCGCGCGGGTGACCTCGCCGAACTGGTACTCGGCGAGGCCGCGGTCGACGGCCTCGGTCGTGAGCGCCGCGCGCGACCGGATCCAGCGCTCGATCGGGCCGAGGTCCGCCTCGTCCGGGGTCGTCCGGACGGCATCGGCCGCGATCCCGGCCGGCCGCCCGCCGAGCACGAACCGTGCCGCGTTCCAGAGCTTGTTCGCGAAGTTCCGAGCGTTCTCGAGCTTCTGCGGCCCGAACCGCTGATCCTGGCCGGCCGACGCCCCGTGGATCAGGGCGAATCGGAGAGCGTCCGCACCCGCCTCCTCCATCACCGCGAGCGGGTCGACGACGTTGCCCTTCGTCTTCGACATCTTCTGGCCGAGGGGGTCGCGGATCAGGCCGGACAGGGCGATCGTGTGGAAGGGCTCGGTCCCGGTCAGCTCGATCCCGAGCATCATCATCCGGGCGACCCAGAAGAAGATGATGTCGTAGCCGGTCTCCATGACGGCGGTCGGATAGAAGCGTTGCAGCTCGTTCGTGTCGTCCGGCCAGCCGAGGGTCGAGAACGGCCAGAGGCCCGAGCTGAACCAGGTGTCGAAGATGTCGGGGTCCTGGCGCAGCTCCGCGGCGGGACGCGCGCAAACGGCACATGCCGCCGGGCCGTCGATGTCGGCCGAGACCGTGACGTGCCCTTCGGGGCAGTACCAGGCCGGGATCCGATGGCCCCACCACAGCTGGCGCGAGACGTTCCAGTCGCGGATCGTCGTCAGCCAGTGCTCCCAGGTCTTCTCGAAGTGGTCGGGCACGATCCGGGTCCGGCCCTCGCGGGTGGCCGCCAGCGCCTTCGCCGCGAGCGGCTCGGTGCGGATGAACCACTGAGTCTTGAGGCGTGGCTCGATGACATCGTTCGAGCGCTGGCAGCGGCCGAGGACCATCTCGTGTGGCCGCTCGCCGGCGAGGTCGCCGCGTTCGGTCAGGTCGGCCAGGATTGCCGTCCGGGCGACGGAGCGATCCATCCCGTCATAGGGTGTAGCGGTGTTCGCGATCGCCGCCGCATCGTCGAGGATCGTCGGCATCGGCAGGCCGTGACGGAGGCCGGTCTCGTGGTCGTCGTGGTCGTGGGCGGGCGTGATCTTTACGGCGCCGGTCCCGAACGCCGGGTCGACGACGGCGTCGGCGATGATCGGGACGTCGCGCTCCACAAACGGGATGCGGACACGCCGTCCGACGAGGGCTTTGTACCGCTCGTCGTCGGGATGGACCGCGACCGCGGTGTCGCCGAGGATCGTCTCGGGGCGGGTCGTCGCGACGGTGATCGTCTCGCCCGGGACGGGTTCGCCGGAGGCTTCGTCGAGGAGGTGGTAGCGGATCGACCACAGCGTGCCGGTCTCCGGGGTCGAGACGACCTCGAGGTCGCTGACGCTCGTCCGGCAGCCCAGGCACCAGTTGACGAGGGCCTCGGTCCGGTAGGCGAGATCGCGCTCGTGCAGAGTCGCGAACGCGACGCGGACGGCCTTCGCCGAGACGTCGTCCATCGTGTAGCGCAGGCGGTTCCAGTCGAGCGACGCTCCCAGCCGGCGCTCCTGGCCGACGATCACCTCGCGGGTCGCCGCGACGAAGTCCTGCATCCGCTCGAGATAGCGCTCGCGGCCGAGGCCCTGGCGCGTCTCGCCTTCCCGCGCCAGGATCCCGTCGAGGACGAACTGGGCCGCGATCGAAGCATGGTCCAGGCCCGGCAGGAACAGGGCTGCCTTCCCGGTCATGCGCGCGTGACGGACCATCAGGTCCTCGACTGCGGCTCGCTGGGCATGACCGAGGTGGAGCGAGCCGGTGATGTTCGGCGGCGGTTGGATGATCGTGAACGGCTCGGCGTCCTGACCCGCGGTGGCGCCGGCGCCGTCGGGCGCGAAGACATCCGCCGCCAGCCAGCGGTCGTAGATCGCGCCCTCGACCTCGCTCGGCCGGTAGGCCTTCGGCAGGCCGCCGGTCGTCGCCGCATCGGTCGTCGCCGTGTCGCTCGTCGTGTCGCTCGTCGTGTCGGTCATGGTCGTCGCCCCTGTGGAATCGAACGCCCCGCTCGTCCAGCGGACGAACGGGGTCGTGGTACCACCTGCTGGTTCGCGTTCCGGGGCGGTCCGCTCATCGCGGACGCCGGTCCGGTTCGCCTCTGGGGCGCGCTATCGGGCGCCGGCCGCACGGCTCGCGAGCGACTTCGGTCCCGTCGTGCCGGCGCGGCTCCCACCATCCCGCGCTCGCTTCGTGGCCGACCCGGGCCTACTCTTCTCGGTCCCCGCCGTGAGGCCGGGAGTGTAGCACGGGGTCCGAGCCGGGCCGCTCGGCACGCGCGCTGTAGATGGCGCCGAGAAAGCGACTCGGGACGCGGCCGATCTCGTGCGGATCGAGGAGTCCGGCCTCGCCCGCCATGGTGGCGAAGCGACGGCTCGAGAACGGATGCGGCACCCAGCGATTGCCCTCGTCCGCGTCGTACTCGATGACCACGAGCCGCCCGCCGGGCCGAAGGACGGGGGCGACGCGCCGCAGAACGGCAACGGGATCGGTCAGGAAGTGGAGGCTGTTGGCGGCCAGGACGCCGTCGAACGGACCGTCCGGGAGGTCGTCGCGCATGTCGCCAGTTACCGTCCGGAGCCGGCGACCGGGAAACCGGGCGGGCACGTCCGCTGTGAGATGGCGGAGGGCCGCCGCGTCGCGGTCGAGGGCGACGATGTCCGCCGAAGGCCCGAGCAGGTCCGCGAGGGCGAGCGTGAACGCCCCCTCCCCCGCCCCGAGCTCGAGCCAGTACGGGCCGGCGCCCTCGACCCCGTCCCGGATCAGGCCGACGTGATCCCGATGTTCCACCCGGTCACTCCGCGACGTCGGGGGCGTCGGGCTCGGGCCGCCGCTGCGGCGGCACGAACAGGACGACCAGCAGGATGATCGGCACGACGACGCCCAGCCGCAGGGACGCGACCCCGCTGAACAGGAGCGCAACCGTGATCAGCACGATCGCAAGCACGACGCGCTCGAGACGGTGCGTGGCGACTGCGCGGGCCGCGATGACCGCCCCCGCGACGGTCAGCGCCAGGACCACCGACGCGATCAAGATTGGGACCGACGGTTCGTGCAGCATGCCGAGTGGCGTCGGGATGAGTGGCGCCGCGATGATCGCGTCGATGACAGCGAGGGGTGACGCTCGGCCCGCCGCACCGCCGATGGCCAGGGCGAACCCGGCGACGATCACGATGACGAGGAGGACCAGCCCGAGCTGCGGACCCGGACACATATCGCTGCCGCCACAGCCGCCGCTCAACAGCACGGCGGCGAGCAGGGCGAAGACGGCCAGCAGGATCAGGTGAACCTGGACGAGCCGACTCATGCTCGGCTGGGATCCAGGCGATCAGCGCCGGGCGGCGTCGCGGGCCGGCCCGGGCCGGCCGGTCCCGCGCTCAGGCGGTTTCGCCCCGCTCGGCCAGCCACTCGGAGTAGTTCGTCTCGTCGACGCCCTTGTCGACCTCGGTCTTGGTCAGCAGGAGCGGCAGGCGACCCTCCCGGATCGTCTCCTCGGTGATGATGCATTTGCGGACGTCAGATCGCTCCGGGATGTCGTACATCACCTCGAGGAGCGCCTCCTCGACGATCGAGCGCAGGGCCCGGGCGCCGGTCTTGCGCTCGAGAGCGACCTCGGCCGCGGCCACGAGCGCCGCCTGGGTGAAGACCAGCTCGACCTTGTCGAGGCCGAGGAACTTCTGGAACTGGCGGGTGACCGCGTTCTTCGGCTCGGTCAGGACCCGGACGAGATCCTCGGCGGTCAGGGCGGTCAGGGTCACGATCACGGGCAGCCGGCCGATGAACTCGGGGATCAGCCCGAACTTCAGGAGGTCCTCTGGCATGAGCCGCTCGAGGATCTTGCCCCGATCCGTGCTCGACACGCCGGCGTCCGACCCGAACCCGATCGAGCGCTTGCCGACCCGCTCCTCGACGATCTTCTCGAGGCCGTCGAAGGCGCCGCCGCACACGAACAGCACGTTCGTCGTGTCGATCTGGATGAAGTCCTGGTGAGGATGCTTCCGGCCGCCCTGTGGCGGGACGTTGGCCACGGTCCCCTCGAGGATCTTGAGGAGGGCCTGCTGGACGCCCTCGCCCGACACGTCGCGGGTGATCGAGGGGTTGTCCGCCTTGCGCGCGATCTTGTCGATCTCGTCGATGTAGATGATCCCGCGCTGGGCCCGGGCGACATCGAAGTCGGCCGACTGGATCAGGCGGAGGAGGATGTTCTCGACGTCCTCACCGACATAGCCGGCCTCGGTCAGCGACGTCGCGTCGGCGATGCAGAACGGGACGTCCAGGACGCGGGCGAGGGTCTGGGCCAGGAGCGTCTTGCCCGAGCCGGTCGGCCCGACAAGGAGGACGTTCGATTTCTGGAGCTCGACCTCATCGACCGCATTGCCGGCGTTGACCCGCTTGTAGTGGTTGTAGACCGCCACCGACAGAACCTTCTTGGCCCGATCCTGGCTGATCACGTACTGGTCGAGCGCGAACTTGATCTGGCGCGGATTCGGGAGCTTGGCGACCGACGGCTTGGCCTTCGGCGCCTCGAGCATCTCCTCCTCGATGATCTCCTGGCAGAGGTTGATGCACTCGTCGCAGATGTAGACGCCCTGACCCGCGATCAGCTTCCGGACCTGTTCCTGGCTCTTGCCACAGAAGGAACAGCGATACGGAACCTTGGGGCCCTTGGACGTGCTGCTGGTGGTCACCGGTATTCGCGGGCTCCCTGCTACTTGCCCTTCTTGTCGTCGTCGGACGGCTTCGGATCCGCCTTCGCCGCCTCTTCCTCGGTCGCCGCGTTCGGCACGCCGCCGCCCTCGCCGCCGCTGAGGCCCAGATCGTGCGCCCGGGCGATCAGTGAATCGCCCGTGGCCGTGTAGACGTAATCGATGATGCCATAGTCCTTGGCCGCTTCGGGAGACATGAAGAAGTCCCGGTTCGTGTCCTGGATCACCTTGTCGAGCGGCTGCTTCGTATGCTCGGCCAGGATCTCGTGGTTGCGCTGGACCAGGAACTCCCATTCCTTCATCTGGATCATGGCGTCCGGAGCGGCGCCGCGGAACCCGCCGGAGCCCTGGTGGATCATGATCCGGCCGTTGGGCAGGGCGTAGCGCTTGCCGGGAGCGCCGGCCGCCAGCAGCACCGCGGCCATCGACGCCGCCATGCCGATGCAGATCGTGGCGACGGGCGCCCGGACGTACTGCATCGTGTCGTAGATCGCGAGTCCGCTCGTGACGACGCCGCCGGGCGAATTGATGTAAAGGCTGATGTCCTTCTCCGGGTCCTCGGAGTCGAGGAACAGGAGCTGGGCGATGATCAGGTTCGCGACGTGGTCCTCGATCGCGTCGCCGAGGAAGATGATCCGCTCCCGGAGCAGCCGCGAGTAGATGTCGTAGGCGCGCTCACCACGGCTGCTGGACTCGATGACCATTGGAACGAGCATCTGGGGTCTCCCGGCTTTCTCGGAGGAAGGGCTGGCGCGAGGTCTGGTCAGCCGGCCGGGGCCGGCTCGTCGCTGGTGGCGTGATCGTGGACGTGCGCGCGGTCGGCGTGATCGTGGCCGGCATGATCGTGATGGTCGTGGTCGAGATCGTGCGCGTCGGCCTCGAGGATCGAGCCCGGATCGGTCGCGACCGAGCGCGCCTGATCGTCGTCGACCGTATCGGCCGGACCGTCCTCGACGTGCGGGATCGCCGGGTGGTCGGGGTGCGCGGCGAGCCAGTCGTCGACGAGCCTCTCGACGACGCGGCTTCGACGGAGCGTCGAGCGGATGTAGTTGCGGCCGCGGTCGCTCTCGAAGTACTTCGTCAGCTTCGGATCGCCCGCGTAACGCTCCCGGCCGCGGGCGATCTCGACGTCGACATCGGCGTCGTCGATCGTCAGGCTCTCCGCCTCGGCGATCTTGCTGAGGACAAGCAGGACCTTGACCCGCTTCTCGGCGTCGGGCCGGAAGTCGGCATGGAGCTCCTCGTGGCTCTTGCCGGAGACCTTCGTGTAGGCCTCCTCGCTGATCCCCTGCCGGGCGAGTGCGCTCCGGAACTCGTCGTGCATCACCTCGACCTCCTGCTCGACGAGGACGTCGGGCAGATCGATCGTGGAGTTCGCGACGGCGTACTCGATGATCTGGTCGGAGAACGAGTGGCGCGCCTTGTCGAGGGCGTTCCGCTGGAGCCGCTTCTCCACCTCCTCGCGGAGATTGGCGAGGTCGGTGAAGTCGCCCATGGTCCGGGCGAAGTCGTCGTCGGCGTCGGGCAGGATCTTCTCGCGGAGCTCGCGGACCTCGACCTCGAAGTGGGCCTGCTGGCCGGCCAGCGTCTCCTCGCCGTAATCGGCCGGGAAGGTGATGTCGAAGCCCTTCGTGTCTCCGACGGTCAGCCCGACCAGCTCGTCCTCGAAGCCGGGGATCAGGCGGTCCTCGCCGATGATCAGGGGCATCCGCTCGGTCGAGCCGCCGTCGAACGGGACGCCGTCGCGGGTCCCCTCGTACTTGATGACCGCGTAGTCGCCCTTCTTCGCGCCGCGCTCCTCGACGGGCGAAAGCGACGCGTTCTGGTCGCGCAGCTCGTCGACGACCTTGTCGACCTTCGGCTTGTCGGTCGTCTCGATCTCGGGCCGGAAGTTGAAGTTCCGGTAATCGCCGAGCTCGACCTCGGGGCGGACGGGTACGGTCGCCTTGAAGATGAGCGGCTTGCCCTCCTCCGCCTGGACGATCTCGACGTCGGCGTTTGTGAGGGGCAGGATCTCCTTCTCGATCAAGGCGTCGCGGTAGGCCGACTGAACCAGGCGGTCGACCGCCTCCTCGAGGACGGCTCCATGGCCGAGGACGGCTTCGAGCACGCCGCGCGGCGCCTTGCCGGGTCGGAAGCCAGGGACTTTCGTGCGCCGGGACAGGGCCCGGGTCGCCTCGCCAACGGCCTGGGCGAGGCGCTCCGCCGGGACCTCGACCTCGACGAGGATCGTGCTCCTGGGGGCGGGGGTCGTGGTGATCTGCATTGCCGCCGAAGTATAGGGAAGCGCGAGGAAGGGAGCCGTCGCTCCGGGGCGGGCCGGAGATCAGCCGCGGTCGTTCACCGCGAGTCGGCGATCAGCCGCATCGACAGTGCGCCGAGGGCGTGCCACGACAAGGCGACCGCGTGTCCGCGGGGAGCTCCGCGACGCCATCGGCCCGAGGTGCGCAGTGGTCAACGCCGCCGCGGTGCGTCCAGTCAAGCCGCTGGTAGGCGAGAGAGGGGTCGAACCTCCACGTCGCTCACGCGACACCGGCTCCTAAGGCCGGCGCGTCTGCCATTCCGCCACTCGCCC
>JANMCU010000058.1:0-5767 GCA_031361415.1 Chloroflexota bacterium | reverse complement strand
GGCGTGCATCCCGACAACCACGGTTTGCTCGTCAGCCAGGCCGCCCAGAGCCCGACCCCGGACGGTTTCGACAATCACGGCGCGTATGTCCGGACAATCGCCCAGGCCAACCAGGGCCACGCGGCCGCCGCGAGGCACGCGGGCAAGCAACACTGACAGATCGACCGGGACGCGGGCCGAACGTCGGGTCCCGGCTTCCTGCTGCCGGATCAGATGAAGAAGTCGGTCAGTCCGTGTTGCCGGTCCGGACGAGGGCGATCGCGTTCTCGAGCTTGAGCTTCGCGATCGTCAGGTATTTGGCGAGGTTGGCCCGATCGATCTCGGGAATCGTGCGCATCACGTCCGGAGCGCGCAGCACCGCGACGAGGTCCTCGACCGCGTCGGACAACTGGTGCCGGGCGTTGACGAGCGAGTCATCGCCGATGACGACCGTGGCGCGATCCGTCGGGTTCCAGCCGCTGGCCGAATCCAGGCTCGCCTCGGACGGGGCAGCGATTTCGGCCGGCTCGGGGTCGAGTTCCTGGACGTCACGGAGCCTCGACCGCCGACCCTCGATCTTCTCGCGGAGCTTGACCAGGGAAAGCTCGCCGGATGCGACCTGGGCGGCCAGCCGCTTGCGCTTCTTCGGGTCCTGGACCTTGAGGAGCTCGTAGGCGTGTGACACGGTGTCTTTGCGCAAGGACACCAGTTCGCGGATCTCCTCGGGGGCATCGGCCAGACGGAGCCGGTTCTCCAGGTAGCCCTTGTCCTTGCCGAGCTTCTCGGCGAGCTTTCGGATGCTGTAGCCGTGCTCGCGGACCATCCGGTCGAACATGGTGGCTTCTTCGAGTGGCGACAAGTCCTCGCGCTGGAGGTTCTCGATGATCGAGATCTCGAGGGCAGTGTCATCGTCGATCTCCTCGACGAGGGCAGGGATGGTCGCGATACCTGCCTCGCGGGTAGCGCGCCAGCGTCGCTCGCCTGCGATCAGCTGATAGCGATTTTCGCCGAGCGGCCGGACGAGGATCGGCTGGAGGACGCCGTGCTCCTTGATCGAGGCGGCGAGCTCGCTCAGGGCGCCCTCGTCGAAGACCGTCCGCGGCTGACCCGGGTTCGATTCGATCCGATCGACAGACAGCACCTTCACACCGGTGCTCCGACCGGCGTTCTCGGACGAGAGCAGGCTGACGATGGCAGGGGAGAGCTCGCGATCCTCCGACAGGCGACGAGCGGCGACGGCGCGGAAGTCAGGCCTGGCCAAGGTCGATCACCTCACGGGCAAGCTCGCGATACGTGCGAGCGGCTTCAGACGTGCTGGCATAGGACGTGATGGGCCGACCGGCGAGCGGCGCCTCACCGAGCTTCACAGTGTTGCGGACGATGCTGCTGAATACGTGGTGGTCGCCGACGACCCGCAGCTCATCGAGCATGTCGCGGGCGAGGTTCGTGCGGCTGTCGTAGAAGGTCGGCAGGAGGCCCAGGATCCGGAGGTCGCGGTTGAGCTTCATGCGGATCATGTTGATGACCTTGACGAGGTTGTTCAGGCCCTTCATCGCGTAGTACTGGGTCTGGACCGGGATGATCACGCTGTTCGCGGCGACCAGCCCGTTGACCGTCAGCAGGCCGAGGTTCGGCGGACAGTCGATGAGCACGTAGTCGTAGACCGCGACCTGGCCGTCGAGCGCGTCGCGCAGGATCTGCTCGCGGCCGAGCGCGGTGAACAGCTCGCCCTCGGTGGACGCGAGATCGATGTTCGCCGGTGCGACGTCGATGCCCGCGCTCTCGGTCGGTCGGATGACATCCGCGAGTGTGGCTCGTCCATCGGCGAGGACATCGGCCATCGATCGTTCGACGGTATTGAGATTGATCCCGAGGCCCGCGGTCAGATTGGCCTGCGGGTCCATGTCGAGGCAGAGGACGCGAAAGCCCTCTTCCTCGAGGGCTCCAGCGAGATTGATCGCCGTCGTCGTCTTTCCGACGCCGCCCTTCTGGTTCGCGATCGCGATCACCTGCGTCACCGGGGCATCACCTCGAAATCATGGATGCGTCGCGACGGACCGACGCAGAGGACGGGGAATGACCGCCATGCTACCGCAGGCGTTCGGTGGGCGACCGTCGAGGTTATCCACAGTATCGCGGAGTTGTTCACCGAATCTGTGGATATGTGCGACGACCCCGAGAGTCGTCGGATTCGGGCTCTGGACCGCGACGCGGGACAACATCGTGAATTCGACCCTTCGAATCGAGTGCCGGGCGTGGAAATCACCTGGGTCTCCGCGCCTATGATGGAAACAGTGCCGGCCGGGCACTGTCCTTGCGCAAAGACACGACTGGAGAGCATGTTGCCGACCAACCACGAGCGGACCGCACGGCTCGAAGCGATGCGTCAGCGGGCGCGACTCGGCGGCGGCCAGGTCCGGATCGACCAGCAGCATGCGCGCGGCAAGCTGACGGCACGCGAGCGGCTCGAGCTCCTCCTCGACGTGGACTCGTTCGTCGAAATGGATGCCTTCGTCACCGCGCGCGGCGTTGCTGTCGATGACGATGCGATCCTCGGCGACGGCGTCATCACCGGGTACGGTGCGATCGACGGCCGGAATGTCTTTGTCTTCAGTCAGGACTTCACGGTCTTCGGTGGATCGTTGTCGGAGGCGTACGCCGGGAAGATCTGCAAGGTGATGGATCTCGCGATGAAGGCCGGAATGCCGATCATCGGTCTCAACGACTCGGGCGGCGCGCGAATCCAGGAAGGCGTGGTGTCGCTCGGTGGATACGCCGACATCTTCCTGCGCAACACCCTCCTGTCCGGTGTCGTTCCGCAACTCTCGGTGGTCATGGGACCGTGCGCCGGAGGAGCGGTCTATTCGCCCGCGATCACCGACTTCACCGTGATGGTCGAAGGTTCGAGCTACATGTTCGTGACCGGCCCGAGCGTCGTGAAGGCCGTGACGCACGAGGACGTCGATACGGAGCGATTGGGCGGTGCGCTGACCCACACGACGATCAGCGGTGTCGCGCACATTGCGGCACCCGACGAGGCGACGGCACTCGAGACGACGCGACGCATCCTGTCGTTCCTGCCACAGAACAACATCGCCGATCCACCCCGACGGAACGCCACGGACCCCGCGATCCGGCGCGACCCGGGCCTGGACCGCGTCATCCCCGACGATCCGGCGCAGCCGTATGACATGCACAACGTCATCGGCCCGATCGTCGACGACGCCGACTTTCTCGAGATCCAGCCGGGCTGGGCGCAGAACATCATCGTCGGCTTCGCCCGGCTCGGCGGCCGAAGCATCGGCATCGTCGCCCAGCAGCCGTCGGTCCTCGCCGGCGCTCTCGATATCAACGCGTCCACCAAAGCCGCCCGATTCGTCCGGACGTGCGACTGCTTCAACATCCCGCTGGTCAGCTTCGTCGACGTCCCGGGCTTCCTGCCCGGCGTCGAACAGGAGGACGGCGGGATCATCCGCCACGGCGCGAAACTCCTGTTCGCATACGCCGAGGCGACAGTCCCGAAGCTGACCGTCATCACCCGCAAGGCCTAGGGCGGCGCATACGACGTGATGAGCAGCAAGCACATCCGCGGCGACATGAACTTCGCGTGGCCGACAGCCGAAATCGCCGTGATGGGCCCAGCCGGCGCGGTCAATGTCATCCACCGCGATGCGATCGAGGGCGCGGACGACCCCGATGCCGAACGGACCCGACTGGTCGACGAATATGAGACGCGGTTCGCCAATCCGTACATCGCCGCATCGCGCGGGTTCATCGACGAGGTGATCCTCCCGTCCGAGACCCGGCCCAGGCTGATCGGTGCCCTGGAGCTACTCGCCGGCAAGCGCGACCGCAACCCGCCCAAGAAGCACGGGAACATCCCTCTGTGACCGCGGCAGCGGCCGCGTCTTTGCGCAAAGACAGGGGAACGACCCGGCCGTTCGAGCGAGTCCTCGTTGCCAACCGAGGGGAAATCGCCGTCAGGATCATCCGCGCCTGCCGGGAGCTCGGCGTCGAGACCGTCGCGGTTTACAGCGACGCGGACACCGACGCCCTCCACGTTCGCCTCGCCGACCGATCCGTTCGGCTCGGACCCGCGCCCGCCGCCGCCTCGTACCTGGATGCCGACGCGATCGTCGCCGCGGCGCTGGCCACCGGCGCCCAGGCGATCCATCCCGGATACGGGTTCCTCGCCGAGCGCGCGTCGTTTGCCCGAGCCGCCGAGGAGGCGGGGATCATCTTCGTCGGCCCGTCGAGCGCCACCATTGCGACGCTCGGGGACAAGGTCGCCGCCCGGCGAGCGGCGGCTGGCGCGGACGTGCCGATCCTGCCGGGCACGCTCGAGCCGTTCGCCGTCGACGCCCCCGACGCGATCGAGGCGATCCTCGTCGCGGCGGACCGGATCGGCTTCCCTCTGCTCGTGAAGGCGGCCGCGGGCGGAGGCGGGCGCGGGATGCGCCGCGTCGTCGCCCCGGACGAACTGTCCGCGGCCCTGATTGCCGGCGCCGCCGAGGCACTCGCCGCATTCGGGGACGGCGCGGTCTATCTGGAGCGCGAGATCACGCCCGCCCGCCACATCGAGGTCCAGCTGCTCGGCGACGTCCACGGCACGATCGTCGCGATCGGCGAGCGCGACTGCTCGCTCCAGCGCCGCCACAAGAAGCTCGTCGAGGAGGCGCCGGCGCCGGGCCTCGCCGAGGCTGAGCGCCGCCAGCTCCACGCGACGGCGGTCCGCGCGGCACGCGCGGTCGGCCTCGTGAACGCCGCGACGGCCGAGTTCCTGTTCGATGAGGACCGCCGGTTCTGGTTTCTCGAGGTCAACACCCGGCTCCAGGTCGAGCACGGGGTCACCGAGCTCGTATCGGACGTGGACATGGTCCGCGAGCAGCTCTGGATCGCCGCCGGCGACGCGCTGTCCGAGCGGATCCTGAGCGCCGCCGAAGCCGCGAGCAGGCCGACCCGGCACGCCATCGAGGTCCGCCTCTCGGCGGAGGATCCGGCACGTGCCTTCGCCCCCGCGCCAGGGACGATCGGGCGCTGGGAGATGCCGTCCGGACCCGGGGTCAGGGTCGACACCGCCGTCGTGGCCGGGAGCCGGGTGGCGCCGGAATACGACCCACTGATCGCCAAGGGGATGGTCGTCGACGAGAACCGTCTGGCCGCCATCGACCGCCTGGCTCGGGCGCTCGACGAGACGACGGTCACCGGGATCCAGACGACGCTCCCGTTCCACCGGTACGTGGCAGCCGATCCGGGCTTCCGCGCCGGGCCCCTGTCGACCGACTGGGTCGATCGCCACTGGGCGTCGATCGCGGAGGACCTGCGGCGGACGGCCCTGGGCAAGGCTCGGGAGGCGGCTGTTGCCGCGGTGGCGGTCGACGGCGCCGTCGATGGTGCTGGATCCTCGGTCGCACACCCGCAGGCCGCAACCGGCGGCGCCCGGGACCGCGCGGCATGGTCGCAGGCCGGCCGGGCCGACGCGGTCGATCGGTGGCCGCGGTGACCCGCCGTTTCGTCGTGAACCCGACCGCAGCGACGGCCGCGACGGGTGACGAGCCGATCGAGATCGAGGTCGGCCCGCCCGCGCCAGCGCCGGCCGGGACCACGGTCTCGGCCCCGCGCGTCGCCCACAACGGCACCACGACCGTCGAGGTCGTGGTCGATGGCTGGCGGTTCGAGCTCGAGCTCGAGGATGCCGACCGTGCCAGACTGCGCCGGCGGGCGACCCGCGAGCGCGATGCGACGGTGGCCAGCGGGCCGACCGAGATCCGGGCGATCATTCCCGGGC
>JANMCU010000054.1:0-10619 GCA_031361415.1 Chloroflexota bacterium | reverse complement strand
CGCCCGCCACGTCAACCTGATGGACCCGCACGGGCGACGGATCTCGTTCCTGCTCCACACCGGCGATCCGGCCGCTCGCTATGACCCGAATCATGTCGACGAGCTCCTCGGCGCGACCGATCACGTCCTGGTCGCGATCGTCGATCAGGCCCGGGTCGTCCTGCCGATCGCCCGTCGACTCGGTCGGCCGACCTGGACGGACCTCCACGCGACGACCGGCGATCGCCAGTGGGACCGCGACTTCGAGCAGGCCGACCGGGTGTTCTTCAGCGGCGAGCAGCTGCCCGATCCGCGGCCGCTGATGAGCCGCCTGCATGACGCGGGCCGGGATCTCGTGGTCTGCACCCGAGGGGCGGACGGAGCGATCGCCCTGACCCGCGACGGTCGGTGGCTGGAGGTCCCGGCAGAGCCCGTGGACGAGATCGTCGACACGAACGGGGCTGGCGACGCGTTCCTCGCCGGGACCTTGTTCGGCGAGCTCCGCGGACTGCCGATCGAGCGCTCGCTCACGATCGGGGCGCGCGTCGCGGCCAAGGCCATCCAATCGCCCGATCTCGCCGGTGTCCAGACGACCGACTTCCTCGCCGACCTTTTCGACACGCCTGTCGCCCGGGACTAGCCTCCCGACATGCCCGTCTGGCTCGTGGCGATCCTGCTCATCGCCGATCTCTCGGCCCCGATCGTCGAGCTTCGTCTGTGGAGAGCCGGACGACTGTCGAATCGTGCTGTCGCCATCCTCCTGCCGGCCCGCCTGCCCGTCGTGTTCGGTGTCATGTGGCTGACCTGGGGCGTTCGAATCGACACGCTCGTCATCGTTGGTCTGCCAATGCTGGTCATGTGGAAGCTTGGGTACGGCTGGCTGCTATCGGACCTCCGCGATCGGCGCGACCATTTGCGCACTGTCCGGGGCTGAGCGCCGCTGCGGCCCAGCGTCGGGATTCTCCTGGGGTGAGCACATGCGACCTGCGAGCCCCGCTTGACGATCATCTGGAGCACGTTTGGTTCCGATGATGAGCCAGATCGACGCGTACGCATCCGATTTCCTCGGAATCCACTCGATCCGGCGCTGCGTTCAGGTCAGGCTCGTCGCATGTGCTCGTGGGGAGAGAATCCCACGCGGCTCAGGCCGTGGCGCCGCTCATTGCCACTTGAAGAACCGCGCCGCAATCCCGAAACAGGCGATGAGCCAGACGGCGAGGAACGCGAAGCAGATCCAGAGCGGCGCGAACGGCGTCCCGTCGACCATGACCTGGCGCAGGCCATCGCCGAGGTAGGTCAGCGGGAGGACCCGGGCCACGGTCTTGAGCGCGTCGGGCATGGCGTCGATCGGGAAGAACGTCCCCGACAGGAACATCAGCGGGAACTGGATCACGCTGGTCATCCCGTTGGCGCTCTCCTCGGTCTTCGCGAACGAGGCGATCACGTAGCCGAGAGCGATGAACGCGAGCGATCCGAGCAGGATGAGCGCCCCGATCAGCAGCCACGAGCCGGCGATCTCGACCTTGTAGAGGACCGACCCGACGCCGACGATGATCACCGTCTGGAACGCCGCGATGAGCAGGCGCATGAGCACGTTGCTGCCGACGAGCTGCCAGCGCCGGAGTGGCGTGGCCTGGAGCCGTTTCAGGATCAGCTTCTGGCGATCGGCGACGAGCGGGATCGCCGAGAAGATGCCCAGCTGCATCAGTGACATCCCGAGGATCGACGGCACGAGGTACGAGATGAACGTCAGGTCGCTCGTCTGGATCGTCTGGAACGCCGGCTGCACGGCCGGCGGCTGACCGGTCGCGGCCTGGTTCACGGCCGACAGGACGTAGCCGACCAGCTGGCGGGTCGCCCCGTCGGCGGCGCTCTGGCTCGGGTCGGTGTAGACGGTGACGCTGGCCGTGCTCGTCTTGGCCGCGACGGTGTCGCCGTAGCCCTTCGGGACGACGATCACCGACGAGATCTCGCCCTTCTTCATCCGGGCAGTCAGGTCGGCCTCTGAGCCGTCGACGATCGTGACCCCCTTGATCGAGCCGAAGGCCGCGACCAGCTGCGCGGACGCGGGGCTCGCATCGAGGTCCGCGAAGCCGATCGAGCGATCGTTGGTGCCGCCGGAGAAGATCGAGCCGAACAGGACCACGAAGATCAGCGGAAAGGCGAGGGTCCAGAAGAGAGCGGCCCGGTCGCGGGTGAAGCTCTTGATGTTGGCGATGGTCAGCAGGAGCAGCGCGTTCAACGATCGTCCCCCTAGTCGCGCAGCGCCCGGCCGGTCAGGTCGAGGAAGACGTCCTCGAGCGTCGCCCGCCGGACACCGAGGTTGGCCGGCTCCACGCCGAGGGCCTCGGCGGCGTCGAGGACCGCTCCGATCGTTGCCGCAACGTCGCGGGTGTAGACGAGGACATCGCCGTCCTCATGCTTGACCGAGGTGACGCCGGGCATCGCCGCGAGCCGCTCGTCGCCGAGGCCGTCGATCGCGTCGAACCGGACCGCACGATCCTTGAACCGCCGGCTGACCAGCTCCTCGACCGTCCCCTCCTCGAGGATCCGGCCGTGGTCCATGATCGCCACCCGGTCGCACAGGACCTCGGCCTCCTCGAGATAGTGCGTCGTGAGCAGGACCGTCTTGCCGCCGGCCTTCAGGGTCAGGATGATGTCCCATAGCGCGCGCCGCGCCGCGGGATCCATGCCGGTCGTTGGCTCGTCGAGGAAGACAAGCTCCGGGTCGTTGACGAGGGCGAGCGCGACCGACAGGCGCTGGCGCTGGCCGCCCGAGAGATTCTGGGTCCGGGTCGTGCGCTTCTCGCCGAGGTCCATCAATTCGATCAGCGCGTCGCTCGGGCGACCCCGCGGGTAGAAGCCCCGGAACAGGTCCAGCACCTCGACGACGGTCAGCTTCGGGTAAAGGGCCGCGGTCTGGAGCGACACACCGATCCGTGCCTTGAGGTCATCGGGATGGCGGACCGCGTCGATCCCGAGCACCCGGACCTCGCCCGAGTCCGGCGCCCGGAGGCCCTCGAGGACCTCGACCGTCGTCGTCTTGCCGGCGCCGTTCGGCCCGAGCAAACCGAACACCGAGCCCGCCGCAACGTCGAAGCTCACCCCGTCGACGGCATGCGTATCGCCGTAGCGCTTGTGCAGGCCGGAGACGCGGATGACCGAATCCGCGGCGTTCGTCATGGTCGTCACGGGTCCGATGGTGCCATCCCCGGAGTGGTCCCGTCCCCGGCCGATCCGCCACCGGGGATGTCGGCCTCGCCGCCTTCGATGTCGCGGTCGTCGCCGACCCCTTCTTCGACCTCCGGCCCGGACCCGGCGGCCCCGTCCGGCGTCGCCGGCGACGATGGGATGAGCTCCGGGGGGTCGAGCTCGAGCGGGTCCAGCTCGAGCGGGTCGACCTCCAGCTCGAGCGGGTCCAGGAGGGCGGTCGGGTCGCCGTCGCGGCCGACCGACTCCGGGGCGGGCGCGCCGAGGGCAAGATAGGTGTCGATCGCGGTGGCCAGCCCGACGTCGCGGCCCTCCTGCTCGGACAGGTACCACTTCTCCTCGAGCACGTCCGTGTAGGCCTGGACGAGATCGCGCGCCGGTCCGACCGCAGCCGCGATCCGGGCAAGGGTCGGCCGATATACGTCGCGCAGCCAGCGCTCAGCGACCTCGTCGGGTGGAATCGCCCGGCTCTCGCTCCACTCCAGCCACGTTCCGTACTCGTTGAGGTCGTTGAGGAGCAGCCTTGCCTGGCCCTCAAGCGCCCGGACCCGCGTCCGCCGCTCGAGCTCGCGGGCGTGGTAGCGGCGGGTCGTCACCGACATCCGCAGGCGGACGCGACCATCGTTCGCGTCCGGGTCGATGTCGAGGTCGACCGAGTACCCGAGCTCGTTGAGGCGGCGCACCCGGCTGCGGATCGCCTGCCGATCGTCCGGATGGAGGATCGGCTCGTCGTGGATGATCGCCCAGATCTGGTCGTACCGGTCGCGGACCCGCTCAGCAGCACCGATCGCCTCGTCCGCGTCGTCGGCCCAGCCCTGCATCGCTGCCAGGTCCGCCAGGCCGAACGCGACGTTCTCGACGAGGATCTCGAGGTCATACGCCCGCTGGCCGTCCGACAGAGATGGGAACACCTGGCTCGTCTCGGCATCGACGAGGTAGGCCTGGATCCGGTCGCCATCGCGCCGAAACAGCGTGTTGGCGAGCGAGCAGTCACCCCAGAACACGCCGGCCCGATGGAGGTCGACCAGCAGGAATGCCATCGCATCGAGCAGCCGCTCCCGATAGGACGCCGGACCCGGCGGCAGGCGCATCATCAGGCGCCGGTACTGGAGCGAGTGCGGGAGGAACTTCGTCACGAGGATGGCGCTGCCGCGGGCCGGCGCCTCGGCCACGCCCGCCGCCTCGACCGTCGGCAAACCGAGCTTCTCGAGGTGGAGCAGGACGTCGTACTCCTGGCGGGCAACGCCGATCGGCAGCTCCTTCAGCGCGTAGAGGATCGCGCTGGACACCAGGAACCGGACCAGGTGACGGGATGGGCCGACCGGGACGTAGCGAAAGGACAGGCGTTCCGCCGACCAGTCCTCGAGCGGCAGCTCCCACGGCAGGTCGACCAGATCGATCGCCGGATCGCGCAGGCGGAGGCGTGGGAAGCTGGACATCGGGCCGGTTGGCATCGGGCGCTCGTCGAGGGCTGCGGCGGGGCGGGCGGTGGATCCGGGGGCCCGGGATCCGTCGCCTCAGAGCCGCTTTCGGAGGTAGGCCGCCACCGTTCCGTCGTAGCCGAGCTCTTCGTACAGTCGCCGGGCATCCGGTCGATGATGGCCGGCCGTCACCTCGGCGAACGCCGCGTCGAGGTCCCGGCCGATCCGTTCGGCCTCCTCCATCAGGAGCCGCCCGATCCCCCGGCCACGCTCGCCCGCGTCGACGACGAGGGCCATGATCCGGATGATCCGATCGGAGTGCTCGAAGCGCGCCAGGGCATGGACGGCGACGAAGCCGAGGACCTCGCCGTCGTTGTCGGCGACGATCACCCGCGATCCGTCCGAGTCGAACCGGGCCAGGCGATCCACGATGTCGCTCGGTCCGGCCGGGTAGCCCTCGTCGGAGAACAGGGCGGCGATCCGCTCGGCGTCGGCGGCCGTCGCGGCGCGGAGATCGATGGGCTGGCGCTCGGTCATGGCCGCGATGGTACCGCCCGAGGGTCCCCGGAGGTCGGCACCGCATCGCCCGGCTGCGGCTCCACGAGGACCAGGTGCGGTCCGGCCGGCGGGGCGACGACGAGAACCTCACGGCCGAACGGGCCAGGCTGCGGCGTGCTGACGCCGATCCCGGCGGCGGCCGCGAGGACCCGCAGTCGATCGAGCCCGACGGGCGAGCGGACGTAGCGGCCGGCCGGGCCCTCCGCGTGACGAGCGAGCGTTGCGGCCAGCCGACCCTCGGTCGACGGCTCGGCGAGGGCGATCCTGATCTCGCCACCGGTCGGGACGACAACAACGCGAGCACCGAGCAGGGGATCCTCGATCGCCTGGGCGGCGAGCGGCACCCCATCGGCGAGGACGCCGCTGAGGACCGCCCCCGCACTCACGCCGCTGAGATCGGCCAGCGCACGCTCGAGCTCGACCGTGGCCCAGATCAGCGCCAGGGTCCGCGGCGGATCGGCGGTCGCGGGCGTGGCCAGCCAGCCGAGCGCGAGCCCGGCGGCGTCCTCGACCGCGCCGGTGTCCGGGCCACGCAGCACGTCAGGCCCGCAGCAGGAGGTCCGGCGCGACGCCGCCGAGCGCGATGAATCCGAGAGAGCCGTACAGGCTTCGGGCGATCGCGTTCTCCTCGAACACGCCGAGATACGTCCAGCGGCTTCCGTCGGCCAGGGCGTCGGCCAGGGCGAGGGCGGTCACGAGCCGGCCGAGCCCGCGCCCGCGGAACGCCGGGTCGGTCCCGATCGACGAGAGATACGTGGCGCCCGCGAATGTCGTCCGCCGTGCGATCGCCGCCGGCACGCCGTCGACCCGGACCAGGACCGCGTGGTAGTCGTCGGTCGCGAGCCCGAGGACCGCCTCGAGCTCGATCGCCACCCGTCGCTCGGGCTCGACGACGAACGATGTCAGGAGCACGGCGGCGATCGCCCGGGCGGCGTCGGCCGCCGGCTCGCCGGTCAGCCGATGGAGGCGCTCGACCGAGACGGACGGGTCGCTCCGTCGGGCGCTCGCAGGCGCGCCGAGCGCAGGATCGAAGGCCATCAGCAGGCCCCCGCCGAAATCCTCGAACCCGTTGGACAGCAGACGCGTCGTCAGGTCCGGCGGCTCGTCGAAGCCCGGCATCGGCCACAGGTGGGGGATCCGGTCGAGGCCCGCGAACAGGGCCAGCGTTTCGGTCAGGCGGCGATCGAACGCCGCCGCGGACGACGGCCAGGCGACCCCGGCGAGCCGGTTCCAGAACGGCTCGCGATCGGTCTCGTCGTACAGCAGGATGCCGTCACCGAGATCGCGCACCTCGCGCCCGATGAGCGCGTGCGAGCGGGCCTCGTGCCAGGCGAGCCAGCGAACGTCGCCGGCGGTCAGATCGACCGGCCGGCCGGGGTGGCCGGAGCGATCGATCGGTGGCGTGCGGATCGGTCCGGCCATGGCGCGAACGATACCGTTCAGCGCCGGGTCAACCGGGGCGATCGAAACCGTCCGGGTGCTGGTCACGTAAGGTTGACCATCAGACCGTGATCGGCCCCGCCCCGCCCGATCAGGCTCACGGAGGATTCCGGCCATGTATCGTCGTGCCCTGCCACTGCTCGCCATCGTCGCGCTGGTCGCCCTTGACGCGTGTGGCGGCGGAGCCACCCCGAGTCCGGCCTCGAGCAGCGCCGCGCTGCCCTCCGCGAACGCCTCCGCCCCGGCCACATCACCGGCCGAGAGCCAGGCTGCCGGGAGCCAGCCTGCCGGGAGTCCGGCGAGCGCCGCCGCCTGTGCGGTCGCCCCAGCCGGCGCGACGGCCACGGTCAACGTGTCGATCAAGAACTTCAGCTTCAGCCCGCAGCCAGTTCAGGCCAAGGTCGGCGACACGGTCGCCTGGAAGAATGACGACAGCCCGCCGCACAGCGCCACAATGGATGCCGGCACCTGCGACACCGACACGATCAGCCCCGGCTCGTCGGCGATGCTCGTGTTCACGGCGCCCGGGACGTACACGTATCACTGCAAGATCCATCCCAGCCAGATGAAGGGCTTCACAGTCGTCGTGACGTAGCCCATCGCGGATGCGCGTCGAGCGGCGGGACGTCTCGCCGCCCGGCGGCCCTCGCCGCCGCGCGTGACGGGTGATGCCGCGGCCTCGTCAGTCCGGCCGGCGGACCACGAACAGCGACGCGCCCGAGCGGAGCTCGACCATCGTCGGCGCCGGCACCCCGGCGGTCGCGAACAGCCGGTCGTAGCCCGCATGGGTGTACATCCGCGTGCCCTGGTAGAGCTCGTCGATCTGGATTCCCCAGAGGAGCTCCGCGTGGAGCGACCGCGACTCGGGCGGATCCTCGGGCAGGCACCACTCGAGGACGACGAGCCTGCCGCCTGGCGCGACGGCGGCCCACGAGGCCGCCAGCGAGCCCGGCGGGTCGGGCAGCTCGTGCAGGGCGTCCTGGAGGTAGACGAGATCGAACTCGGCCCGGAACGGCATGTCGGGGATCGTTCGGGCGTCGACCCGGATCCGATCGTTCAGGCCCGCGTCCTTCACATGGCGGCTGGCGCGCTCGACGGAATCGGGCTCGTACTCGACGCCGACGAGCTGGGTGGCCGGGAACCGGCGGGCGATCGCGATCAGCCACTTGCCGCCGCCGCACGCGACATCGAGGACGCGTCCGCCGCGGACCAGGGCGGCGGCGAGGTCCGGCAGCTCGGCCAGGCCCTCCTGGAAGAAGACGGCGATATCCTGGGCCGTGACCGCCTCGATCGCCCGGTGGAAGCGCGGCGGCCGCTCGGCGATCGTCCGGCCGGTCCGGAAGAAGTCGACCAGCCCGACGTAGTCGAGGCTCGAGACGACCGCGACGACGAACTGGCCGCCGAGGTATTCCGGGTGGGTGTCGTCGAGGAGGACGGCGGCCACATCGTCAGCCATGCTCGCCCGACCCGCGTGAAGCTCGACGAGGTCGCCGGCATGGGCCGCTCTGAGCCACGCCTCGACCGGCTCCGGCCGGCATTCCGCACCCGCCGCGAGCTCGTCGACCGCGAGGCCGGCTCCGCCCGCAGCCCGGATCCGGGCGAACAGGCCGAGCTCGAGCCCGAGGTAGATCACCCAGCTCCGGTAGAAGCCACCGACGCTCGCCGCGAGCTCGTCGAATCGATCGGTCTGGCCCATGCGCCCGATTGTCGCACGGGCGGCGTCGCGTCTCCGGATCGGCGACGATGCGACACGGACACCCCGCGGCCTCGTCGAGGATCGGGCCGTCACGATCCTGCAACCAGGACCGACCCTGCAACCAACTCTGCGATGGTGGGGTTCCGATGGGCATGATGGACGAACGCTCGCCTGCCGACGTGCAGCTCGCCGACGGCCTCGCGACCGACCTCGACAGATCGTTCGAGGCGCTGGTCCTCGCTCACCAGGACCGCCTGTTCACGATCGCGCTCCGGACCGGCGGCGATCGGCACGACGCGGAGGAGCTCGTCCAGGACGCCTTCGTCCGGGCCTACCGCGCGCTCGGGGCGTGGCCCGCGGACCGGATCCGCGAGCTCCGACTGCGCGGCTGGCTGACGACGATCCTGCTCAACGCCGGGCGCAACCGGGCCCGGGTGAGGCGTGTTCCGACGACTGAGCTGGTCTTCGACCCGGGCGCCGAGCCGAGCGCCGATCCGCTCGCCCGTCGTGACGAGCGCGAGACGTGGGGCCGTCTGCTGGCCGGTTTGAGCCCGGCCCAGCGAACCGCCGTCGTCCTCCGCCATGTCGACAGGATGTCGTATGCCGAGATCGCGTTGGCGGTCGGTCGGCCCGAAGGAACCGTCAAGGCCCACGTCCACCGCGGACTGGCCGCCCTGCGCACAGCGCTGCTCGCCGCAGACGGGCGAGAGCGCGAGGAGATCCCCACATGAACGAGATGATCGATCCCGCCACCGAGGCGGCGTTGACGGGCCTGCGCGAGACGGCGCCCGCCGGACTCGCCCACGCCACGCTCGTCGCAGTCGGGTTGGCCGACGACTATGCCGTCATCGACTCGCCTGTCGGCCCGCTCCGGGTGGCCTGGAACGGGCGCGGCGTATCGGAGGTCGCGGGAGCGACCGACGACGAAGCGTTCGAGGCGCGATTCCACGCCCGGACCGGCCGGGTCGCCCGGCGCCGCGACGCGCTGCCGGCCGATCTCGCCCAACGGATCGAACGGCGACTGGGCGGCGATCGCCACAACCGGATCGACCTCGACCTGCGCGGCTCGACCTCGTTCGAGCAGGCCGTCTGGATGAAGGCGCTCGAGATCCCGCGCGGCGAAGTCCGGCCGTACGGCTGGATCGCATCCGAGATCGGCCGTCCGAAGGCCGTCCGAGCCGTCGGCACCGCGCTCGGCCACAACCCGGTGCCGCTGATCGTGCCGTGCCATCGGGTCGTCCGGAGCGACGGGATGATCGGCCAGTACTCGCTCGGCGGGCCCGAGAACAAGCGGACGATCCTGGCCGAGGAGGGCGCCGACCCGAACGAGCTCGAGGCCCTTGCCCGGGCCGGGGTGCGGTTCTTCGGCTCGGACACCACCCACATCTACTGCATGCCGACCTGCCGCGACGCCCGCCGCGTAACGGAGCGGCATCTGGTCCAGTTCCCGTCGGCCCGGGCGGCAATGGCCGCGGGCTACCGGCCGTGTCGGCACTGCCGGCCGGCCGGAGCGACGGCCGTCGCCTGAGGCCGCTCGGCCACGCCCGCGGATCGCTCGCGATCGCGATTGGCCCGCGCCGCCAGTTCGGCGTACACTTCGTACACTTTGGACCAGCCGACTATGCCAACCTCGTCGCCAAAGGCGGCGTCGGCCGTCCTGATCTGGGCGGCGATCCTCATCCTGTACGTCGTCTGGGGATCGACGTACCTCGCGATCCGGGTCGCGGTCGAGGCGATTCCCCCGTTCGTCATGGGCGCGCTCCGCTTCGGCACGGCCGGTCTCGTGATGCTGGCGGCGGTCGCGATCGCGCGGCGCGGCGCGCTGACCCGGCCGACGCGTCGCGAGCTGCGCGACTGCGCGATCATCGGGGCGTGCTTCATGTTCGGCGGCATGGGCCTCGTCTCGTGGGGCGAACAGACCGTCCCGTCGGGGATTGCCGGCGTCCTGATCGCGATGATGCCGGTCTGGGTCGCGATCTATGGCCGGGTCTTCTTCCATGAACGACTGCCCGGCATGGCGATCGCCGGGATCGCCGTCGGCATGATCGGGGTGGTCGCCCTCGTCGCCCAGGGCGTGGCGCTCGAGCGCAACCTGGATCCGACCGGAATGGCCGCGTTGCTGCTGTCGCCGGTGGCCTGGGCGGCCGGCGCAACGTTCTCGGCCAGGCGCGCCCGCCTCCCTTCCGACCCATTCCTCGCTGCCAGCCTCCAGATGCTGTCGGGCACGGTCGTCCTGATCGTCGTCGCAGTCCTGTCCGGAGAGGTCGGATCGTTCCGGCCCGAGAACATCACGATCGACGCCGCCCTTGCGACCG
>JANMCU010000043.1:0-9827 GCA_031361415.1 Chloroflexota bacterium | reverse complement strand
TGTCCATCGCAAGATCGACGATGACCAGTTCGAACGAGGCCGCCTGGAGCTCGCCGGTCGCGACGACGAGATCCGTTCCCGACGGCGAGACGGCCGGAAAGCGGTTCCCGCCGGCCGGCCCGATCGGGGCGCGGATCTCCTGCCAGGTTGACGGCCTGTCAGACCCATCGAGGCGGGTTTGCAGCAGGATGCCGCCCGCCGCGATCGCGACGACGGTCCCGCTGGCCGCGGACACCCGATCGACCGGGTTCGTCGGACCGGCGAAGTCGACCAGCTGGGCATTCTCATCGGTGATCCGGATCGGGCCGCCGTCCGCGACGAGAAGGCCGGCCGTCGACGGAGCGGCCGGCACTGATGGAGCGACCGACGCGACGCCGGGCGACACAGCGGGCGCCGGTGGTCGAGGTTCGCAGCCCAGGGCGAAGGCTGCGAACACCATGGTCACGACGGCGACGGCGATCGTTCGCATGGCACGTCTCCATGCGGCGACGGTGATGGGCGGGCTCGGCGGGTAGCGGTTCATTCGGCGACGTCGCCTCCGAGCAGGTGTCCATCCGCGGCGTCGATCCAGATCTCCACGGCGTGGATCCGCTCGGTCAGGTCGCCCGTGGCATCGAGCCGGACGACCCATGCGAGCCGAAGGCTGTCGGCCGGGGCATCGAGCCCCGTCGCTCCGAACGTGTCGTTGGCGGCAACCCAGGCCTGGTCGACGGCGACCGTTCGCAGGCTCGCGGCTGCACTGCCGAACCGGTTGGCGATCACCCGCCCGGCCGCCGATTGCGCGTTCGAGCGGTCGATCGGGTGGTCCGGCACGGCCGCCAGGGTCCGCTCGGTGCGGGTGAGCCCATGGAAGGCCCCGTCCGGCCAGACCGAGATCCGGATGCCGTCCCCGCGGACGACTGCTCCGACGGCGATCCGAGGCCAGCTGATCGACCAGCCCCCGGCTCCCGCGGACTCGCGGGCTGTCGGAGTGCCGCCGGGGACGAGGCCGGCCGCGCGGACCAGCCCGCCAGCCCGGCCGATGGCGGTCGGCGCGTCGATCGCGCGCCGGTTCGGGGCATGCCAGCCGAGCGACACGGCCAGCGCGACCGTCCCGTCGAGGTCGAACCGGGAGAGGGCAACCGCCCGGCCGGCCGCGTCGAACGCGGTGACCTCGTCGTACGTGCGGTGGTCGAACCGGTCGTCGATGCGCGCGGTTCGCTGGCTCACGCCTGGCAGGCCGAGCGCGGTGGCGAGGGCTCGGGCGTGGCCGGCCGCGCGGTCGAGCTGGTCGGCCGGAACGGGAATGACGCGAGAGGATGGTCCGCCGGCGACGAACGGATCGCCCGCCTGGCTGGCCGTCGGCCAGGTCGCCAGCCCGCCGAGGATCGCGACGGCGACCAGGCCGAGGCGTCGGAAGAGGGTTGTCGAGGATCGCATGTCAACGCCTCCTCACATGCAGCTCTTGCAGGTGGTGAATGGGCCGGCCACGCCGGTCCACTGGTACGTGCCCCACCAGTTCGCGTCGAAGGCAGGGTTGTTGAACGCGCCGAGCATCGCGACATCGAATGCCGCTCCGACCGCCGTGCCGCCGCCGGTCGCGTTCCAGAACCGCTGCTCGAACGTCCACTCGTCGCTGTCCCATTGGAGCCCGAGGTAGCCGACATAGAACTCGGGGCCCTGGTTGGCCGAGCCGATCGACTTCGTCTTCGCGATCGCGAACGCGTCGGGCAGGGTCGTGACGGCATCGGCGGAGTGGCAGGTCGAGATGAAGACGAGGTTGCTCTGGCGGCCCGCGCGCTTCGCCTTGATGTCCTTCGAGAAGACGACCAGCTGCGAGCAGTCGCCCGAGTCCTCGCGGAAGCCGGTGTAGCGCCGGCCATCGCTGTTCAGGTAGTGGTCGCCATGCGAGTGGACGTAATAGCCCCAATCGTTCGGCGTCCGGCTGAGCGTCGCGGCGCGGGTGAACGCCGCCCCGGTGAACGCGCTGGCGACATAGCCGAGCCGGCCGTACTCGGCCTTGGCCGCGGTCTGCATCTTCGGGACGATCGCATTCGCGTCCCCGTCGCACGGTGGGTTGAAGGCGGTGGTGTTGACGTCGACCGAGGCGGGATAGGCGGCCATCGCGGACGCGGCATGGCCGGTCATCAGGACGGCGATCGCGAGCAGCGGCGGAACGAGTGGACGCCACCATCGAGCACGGGACACCTGGCTGGAACCTCCTCCGGCGGATATCCGGTGGCGGGAGGAGGGCGAGAGCGAGGACGCGATCCTGCCAGACGCCGCTTAGCTGCAACTCACCAGGGCAGTCAACCGACGATCAGGCTCGGGCCCCTGGACGGTCGCTCCGGCGGGCCGAGGACACGTCGCGTGGTAGCATCTCCGGGCTACCTCGAATTTGCCGCGGGGTCGCGAAGCCGGTGTGAATCCGGCACAGTCCCGCTACGGTGACCACCCGTCGGATGACGTGTGGAAGTCCGGTCGCCGGGCCCGCGGTCGATGCTCTACCTTCGCGAGAAAGGGCAGGCAACGATGCGCACGTCCGGCTGAATCAACCCCTCCTTCCGTCCGAAGCGAGGGGTTCGCCGTGTCCCCCCGCTCCATCCCTCCGACCTGGAGCTCCCGACGTGCCCGCCTTCCGTCCGATCCGTTCCCGTCCGTTCGCCCATCGGCATCCACCCGCACTCCTTGCGCTCGGCGCCATCCTCCTGCTCGCCGCCTGCAGCTCATCCGCGACGCCACGCCCGACCACGCCGCCCGACGCGACCGGCGCACTCGTCGCCCCCGCGACAGCGACAGCGCCGCCCTCGCCATCGAGCGCACCGTCGGCGGCCCCGTTCCCGGTCACGCTGACCGACGACGAGGGCACGGCCGTCACGCTCAAGGCCGAGCCCCGCAAGATCGTCTCGTTGACCCCGGCGACGACGGAGATCCTGTTCGCCCTCGGGGTCGGCAATGAGGTCGTCGGCAAGGTCGAGGACTTCACGCCCTATCCGCCGGAGGTCACGAAGATCCCCGATGTCGCGAAGTTCGGCTCGGTCGACGTCGAGCGGATCGTGGCGCTCGGCGCGGACGTCGTGATCGCCGGTGGCAACAGCTTCAACCCGCCCGACAAGATCGCCCAGCTCCGCAAGCTTGGCGTGCCGGTCATCGTGGTCTACGCGCCGGACGTTGCCGGCGTGCTGAAGGACATCCAGCTGACCGGTGCCGCGGTCGGCAAGTCGGCGGAGGCGCTCGACCTCACGGCCTCGATGCAGGCGGCGTTCGACCAGGTCGCGGCGGCAACGGCCGACTTCCCGAAGCCGCGTGTGTTCTACGAGCTCGACGCCACCCAGAAGATCTACACCGCCGCGGACCATTCGTTCCTCGCCCAGATGATCACGCTTGCCGGTGGCCAGCCGATCACGACCGGCAGCACCACGAACTTCGAGATTCCGCTCGAGAAGCTGGTGACCGCGGACCCGGAGCTCATCCTGCTCGGCGACGCGGCGTACGGAACGACGGCTGCGATCGTGAAGGTCCGCACCGGATGGACCGGCATGAGCGCGGTCAAGAGCGGGGCGATCGTCGCCGTCGACGACGTGATCATCAGTCGGCCCGGTCCCCGTCTCGTGGATGGGCTGCGATCACTGGCCCTCGCGATCCATCCGGATGCGGCGGTCCCGCCACCCGCTTCGGCGGCTCCGGCTCCAGCGGCATCGGCCTCGTCGGCGCCATGAGGGGAGTGCCGACGAGCCGATGACCGCCCGCATCCATCGGCCATGAACACGTCCTCGGCCCGGGGACGGCTGCCGGCCGGCCCGTCGCCCGTCGTCGGTCGTTCCCTGGCCAGGCCGGCCAGTCGAACGGTGGTCGTGGCGATCGGCGGCTTCGTCGCCCTGATCATTGCCCTGGTGTTGGGGGTCGCCTTCGGGACGGTCCCGATCGCGCCCGGCGACACACTCGGGATCCTGGCTCACCGGCTGCTCGGCCTGGACGTCGGCGGTACGTGGTCGGCGGCGACCGAGACGATCGTCTGGGATCTGCGCCTGCCGCGCGTCCTGACGGCGATGAGCGTCGGGGCCGGACTGGCCGTTGCCGGGGCGACGTTCCAGGGGCTCTTGCGGAACCCGCTGGCCGACCCCTACGTGCTCGGGACTGCGAGCGGAGCCGCGCTTGGAGCTGCGATCGCGGTGGTGCTCCCGATCCGCGCGACGATCCTCGGCTTCGGGCTGGTCCAGGCGCTGGCATTCGGTGGGGCGCTCGGCGCGGTCTTCACCGTGTATCGCCTGTCGCGGATCGGCGGGCTGTCGCCATTGACCAGCCTGCTGCTGACGGGTTACGCGGTCGGCTCGCTGCTCGCGGCGGGCCTGGCGATGGCGATGTACCTCTCGGGCGCGGCCCTCCGCCAGATCTTCGCCTATCTCCTGGGTGGCTTCGACACGGCCGGCTGGACCCAGCTCGGGGTGACGCTTCCGCTCGTCGCTGTGGGGTCCGGACTGATCATGCTGCGGGCACGATCGCTCGACGGCCTCCTGCTCGGCGAGGACGCGGCGATTCATCTCGGTGTCGATGTCCGACGAGAGCGCGCGATCCTCCTGGCCCTGGCCTCACTGGTCACGGCGGCGGCCGTGGCGGTCAGTGGGCTGATCGGCTTCGTCGGGCTGGTCGTCCCGCACGTCGTTCGGCTGGCCGTCGGCCCGGGCGCCCGCCGCGTCCTGCCGCTGGCGGCTCTCGGAGGGGCCGGCCTCATGGCCTTCGCCGACCTGGCGGCGCGGATGCTCGGCGAGATCCCGGTCGGCGTCGTCACCGCCGTCATCGGCGCGCCGTTCTTCCTCTCGCTGCTGCGCCGGACGCGCACGGGCTACGAGCTGTGATCGAGCTCCGCGGAGTCACGGTCGCCTACCGCGGCCGCCCCGTGGTCCGCGACGTCGACCTCCTGATCTCGGCGGGGGAGCGGGTCGCCCTGATCGGGCCCAATGGCGCCGGCAAGTCGACGCTCCTGCGGGCGATCACCGGAATCGTCCGGCCCGTCGCCGGCGAGGTCCGCCTCGACGGCGTTCCGATCGAGCGGCTCGACCGCGGAGCGATCGCCCGGCGGCTCGCCGTCGTGCCCCAGCAGGCGTCGTTGCCGTTCGCGACCCGGGTCGAGGAAGTCGTCGCCCTCGGCCGGCTCCCGCACGAGGATCCGATTCGCGGCGCGCGACCGGCCGATCGGGCCGCCACGGCTGCCGCGATCGAGCGGGTCGGGCTCGGCCACCTGCTCGGCCGCGACGCCCGCGAGCTCTCGCTCGGCGAGCGCCAGCTCGTCCTGCTCGCCCTGGCCGTTGCCCAGGCGGCGCCGGTGCTGCTCCTCGACGAGCCGACGGTTCACCTCGACCTCCGCCACCAGGTCGGTGCCATGGAGCTCCTCATCGACCTCAACGAGCGCGACGGGACCGCGATCGTCGCGGTCCTTCACGACCTCGGTCTGGCGTCCATGTTCTTCCCACGATTGATCCTCATCGATCGCGGCCGGCTGGTGGCGGACGGAACGCCGGCGGACGTCCTGACCGACCAGAGGATCCACGACGTCTTCGGCGTCGACCCGGCGATCGTCCGACGGATCTCGCCGTCGCTCGGCTCCGAATCAACGGCGGCGACCCCGATCGGCCGCTGACGGAGCAGATCGCAGAAGGCGATCCTGGTGGCGCCGCCACCCTCAGCGCAGATCGGCGATCATCGGCCGATGCGCATCGCCGACTTCGCCCTCGAACGCTTCTTCGCTCGCTGGGAGTTCGCGGTCAAGCACTTGCTGTGTGCCTCGGACGTGGAGGGCTGGCGGATGGCCGAACTGCTGGCCCTCGCCGACGGCGAGACGGCCGCGCTCTGGGCGGACCTGCGCCTTGGTTATACCGAAGCTCCGGGCCATCCACTCCTGCGGGCCGGGATCGCGACCCTGTACGACACGATCGGGCCCGATGACGTCCTCGTGTTCGCGGGCGCCGAGGAGGCGATCTTCTGCCTGTCGAACGTCCTGCTCGGGCCTGGCGACCACGCGGTCGTCACGTGGCCCGGCTACCAGAGCCTGTACGAGGTCGGCCGCGCCGCCGGCGCCGATGTCACGCTGCACGATCTCCGCGAAGCTGACGGCTGGGCGCTCGACGTCGAGCGCCTGATCGGGGCCCTCCGGCCGGACACCCGTCTCGTCGTCGTCAACGCGCCGCACAACCCGACCGGGATGCTCCCGACGGCAGAGGAATGGGCGCGCCTGACCGATGAGCTTGCGGGCCGTGGGATTCATCTCCTCGCCGACGAGGTCTACCGCTTCCTCGAGCTCGACGCGGCCGACCGGCTGGTCGCGGGCGCGGACGCGTTCGCTCGCGGCGTCTCGCTCGGCGTGATGTCGAAGTCCTTCGCGATGGCGGGACTGCGGATCGGCTGGCTCGCGACACGCGACCGGGACCTGCTCGCCCGCTGCGCAGCGTTCAAGGACTACACGACGATCTGCTCGTCGGCACCGGCCGAGATCCTGTCGATCATCGGGCTCCGGGCGCGCCACGCGGTCCTGGCCCGGTCGCGCCAGATCGTCGAGGCCAACCTCGTCGTTCTCGACCGGTTCTTCGCGGACCACGCGGACCGCGTGTCGTGGGTCCGACCGCGGGGCGGGTCGATCGGATTCCCGCGCCTCCTCGACGACGAGCCGATCGACGCGTTCGCGGCACGCCTCGTCGAGGCGGAAGGCGTCCTCCTCCTGCCCGGCTCGCAGTTCGGATTTGCGGGCAACCACTTCCGGCTCGGATTCGGGCGGGAGGACCTCCCCGAGGCCCTCGCCGGGTTCGAACGGTTCCTCGGTCAGGCGCCCGAACGGCGCTGATCCGGTTCCGCGCCAACCCGTCACCGGCCCTTGCGCCCTCGTCCATGATGGGCGTCGATCGACAACGACCGTGCGGCACGGGGTCCGCCCGGCGATGCCGTCCGCTGGGTGAGGGATTCAACGGTCATGGACATCCAACTCGGGACCGAGCGGATCTTCGTCCTGCGCGAGCGCTACGGCGCCGATCTCATCCGTCAGCAGGCCATGGATCACCGGACGCAGGCGTTCGGCTCCGGCCTGGGCTCGTTGCTCAGCCGCCCCAAGGCCGACGACGTCGAGCTCGTCGCCAGCCAGCGCCGGCTCGAGCCGATGTGGCACGTCGCCGGCCGCGCGACCTACGTCTACGAGCGAAGCCGCGATTACAAGGTCGTCGCAAGCGGGTCCGAGGTCCGCGAGGTGACGATCCTCGGCACCGACCATGCGGTCGCCGGCGGCGGTCCCGGCGCCGGCAGCGGCACGTTCACCCTCGCCGCGATCGAGCATTGCCGTGAGGAGATCGCCCACACCCTCGACGCCGATGCCCGGACCGGCGCCAGGGTCGCCGATTCGGCCGCCGTGCTGTCCGGCCCGCGGGACGAGGTCGCGGATCCCGCCACCCTGACCGCCGACGACACGATCGTGATCCCGCCCGAGCAGCGCGCGTCGTTCGTGGTCCGGCAGCTCCTCGCGGAGATGCTCAAGCCGGTCCAGGCCGATCGGATCCTCGAGGAGTCGCTGACCCTCGAGACGATCGACCTCTGCTACCGCCCGATCCGCGCGTACGAATTCCACTGGAAGTCGAAGGACAAGCGCGGCGTGGTCGAGATCGACGCCGTGACCGGCACCTTCCGTCAGGGCGGCTCGTTCCTGCCCCAGCTCGGCCGGGTGATCACTCGCGACGCCCTGTTCGACATCGGCGCCGACACGATCGGGCTGCTCGTGCCCGGCGGGAGCATCGCAGTGAAGGTCGCCCGAGCCGCGCTCGACAAGTCCTACTGACCGCCCGTCCGGGCAGCCGGAGGTACGGCCCCGTGAGCCCCCCGAGGAGACTCGGCCGCGGGAGGTCGCCCGTGAGTCGTCAGCCGACTCAGAATCGCCAACAGCACGAAGGGATCGGTCGCAATTCCCGCGGCCGCACGCATACTGCCGGCTAAATTGAGTCGTCTGGTGACTCAACCTCGGAGAAGAAGGAGGAGCTCGAGGTGTCCGGCCGGCGCCGGAATCGCGCAATCCGCCGCGTCAGGTGCACGGACCTTCAGAAACTGAGTCACAGGCAGTCAAACGCCCCAGCCACCCGCCCAGTCGCGTGTCACAGACCCGTCAGGACGCTCGCGGAAAACGACGGATCGACGGGGTGATCTGGGCAACGAGCCGGGACGAAGGGGGCGGAAGGTGCTGTGAGTCGTCTGGCCGTCTGGCGACTCAGAATCGCCAGCAGCTACGAGCCCGACATCTCGTCGAACAGGCGCCGGACGTAGCCGGTGTCGTAGAGGTCGATCGGGGCGGGGTCGCCCGCCTTCGGGGCGGGGTCGCCGTCCGGGCGGCCGAGCTCGCCGGGCGGACCCGGAGGCGTGGCGCTCAGGTCCGCTTGCGCTCGAGGTCGAGGAACGGGAGGTCGACCACGGTCGCGGCGACCCTGCCGCGCCGACCCTCGACCGACCACTCGACGTCGACCTTCGAGCCGCGCTCTTCGTGAGCCGGCGGCACGGACGCGAGTGCGATTGCCTGCTTCAGGATCGGACTCCAGCCGACCGAGGTCGCCCGGCCGACCTGGCGGCCGCCGACGAACACCGGCCGCGGAGAGCGATCGACGACCGGCGAGATCGCGGGCGGCAGACCCTGGGCGCTGAACAGGCCCTCGATCCCGTACCAGTCGAGCTCGAGCCCGACCAGACGCCGCGCCGGGCCGCCCGCGCGAGCCTCGCGCTCGAGCGCGAGCCGCCCCACGAAATCGGCCTTGTCGAAGGTGACGAGCCGGCCCAGACCGATCTCGGCCGGGCTGTAGTTCTGCTCGGGGTTCATCGCGTGGCGGGCGGACGTGTAATCGACCTCGAGGAGGACGAGGCCTGCTTCGAGCCGGACGACATCGAGGGCGAGCATCCCGGCCGGCCGGATCGCATGGTCCTGACCGGCGGCCCACAGCGCGTCCCACACCGCCACTGCCTGGTCGGCCTCGACCCACAGCTCGTAGCCGAGGTCGCCGGTGTAACCGGTCCGCGACACGTCGAGAGCGATCTTCTTCCGGCCGACCTTGAGCGTCGTCGCCCGGCGCCGGAAGTAGCCGAGGTCGGCGAACGACTCGCCGATCGCGGCCTCGAGGACGGCGCGCGATTGGGGACCCTGGAGGGCGACGGCGGCAGTTCGCTCCGTGACGTCCTCGACCGTGACGTCGAGGCCGGCGCCGTTCATCCGGAGCCAGCGCAGTTGCGGGTCCGCGGCGGTCCAGCGGAATGACCCGTCGTCGAGGCCATGGATCGTGCCGTCGTCGATGACCTTGCCGTGCTCGTCGCACCACGGCGTGTAGAAGACCCGGCCCGGGGTGAGCTTCGTCGCGTCGCGGGTGATCACGCGATCGACCAGTCGGCGCGCATCCGGCCCACCGACGACGTACTTGTAGAGCGGACTCACGTCGATCAGCGCAGCCGCTTCGCGGATCGCGTTGTACTCGATGTCGTGGGCGTCGGCGTAGCTCGAGGACGCGAAGTAGCCCGACCATTCCCGCCACTGCTGCTTGCGGTTGAGCGGCGAGGTGGCGGCATGGAACGCGGTTCCGACACTCACGGGCGGGTGGACCTCCGGCGGCTGGGCGAGGTTCCAGTATGGATGATCGGTATGCAGGCGGGCGGTTCCGTCGCGACCTGTGGGCGGCGTCCGACGAGCGTCAGTCGGCGAGGTTGCGTCGGGCGCGGTTCGCTGCCCCCGCGGCCACGACGGTCGCACCGGCCATGACGATCACGATGCCGAGCCAGGTCAGCGGCGTGCTGCTCGAGAGGATTCCGTCGAAGCTCCAGAAGTCGGCTGGCGAAACAACCGC
>JANMCU010000276.1:0-1818 GCA_031361415.1 Chloroflexota bacterium | reverse complement strand
ATCTCCGCGCTGAAGCCCGGTGCGAACTCCACGCGGCGCCCCGGCCTGAGCTTCCCGCCCGGCGAGACCATCGCCTCGTGTCGATCGTCGCCGAGCGGCTGGAGGAGAAATACTTCGGCTGGCGCGCCGGAACCGACGCGGGTGCCGAGCAGTCGCGCCTTCACGACGCGGGATCGGTTCACCACCATCAGGTCGCCGGCGCGAGTGAGCGTCGGCAGGTCGGTGAAAGCCCGGTGGCTGATGGTGCCCGCGGCACGATCGATCACCATGAGCCGGCTCGCGTCGCGCCGCGCGAGCGGCGTCTGCGCGATCAGCTCAGGTGGCAGCTCGAAGTCGTAGTCGGCGGTGAGGAGGCCGTGCATGGCTCCAAGCTAGCTGGGCGCCGGCCGGCCTTGAAACCTTGAAACCCTGGCGACCTTGAACCTTCACACGCGCTAGAACAGCGCGACCTGCTCGCTGGATATCGCCGGCGGCGTGTATCCGAAGTGCCGGTACGCCATCGGCGTCGCGACGCGGCCGCGGGGCGTGCGCTGCAGGAATCCCTGCTGTACCAGGAAGGGCTCGTACACTTCCTCCAGCGTGTTCGTATCCTCGCCGATCGCCGCCGAGATGGTGGCGACGCCGACCGGGCCGCCATCGAACGTCTCGATGATCGCGCGGAGGATGCGCGCGTCCATGTCGTCGAGGCCGAACTGGTCCACGTCCAGCATGGCGAGCGCCGCGCGCGCGACGTCTTCCGTGATGATGCCGTCGGCGCGCACCTGGGCGTAGTCGCGCACGCGGCGCAGCAATCGATTGGCCACGCGCGGTGTGCCGCGCGACCGTCGCGCGATCTCGCGCGCGCCGGCCGTCTGGATCTCGACCTTGAGCACGTCGGCCGTGCGGCGGACGATCAGCTCGAGATCCTCGGGGGAGTAGTAGTTCAGCCGCTGCTCGATGCCGAACCGGGCGCGCATCGGCGGGGTCAGCATGCCGAAGCGTGTCGTGGCGCCGATGAGGGTGAACCGCTCGATCGGCATGGTGATCGTCTGCGCCTTCGGTCCTTCACTCAGGCGGATGTCGATCCGGTAGTCCTCCATCGCCGGATAGAGGAACTCCTCGATGATCGGACGCAGGCGGTGAATCTCATCGATGAAGAGGATGTCGCCGGCGCGCAGGTTGGTGAGCGTGCCCACCAGGTCGCCGGGCTTCTCGAGCGCGGGCCCCGACGTCGTGCGGATGTTGACGCGCAGCTCGCGCGCGATCAGCTCGGCCAACGTCGTCTTGCCGAGGCCTGGCGGTCCGTAAAAGATCGAATGGTCGAGCGGCTCGCCGCGCGCCAGCGCCGCATCGATCGCGAGCCGGAGGTTGTCCTTCACCTTTCGCTGGCCGATGAACTCCTCGAGCCGCTGCGGGCGCAGCGACAGCTCGACGACCGACTCTTCGGGAAGCTCTTCGGGGGTAGTGATCTCGGCGCGCGACATTTCGGCTACACGGTACCTGGGGACGGTGCAGTGAATCTATGCCGAAGACACACCGAAGAAAGGGGCGGCGCATGCTTCGCTCGAGCGTTACGGGGACGTCAGGAGGGAAACGCTCGCCGAACTGCCGGCTGCGACCGCGAGCCCCATTAGGTGGATCTCTCGCGATATACGGCAGAATTGGTGGTACGGGACGGTGCGCGCTGATTGCGCAACACGCGCTCGCTTCCATTGACGTGATTCCCCTCGGCGGGCTATCGTGGCGCACTCTGTAACGCTACAAATACGGCGCGCCCCTGGGTCGCGCATGCCGCCGGTGTTGCTGTCGACTCTCCATCGACGTTTCGTTGCAGTTGCA
>JANMCU010000252.1:0-6064 GCA_031361415.1 Chloroflexota bacterium | reverse complement strand
GGCCATGGCTACCGACGACCGAACACGCGCGGCAAGCGCTTCTTCCAGGCGGCCGGAATGACTCGATCGATGGCATCGTCGATCGTCACGATGCCGACCAGGCGCCCCTCGTCGTCGACCACGGGCACCGCCAGCAGGTTGTAGTGGGCGACAACCTCGGCGACCTCGTCCTCGTCCGCGAGTGCCCCGACCGCAACCGGGTCGTGAATCATCACATCGGCGATCACGGTCGTGGGCGGCGCGACGATCAGGTCGCGGAGCGAGAGGACGCCGACGAGGTGATCCTCGTCGTCGGTCACATAGACGTAGTAGATCGTTTCAGCATCGGGCTCCCACTCCCGAAGAAGTTCGATCGCACCGCCGGCGGTCTCCTGTGCGCCGACCGCGATGTAGGCCGTCGTCATGATTCCGCCGGCTGTGTCCTCGGGGTAGCCGAGCAGCTCCTGGACCTCCTCGGCCTCCGACGGCTCCATGTACCGAAGGATGTCGTCGCGCGTGTCCTGGTCGAGGTCCGCGACGAGGTCGGCCGCATCGTCCGGGCTCATCTCTTCGAGGATGTCGGCGGCTCGCTCAGGGGCCAGGTCCTCGAGCACCTCGACCTGGGTATCCGGCTCCATCTCCTCCATCGCATCGGCGACCGCCTCGTCATCGAGCGAGGCGAGGACGCCCGCCCGGTCGCGCGGCGCGAGGCGATCGAGGATCGAGGCGAGGTCCGCGGGATGGAGCTCGGCGAGCCCCTGGTGCGGCACACGGAGCTTGATCGATGCGATCGAGCTCTCGACCGGGTCGACGTCCTCCCAATCGATGTAGCGCTCGGGCAGCGAGAGGCGGAGGTTACGGGCGAGCACCCGGAATCCCCGCTCGAGACCGAGACGGCGCACGAGGCCCGCGGCACCGACGTCGACAGCGACGAGCCGCAGCCGCCCATCGACCTCATCGAGCCGAAGGTCGTTCACGCGGACCACCTTCCGCCCGTCGATATCGACGATCTGCTTGTCCATGAGGTCGGCGCGCAGAAGGATCTCGTTGGGACGCTGCTGGAACTTCTCGATGTCGATCCGGGCCGTTGCGAGCCGAGCGCCGGTCGCGTCGAGCGCGCGGACCGCGCTCCACGGCAGGAAGATCGAGCGGCGATCGGTCCTGATCACCAGGCCCGTCACCGGCGGATACTGATCCTCGATGGCGACGATGAGATCGGACACCTTGCCGATCTGCTCGTCGTTCCGATCGCGGACAGGCCGGCCGATCGCCTGGCTCAGATAGAGCACCGGGGACCTCCGGTCGACCCGGACCGCAGGCCGACGGGCTCGGACGGGAGCACGTCGAGCGGCCCGTTCAGTCGCTGGCTGTGCGGCCCATACCGGCCGGCGAGGTACTGCAACTGGTCATCTCGCAATCTCCTGTCCGGCTGATCGAGGCCTCCGTGGGCACGAAAAGGCCACCTCGTCGAACGGGGCGACGGGTGGCCACGATCGGAGCGCACACGAGTCGTGCTACGCGATCATTGCCTCCTGGCGACCGGCGCGATGATCCGGATCCAGGCCGCCCGACGTTCAGGACTCTCGCTCACGTTTCGATGCACACCTGATCGTGGGCTCGCCGATGCGGCCCGTTCGGAATTGTAGTGATGCGGCCGCCTTCGCGATAGGTCGCGCCGTCGACGACGAGCGGCGCTGCCGGCGGCGTCAGTTCCGAGGCCAAGATCGCGTGCATCGGGTGAGCCTGGCCTCAGGTCGTGCGGCGGTGGCGTTCGACGACCTGCCCACGCTGGCGGGGCCGCCCTCGACGCGTCCCGACGGGATCCTGAGAGGCATTGCCGCCAACCCTCGCGGCGCCGACAATGCCGGCGTTCGTGCCCAGCGCGGCCACCACGAGCGGAGCCCTCGTCCTGACCAGCTGCTCGAACCTCGGGAAGTCCTTGGTGGTGCCCCCGCCGACGATCATGAGGTCCGGCCAGAGGTATTCCTCGTATTGCGCAAGCAGCTCGTTGAACTCAGCGGCCCATTGCTTCCAACCGATCCTGCGCCGCTTGCGCGCCGCGGGTGAGAGGCGCGATTCTGCGTCGCGACCGTGGAACTCCACGTGCCCCAGCTGGCTGTTCGGCACGAGCTGCCCGCTCGTGAACAGCGCGGAGCCGATGCCGGTCCCGAGGTCGAGCAGCAGGACAACTCCGCGCTGGCCCTTGCCGGCTCCATAGGCAATCTCGGCCACCCCAGCCGAATCCGCATCGTTGAGCAGCGCGATCGGGCGGTCGAGCCGCTCGCTGAGCATCTGTTGAACATCCGCTCCGATCCACGACGAATCGCCGTGGGTCGCCGTCATCGCCCGACCGGCCCGGATGACCGACGGAAATCCCGCGCCACCCGGCATGCCCGGTGTCAGCTCGCCGGCCACCTCGAGCGCGTGAACCACGTTCGCGACGACGTCCATCACGGCCGTGGGCGTGGCCGGCCGTGGGGTCGGCTCACGGACCCGGTCGGTGACGAGTCGACCTGAGGCGAGATCGACGATGGCGGCTTTGATCCCCGTACCGCCGATGTCGATTCCGAGGGCCCGGCCGGTCAGGCGGGCCGTCGGTTGCGGGACCGTGGGGTATTCGTCCGTGGTAGAGAGCGGCTGCTGGCTCATGATCCGAGGATACGCCGCCGCGGCGTCCGTCCCGGGTCGTCGCGGAGGGCCGTCGCGGAGGGCCGTCGCGCGCACGAGTGGAGTCGTTGCTCCGATGTCAGCGGAGTGCGGTTCCCACGACCGCCCCGATTCCATAGGTGATCGCGGCTGCCGAAGCCCCGAACGCGAGCTGCCGCAACCCGGACCGGACTGGGCGGATCCCGGTCAACGACGTGATGCCCGCGCCGAGCCCGAACAGGGCGACCCCACTGAGACCGGCCGCCGCAAGCAGAGCGACCTGCCCGCCGCTGATGAGGAAGGGCACCAGCGGGACAACCGCACCGAAGGCGAACAGGGCCAGCGAAGTGCCGGCTGCCACCCAGGCCGACCCACCGAGCTCGTTCGGGTCGAACCCCAGCTCTTCACGCGCCATCGTATCGAGGGCGAGAGCCGGGTCGCCTCGGACCATGTGGTCGGCCAGCTCGGCGGCCATCTCGGACGGCACGCCCTTCCGCTCGTAGATAGCGCGGAGCTCGGCGACCTCGGCGTCAGGCGACGCGGCGAGCTGGCCTGCCTCGATCCTGAGCTCGTTGGCGAACAGTTCACGCGCGCTCTGGACCGACAGGTATTCGCCGAGCGCCATCGAGAGCGATCCTGCCACGAGGCCGGCAAGACCCGCGACGACGATCGCCTCGTGCGGCGCGCCCGATGCCGCGACGCCCATCACGAGGCTCAGGTTCGAGACCAGTCCATCGGTCGAACCGAGGACGCCCGCCCGGAGGGCGTTGCCATGGCGAGCGCGACTCGCCTCGGGCGGCGGGACTTCGACGGCGTCCGAACCCGTGTCCGTCGACTGCCGTTCGTCCATCGCACCTGCCCGCGGCTCCTCCGGCTCCGTCACCTCGGGGTGCCGATCGTCAGATCCATCGCCGGTGTCATGTGAGGTTGTCGTCGTGCGCTCCTTCAGCCCGGCTCCGGGAGAGTCGAGAGGCGTGGGTCTGGCTCGAAGCGCAGCTGCAGGCCCCGGAGGAGTTGGGCGTTGGCCGCGACGATGATCGTCGAGAGACTCATCGCGATCGCGCCGACGGCCATCGGCAGGTCGATCCCCCACGGGACCAGCACGCCCGCCGCGATCGGGATCGCGACGAGATTGTAGCCGGTCGCCCAGACGAGGTTCTGAATCATCTTCGTGTAGGTGGCGCGCGACAGCCGGATCGCTCCAACGACATCGCGCGGGTCGCTCCGGACGAGGACGATGCCGGCCGACTCGACTGCGACGTCGGTGCCGGCCCCGATCGCGATCCCCACGTCGGCGGTCGCGAGGGCGGGGGCGTCGTTGACCCCGTCGCCGACCATCGCGACCTTCCGGCCGCCGTCCTGGAAGCGCTTGACAGCCGCGGCCTTATCGGCCGGCAGCACCTGCGCCGCGACCTCGTCGATCCCGAGCCGTCGGGCGACGGAATCGGCCACGACCTGGCTGTCGCCGGTGATCATCGCGACCTTCAGCCCCATCGCGTGGAGCCGCTCGATCGCCTCGGCCGATTCGGATCGGATCTCGTCCTCGACGGCGAGGGCGCCGATGATCCGGCCGTCGGCAACGACGTGGAGGACGGTCCGTCCGTCGCGGCCCCACGCTTCAGCAGCCGGGTCAGGTTCGAGCCCCATGTCGGCGAGGAGTCGCGGCCCACCGACGGCGACCGCTCGACCGTCCACCGTCGCTCGAGCGCCGCGACCCGCGAGCGACTCGAAGTCGGTCGCCGCCGACGGTTCGATCCCGCGCGCCTTCGCCCCGATGACGATCGCGTGGGCGAGGGGATGCTCCGAATCCGCCTCGACGGAAGCCGCGAGTCGGAGCAGCTCCGGTTCGTCCGCGCCCGAGATCTCCACGAGGGCCGGCTGGCCCTTCGTGAGCGTTCCCGTCTTGTCGAAGATGATCACCTGGAGCTCCCGTGCGCGTTCGAGCGCGATGCGGTTCTTCACGAGGAGGCCGTTGCGGGCGCCGAGCGAGGTCGAGATCGCGATCACGAGCGGGATCGCCAGGCCAAGGGCATGGGGGCAGGCGATGACGAGGACCGTCGCGGTCCGGACGAGCGCCCCTTCGCGATCGCCCTGGATCCACCAGAACACGAGTGTGACGATGCCGGACACGAGGGCGACATAGAACAGGATGGCGGCGGCGCGGTCGGCGAGCGCCTGAGCCCGGGAGGCGGAGGCCTGGGCGGCGGCAACCATCCGCATGATCCCCGACAGGGCAGTTTCCTCCCCGACGGCCGAAACGCGGACGCGCAGGCTGCCACCGGCGGCGACGGTGCCGGCCACGACCCTGGCCCCGGGTTCTTTGCCGACCGTCGCGGATTCGCCGGTGATCATCGATTCGTCGACGTCGGCGCTGCCCTCGACGACGAGCCCATCGGCGGGCACCCGTGCGCCTGGACGGACAAGGACGATGTCACCGACCGCCAGAGCAGATAGGGGCACGGTCTCCGAGTCGGCGCCGGTCATCCGCTCGGCAGTGTCAGGCAGGAGCTCGGCGAGTGCGGTGAGCGCCCCGCGCGCCTGGGCGATCGAGCGCATCTCGAGCCAGTGGCCCAGCAGCATGATCGTGATGAGGGTGGCGAGCTCCCACCAGATCTCGACCTGGAACAGCGCGAGCGTGCCCGCCCAGCTCGTGACGAACGCGACGACGATCGCCAGGCTGATCAGGGTCATCATGCCCGGCTGGCGATCCGCCAACTCGGTTCTCGCGCCGCGGAGGAAGACCAGGCCGCCATAGACGAAGACGATCGTCCCGAGGACCGGCGGGATGAGCGCAGATCCGGGAAGCACGGGCGCGGCGTAGCCGAGCCAGTGCTGAGGATCGCCGCTCCAGATGAGGACAGGGATCGTCAGCGCCAGGCTGAGCCAGAACTTGTCGCGGAACATCGCCACCGAGTGGCCCTCGTGGCGGTCGTGGGTCGCGTGCGCGGCCGATCCACGTACCGCGTGAGGGGCAGCCCCGATGTGTCCGGCGTGGGAAGGGTCGGTGTCGTGGTTCATCGAATTCCGTTGGTGCGAGCAGATACCCCCCGAGGGTATTCGACGTGCAGCGTTTCCGTTCGGCTCGAACGACCCCGGCGAAGAGGCGGAATGGCGCACTCCGGCCGCCGCGAGCGGCCGCGTCCCGCGGGCGATCGAAGAGCGTCCTTTCGACCACCCGCCACGTCGGGGCTTCGTTGCCTATTCGAAGCCGTGCTCGGCGACCAGCTGTTCATCCACGAGTTGGTCGACGGTCCCGCGGGGCAGGGTCTCCACGAGACTTTCGAGCTCCGTGACCAGGGTTTCGACGGCGGCGTGCGTCGCGCTCTCGATCGGGTCCTCGAGCATGCCGCCAGACGCCGAGCGACCGACGCCAAGGTGACGTGCCGGGTGGATGGCCGCGACCGCGACCTCGGTCAGCACCTCGGCAAGGCGCCGATGG
>JANMCU010000224.1:0-6518 GCA_031361415.1 Chloroflexota bacterium | reverse complement strand
CCCCGCGCAGTCGGCCTCGCCCGCCTCGGCGCCCGGTCCGAGCGCCGAGCCGTCGGCTGGGCCGACCCCGACCTCGAGCGGTGGATCCGAGCTCCACCTGCTGTTCGTCAATGTGGCGGACGGGGCGATCCGGTCCGATCGGGTCGTGCGCCTGACGAGCCACTTCATCAACGAGTTCCTGCCGTACTTCGACCAGTACGCACTGAGCCACCGGGTGTGGTCACCGGACAGCAGCTCGCTGCTCCTCCCGCTCGTCGACGCGACCGGGTTCGGCAGGCTCACCGCCCTGCCCGCTGACGGCCGTGCGGACCCGCACGTGTACGACGGCGACATGGGCTTCTGGAGTCCCTGACCGGCACGGATCGAGCGAGAACCTGGGAGCCTAGGAGGCGACGTCCACGTATCGATCGCGGTGGAGCCAGACCCACAGTGCGACGAGGAACCGGGCGACAAGGCTGATTCCGTAGCTGGCGCACCAGATGCAGACGGCGCCGATGACGAACAGCTCGAGCCAGGTGAAATACAGCTCGAACAGGACGCCGAGCAGCGACAGGCCGTAGTGGGCAGCGAGGAGCCGTCCGTCGTTCGTCCGCCACCATGCGATCGCGATGCTGAACAGGATCAGGGAGAGGCCCACGCCGAAGACGGCCACCGGCACCCCGCCGATCCGGCTGTATTCGGACAGGGCGACCTGCTCGCAGCCACGCAGCGGACCGCAGTTCGGCAGCTCGCCGCGCAGCTCGACCGACGACAGGTACGAGGCGATCGCGAGCCCGATGACGTCGAGAACGGCGAGAACGAGCCCCGGATGGATGGCGCGGACCCGGCGCCAGCGGGTGGCCGGAGCGGGCGCCGTCACGGCGCCCCGGCGGCGGCGATCGCAGCGGCGACATCGGCGTAGCCGCTGCCGCTCAACGCCTTGCCCGCGATCATCAATGTCGGGGTCGAGTTGACGCCGGCCGCGGCCGCCTCGGCGATCCCGTCGGCAACGAACGTCGCGGCCGCGGCCGAGTCGAAGTCGGCGGCGAACCGGGCCGGGTCGAGGCCCAGGGCGTCGGCCATCGCGATCAGCCTGGCCCGCGCGAACGAACCGCCGTTCTCGTGCAGTCCCTGATTTGCGTAGAGGGTCGACCACATGTCCCAGAACCGGCCCTGCTGCTCGGCGGCCCAGGCGGCCCGGCCAGCGTCCTTCGATTCGGGGCCGATGAACGCGAACCCGTGGTAGGCGATCCGGACCGTGCCGGCGGCGAGCTCATTGCGGATGAGGCTCGGGAATACGTTCCGACCCCATTGCTCGCACGCTGGACACTGGAAATCCTCGTACAGGTCCAGCGTGACCGGAGCCGTTGCGCTGCCGAGGATCCGGCCCGTTGACGGAATCCCCGCCGGGGCAAGGGCACGAATGACCGATCCGGTCGACGTCGCCGGCTTGGCGCCCAGGATGACGACCACAGCGATGAGCACGGCCGCCGCGACCAGGGCCAGGATCGAGACGAGCCCGATGCCGATCCGGCGCGGCTCGCGGGCTGCCGGCCGCTGGTCGGCGCGTCGGCGGGCGTTCGCGGCGCGTCGCTCGCGGCGGAGGGGGCGGGCGGGTTGGCTGGACATGCTTCTCCTGGCTGCGGCTGGCCGAACGACCATCGCCGAAGCGCATCCCCACGGGACGGTGCCATTCGGCCCGAAGCGAACAGTCGGAAGTCCCCGAACGCGGCCGAGCGACGAAACGCCAGGGCGGCGGCCCACGGCACGAGTGCGGCGTCGGAGCGCGCAGCGGCGGACACGGAAACGGGTCGCCGGCAGCTGGCCGACGACCCGTCTCCCACCGCCAGGATGCGGCTTGCGCCGAGCGGATCAAGATGCAGGACGGGCCCGTCCTCGCGTCGAGCCCGTCCTGCGGGGAAAACGACCGGACATCAGGGGAGGTGTGCGCTGCCGGTCAAGCGGAATGTGACCGCTCACCCCGAGCTCGTCATGACGACACGTCATCTCCGGTTGGCCGTCGAGCGGGTCCCCTGCTCGCCCGCGACTGGCCGCCGTCGCGCCGGCGCCAGGCGCGTGCCGGGACGCGAGACGTCAGGTCGTCAGCTCGGGGCCGGCTTCTCCTGGATCGTCCAGCCGTTGCCGTCGGGATCGCTGAAGAACGCGAACGAGTTCCAAGGCCCGCCGTGACCGTCGCGCCATTCGCCGTCCTCGAACGAGCGGACCGGGCTGATCTCGAGGCCGCGGGCCACGAGCTCGGCCCGGGCGGCATCAAGATCGGTGACGCACAGCTGCAGGCCCTGGAGGGTGCCCGGCTCCATGTTCGCGAGGCCCGTTCCGATCGAGATCGAGCAGGCCGAGCCAGGCGGTGTCAGCTGGACGACCCGGAAGGAATCGCCGACGGCATGGTCCACATCGACGTGGAAGCCGCATCGTTCGCTGTAGAAGGCCTTGGCGCGGTCGACGTCCGACACGGGGACGACGACGAGTTCGAGCGTGAGATCCATCGGGCGGGTTCCTTTCGCATGTGCCTGCCGACCACGAGGCATCGGCAGATCGGAGATCGAGTCGGTCGAACCTAGTCGACGACGCCCGCGAGGCGGACACCGGCGAGAAACATGCGGTAGGCGGCGACGGGGTCGTCGCTGCGATACGCGACCGTCCGATCGCCGATCCGTTCCGCACCGGGCTGGATCGCGGCGTAGTCCGCCTCGAGCCCACGTCGATGGTCGACCTCGATCACGACCGGCCGCCCGACCTCGAGGATGCGCAGCTCGCCGGCAGCAGCGCGGCGGGTCGCCTGCTCGGCGCCGGCCCGGACGAGATCCTGGGCACGGGACGGATGGATCGAGGCGGCGGCCGACGTTCCATGGGCGATCTTGACGACGACCCGCTCCGCCCACGGCAGCCACGTCTCGACCTCATCGGCCAGTGCGTCGTCACCGGCGACCATCCCGACCGGAATGCCCCACGCGCCGAGAAGGAGGGCATTCACCCCGTACTCGCCGGTCGGCCGGCCGTTCAGGCGCGTCTCGACCGGCTCGTCGGAGAACGTGTGGGCGATCGTTCCGGTCGGATGCCCGGCCCGGGCGTGATAGCCGACGAACAGGGCGACATCGAAGGCCGGCTTGCCGTCCGCATCCGGGCGGGCTCCGGCGACCATTGACCATGCCTTCTGCCCCTGCAGGAGGCGGGCCTCGGGGCGGAGACCGGTCGGGCTCAGGTTGTACATCCCGCCGTGGCTGTCGTTGACCAGGATCTGGGTCGCGCCCGCGGCGAGGGCCCCCTCGATCGCAGCGTTCGCCTCGTCGGTCATCAACCCGCACGCGGCCGGATAGCCGGCATCCCCGCGCCCGGTCGGCTTCGGGTGGCTGATTCCGGCGATCCCCTCCATGTCGACGCTGATGTAGACGCGCATTGAACCGCTCTCCCTCGTGGCGACCGCCTCGCCGGTCGCGGCGATGGTAGCCGGGACCACGACACCGATGTGGACGTCGTCACAAGTAGTTGCGGCAGCAACGATTATCGGATAGCGTATCGTCCAGCAGGCGGACGGCAACGGACGCCGGGCCCGGCATGAGCCGGGTCAGCACCAGGAGTCGAGATGCAATTCGGGGTCTTTTCCGTCGGCGATATCACGCCCGACCCCACCACCGGACGCGCGGTCAGCGAGGCCGAGCGGATCCAGATCATGATCACGGTCGCCCTCAAGGCCGAAGAAATCGGGCTGGACGTGTTCGCCGCCGGCGAGCATCACAACCCGCCATTCGTGCCATCGTCGCCGACGACGATGCTCGGCTACATCGCGGCCCGGACGAACCGCCTCCTGCTCTCGACGGCGACGACCTTGATCACGACCAATGACCCGGTCAAGATCGCCGAGGATTACGCGATGCTCCAGCACCTGGCGGACGGCCGGGTGGACTTGATGATGGGTCGCGGCAACACGGGGCCCGTCTATCCGTGGTTCGGCCAGGACATCCGGAACGGCATCCCGCTCGCCTACGAGCACTATGCCCTCCTCCACCGGCTGTGGCGCGAGGACGTGGTCGATTGGGAGGGCAAGCTCCGGACGCCGCTGACCGGCTTCACGTCCGTGCCTCGACCGCTCGACGGCGTGCCGCCGTTCGTGTGGCACGGTTCGATCCGCAGCCCCGAGATCGCCGAACAGGCGGCCTACTACGGCGACGGGTTCTTCCACAACAACATCTTCTGGCCGGCCGACCACGTGAAGCGGATGGTCGAGCTGTACCGCCGCCGCTGGGAGCATTACGGTCACGGTCCGGCCGACCAGGCGATCGTCGGGCTCGGCGGCCACGTCTTCATGCGCACGAACTCGCAGGATGCGATCCGCGAGTTCCGGCCGTACTTCGACCATGCCCCGGTGTACGGCGGCGGGCCGTCGCTCGAGGACTACATGGAGCAGACGCCGATGACGATCGGCAGCCCGCAGCAGGTCATCGACCGGACGCTCGGCTTCCGCGAGTTCGTCGGCGACTACCAGCGCCAGCTGTTCATCGCCGATCACGCCGGCCTTCCGCTCAAGACGGTGCTCGAGCAGATGGACATTCTCGGCGAGCAGGTGATCCCGGTCCTCCGGCGCGAGTTCGCCGCGCTCAAGCCCGCCCACGTTCCCGAGGCGCCGGTCCATCCGCGCGTCGCGGCCGCGCGAGCGGGTCGCGGACAGGCGACCGATTCCACGGAGGCCGACGCCCAGGCCGGATCCGCGCCCGTCTCCGCGGTGCCCGCGTGAGCGGCGCGGCCCGCTCGCTGGTCGTCGTGAGCGCCGGGCTCGGCCAGCCGTCGTCGACCCGGCTTCTTGCCGATCGCCTGACCGCGGCGGTCGAGCGCCACCTCGGGGACGCCGGCATCGCGCCGCAGGTCGAGGTCATCGAGCTGCGCGACCACGCCCAGGACCTGACGAACCATCTCCTGACCGGCTTCCCGAGCCCGAGGCTCCAGGCGGCGATCGATGCCGTCGTCGGGGCCGACGGCCTCATCGCGGTCAGCCCGATCTTCAGCGGGTCGTACAGCGGCCTGTTCAAGCTGTTCTTCGACGTCGTCGAGCGCGACGGGCTCGCCGGGATGCCAACCCTGATCGCGGCGACCGGCGGCAGCGCCCGCCATTCGCTGGCCCTCGACCACGCTCTCCGGCCGCTGTTCGCCTACCTCAACGCTGCGACGGTGGCCACCTCGGTCTTCGCGGCGGCGGAGGACTGGGGCAGCGCCGGCGTCGCGGTGGATGGCAGCCTCGTCGAGCGGATCGACCGTGCGGCCGTCGAGCTGGCCGCGGCCATCGCCTTTCGTGAGCCACGGACACCGCGCGATCCTTTCGCCGATCCGGTCCCGTTCGAGGACCTGCTCAGGTCGCAGTAAGGCCCGGGGGAGCGAGCGCCTACCAGACGTCACCGGGACGCCACTCGCAGCTGATCGGCCCGGTCAGGTCCGGGTCGGGCAAAGCGGGCGTGTCGAGGACCATGAGGAAGCCGTCGTCGTCGGGCGTCGGGCGCAGGCCATCGGCGGTCCGGACGGCGGACGGACCGAGCCACGACCGCCAGCCGAGGCGTTCGTAGAAGTGCTGGCTGCCGGTGCCGAGCACGCCGAGCTCGAATCCGGCGCGGATGAGCTCCCCGATCGCGCCCATGACGATCGTACCGAGTCCCCTGCCCTGCCGATCGGGCGCCGTGGCGACCGCTTCGACGTAGCCGGTCCGCAATGACCGGCCGCCGAGATGGATCGCGCGCAGGACGAGGGACGCGTGGCTGACGATCCGTCCGTCGATGTCGAGCACGACGTGAATGCCCCCGATCGAATGCTGCCAGTCCTCCTCGGTGAACCGCTCGTCGTCGTCGTCGCCGAACGCAGCGATCATCAGGGCGCGAATCGCGTCGACCTCAGCCGGCGCGAGCTCATCGGTCCGAAGCCGGCGAAGGCGCGTCCGCTCGCGCAGAACGGGGCCGGGATCCGTCATCGCGGGATCGCGCCGAGCCGGCTCAGTCGGCGACCGGGCCCGAGGACGGCGCACCGCCGGGCTCGCCTGCGCCGGGCGAAACGGTCGTCGGCGGATACAGCTCGCGGACGACGACGTTGATGGCCGCCGCGACCGGCACGCCGAGGAGGCCGCCCAGGACGCCGTACAGGCTCAGCCCGACGAGGACCGCGAAGATCGTCACGACGGGGTGGAGGTGGACCGCCCGGCCGATGACGACGGGCATCACGACCTGATCCTCGACCTGACGGAGGATGAAGTAGAACACGATCACGCCCGCCGCCAGTCCCGCGCCGCCGCGGGCGAAGGCATCAACGGCGACGATTGCCGTCGCGATCAGGGGCCCGATCAGCGGAATGATCTCGAGAACTCCGGTCAGCACCGCCAGGCCCAGGGCATACGGCAGGTGCGCGACCGGTCCCAGCCCGATGTACGCCACAGCAGCGACGAGCGCGATGAGCAGGATCTGGCCGCGCAGCCATTTGCCGAGGATGACGTGAATCCTGGCAAGGACGTCGCTCGTGCGGTCGCGGTGGGCCACCGGCAGGAG
>JANMCU010000166.1:0-3692 GCA_031361415.1 Chloroflexota bacterium | reverse complement strand
GTGGACCGGGAACGAGACAAGCAGGATGATGACGGCCGCGATCAGGCTCTCGACGTGGAACTGCACGGGTACCTCGGTGGCGACAGGTCGTGGCGTCTATCGTAGCCGCCGCGCCACGCGAGCCGGGCCGGCGTCGCTGCTGCGGTGGCTCGCCCCCGGTGGATTGCCTGCTTCGCTGATGCCGCGGCGGGATCATTTCGTCACGAACGAGCACGACCGAATCCCTCGAACGACGAGAATCGGTCGCGACGGCGAATGGGCCGTGCTCGTTCGTCAGGATTTGATGCTTCCCCGGCATCGGCGCACTCGAGGGCGCGCGGTTGGCTGCGATACCGGTCGCCGCGCCGCCCGATGGCTCAGATGCGGTGGAGCAGGTCCGCCTTTTTCGCCTCGTACTCCTCGGCGCTGATCGCGCCACGATCGCGCAGGTCGGCCAGGCTTGCCAGCGTTCGCGTCACTTCGTCGGCGGACATCGCCGGCGGAGGCGGGGCTGCGGGAGCAGGAGCGGGAGCCGCCGGTTGCGCAGGCACCATTGGAGCACCGGTTCTGATCGCCGGTCCGGGCATCGGACGGGCGCCCGACAGCTCGAGCTCGAGCTCGTGCTTGGCGTCCAGCATCGCCCGCTTGAAGCCGTCCGCGTCGCGGAGCATCCTGAGGCGTGAGATCCCGGACTCCGACGCCGTCAGGATCTCCAGGTCGCCGAAGCCGAACATCCGGCCGAAGATCGACTCGGTCAGGATCGCATCGTTGATCTTCTCGAGCGAGCTGTCGATGACCTGCTTGTTGACGACGCCCTGGGTCGTGAGCACGCGTCGCGAGGTCACCACGAACTCCTCGTTCTGCCAGCGTAGGACCTGCCAGCCGAGATAGAGCAGTCCGCCGATCACGAGGATGACGATGACCCAGCCGACGATCGAGCGGATGCCGGACGCGTTGTCGCCACTCAGGAGGGCGCCCGACAGGACCAGCAACGCAAGGGCCACGAGCCAGGCGACGAACGCATAGCGCGCGTTGGCGGCAACGACGAACCAGTGCTGATGCTCGCGCCGGAGCGGCTGCTCCCCCGTGGCGAGACGCTTGTCGAGATAGGGCATCGCGTTTCGTACTCCCTCTCAGGCTCGGGGATGCGCCCTGGCGTAGACCTCGCGAACTCGTTCGCCCGTCACGTGGGTGTAGAGCTGGGTCGTGGAGATACTCGCATGACCGAGCAACTCCTGGACGATGCGCAGGTCGGCTCCGCCCTCGAGCAGATGGGTCGCGAACGAGTGGCGCAGGGTGTGCGGGCTGACGGCCGCGGGCAGGCCGGCCGTCCGCGCGGCAGCCTTGACGATGGCGAATGCCTGCTGACGGGCCAGCCGCCCGCCGCGGTCGCCGAGGAACAGCGGTCCGCCGCGGGACGGGGCGACATGGGCGAGCTCGAGCAGCGCGGGCCGGCCTTCGGCCATCCAGCGAGCGAGCCAGTCGAGCGCGATGTCGCCGACGGGCACGAGCCGTTCCTTGTCGCCCTTGCCGATGACCCGGACGAAGCCGCCGTCGGTCGAGAGGTCCTCGCGATCGAGCCCGAGGGCCTCGCTCACGCGCAGGCCGGCGGCGTACAGGAGCTCGAGGAGCGCTCGCCCCCGCAGGTCCGGAGCGGCCTCGAGCAGCGCCTCGACCTCGGCCACGGTCAACGTCTCCGGCAGGAGGCGCGATTGGCGGGGCAGGTCGAGGTGGGCGGCGACGTCGCGCTCGATCAGGCCGTCGCCATAGGCGAACCGGTAGAAGCCGCGGATGCTGGCGGCTCGACGTCGAAGCGAGGTCGGGGCGAGCCCTGGGTCGCTGGGACGGCCGCGCCGGGTCCGCGCCGCGAGATGGCGGCGAGCGGCCTCGGGGCCCGTGAACCACGACCCGCCGACTCCCTCCCCCACAGCGAAGTCGTGGAGATCGCCGCGATAGGCCAGGATCGTGGCCGGCGACAGGCCGCGCTCGACCCGAAGGTACGTCAGATAGTCCTCGATCGCGCGCTCGAGCGGCGGCGGGGCGCCGGTCATCCGCGCCGCCTCCGACCGGCGCTCCCCGGGGTTCAGCCCGATGCCCCCGACCGGGACCGCCACGCCTCGGCCCGTTCGATCAGCTCGCGGGCGGACGCGAGGGTCGCACTGGCAGTCCGGGCGTCGGGGGTGGTGCCAGCCGCCGGCGGCCCATCCGACGGCTGCACGCCCCGGTCAGGGTTGGTGCCGCCGAGCATCTCGCCGAGCTCGACGACCCGGCCATCACGATCGAGTCGGGTGACCTCGGTGACGGTTCGCCCGTCGCGCTGCCGCTTGGCGATCCGGAAATGCGCGTCGGCGTGGGCGGCAATCTGGGGCAGGTGGGTGACGCACAGGACCTGATGGCGGCGGCCGAGGCTCCACAGGCTCCGACCGACCGGGTCGGCGCTCCGTCCGCCGATCCCGGTGTCGATCTCGTCGAACACGAGGCTCGGCGTGTCGTCGACCTGGGCGAGGACCTCCTTGATCGCGAGGGCGACCCGGCTCAGCTCGCCGCCCGATGCGATCTTCGCCAGGGCTCGGGCCGGCTCGCCGGCATTCGGTGCGATCCGGAAGACGACCTGGTCGACGCCCGAAGCGTCGAAGGCGACGGCGTCGCCACCGATCTCGACCGCTGGCTCGTCGCGGCCCGCAGGTCGGCGCCCGAGACCGATCTCGAAGACGTCGGGCGGGAAGCCGAGCCCGGCGAGCACCCGACCGACGTCCTCGGCCAACGACCGGCCGGCCGTGGCCCGCGCGGCGGACAGGTCGGCAGCCGCGGCGGCGACGCGCTCGAGCAGCCGCGCGTCGTCGGCCTGGCGGGCGGCGCGCTCGGCGTCGACCCCGCGCAGCCGCTCGGCCTCCGCGGCCGCCCGTTCGCCGTGGGCGAGGACGGCCGCCTCGTCGTCGCCGAACCGTCGTTCGAGCCCGAAGATCGTCGACAGTCGCTCGGCCAGGCGGGAGAGCTCGACCGGGTCGTGGTCGACCGATTCGGCCAGGTCGCGGACGGTCGTGGCGACATCCTCGAGCTCCGCCTCGAGCCCGGCCAATCGCTCGGCGATCTCGCTGAACCGTTGATCGAGCCGGGCCAGGGAGCGGGCCTCATGAAGGCCGACCGCAATGACGTCCCGGGCGCCGTGCTCGTCGCCGCCGAGGGCCTCGACCAGGCTTGCGCTGCCGCGGGCGATCGCCTCGCCGTGCTGAGCCGCATCGAGCCGCGTCCGGATCTCGTCGGCCTCGCCGACTTGGAGACCGGCGGTCGCGATCTCCGTGGCCTCGTGCTCCGCCAGCCCGAGCCGGCGCGCCAGCTCGCGCGGGTCGAGCTCGAGCATCGCGAGCAGCGTCCGATTGTCCCGCCAGCGCTCGACCGCCGCAGCGACGGCGGCCCGCAGCGTCGCATGCCCGCCGAATGCATCGAGCAGGTCGCGCTGCCAGCGCTCGTCGAGGAGCCGCTGCTGGTCGTGCTGGCCGTGGATCTCGACGAGCGCCCCGACCACGTCCGCGAGGCGTGCCGCGGTCACCGGTTCGTCGTCGAGACGGGCGGTGGATCTGCCGGCCGCCGACACCTCGCGGGTGGCGATCAGCGGCTCCGGCAGGCGGTCGAACAGCGCGGTCACCCGGGCGGTCTCGGCCCCGTGCCGGACGAGCGTCGTGTCGGCCCGGGCGCCGACCGCCAGGCCAAGG
>JANMCU010000151.1:0-16482 GCA_031361415.1 Chloroflexota bacterium | reverse complement strand
GCCGCCACTCGCGTTGCGGGCAGCCTTGCGGCTGGCGCGACACGACGGGCAACGGCGCGGCTCGGTGAACCCGCGCTGTGCGTAGAAGTCCTGCTCACTCGCGGTGAACACGAACTCCTGGCCGCAATCGGCGCAGGTCAGATTCTTGTCGTTGTACACGAAACGAAAACTCCTCTCGGTAGCCGCGCGATCCCTCCGGGTTCTCGCGTCAGCCGTGAGAGGAGTCCGAGTCGTCGTCGAGCTACGTATGAACTTGCCGCGATCGCTATCACGGCCTTACCGCGCGGGAGTCTAGACGACTGACGACGGACTTGTACAGGGGTATTTTCGCTCATCGGGCCGGATTCCGCCAATGCGACACACGCTTGCGCGCCGGCGTGCGCGCTCAAGTGTCGGCGGCCCAGCCCCGGGTTCGATCGACCGCCCTCGTCCAGGCGCGCCGCCCGACGGCGCGATCGGCGGTCGAAGCCGACGGTTCGAACCTTCGATCGACCTCGCGGAGGGCGGCGACCTCGGCCGGGCTCGTCCACAGCCCGACCGCCAGGCCGGCCAGCGCCGCGGCCCCGAGGGCGGTCGTCTCGCGGACTCGCGGTCGCTCGATCGAGCGGTCGAGCTGGTCGGCGATGAAACCCCACACGAGGTCGCCGGCCCCGCCACCGTCGACCCGCAGACCGGTCAACGGGTGGCCGAGGTCGGAATCCATCGCCTCGACGACGTCGCGGACCTGGTAGGCGATCGCGTCGAGCGTCGCCCGGGCGAGATGGGCGGCCGTACTGCCCCGTGACAGGCCGAGGATCGCACCACGTGCATCGGGATCCCAGTAGGGCGCGCCCAGGCCGACGAACGCCGGCACGACCACGACCCCGCCGCTGTCCGGAACAGTCGACGCCAGATGTTCGATCTCCGCCGAATCGGCGATGATCCCGAGCCCGTCGCGCAGCCATTGGACCGCCGCGCCGGTCACGAACACCGATCCCTCGAGGGCGTACACGAGCGGGGCGGCCGGACCGAGCTGCCAGGCGACCGTGGTCAGCAGCCCGTGATCCGAAACGACGGAGATGTCGCCGGTGTTTGCCAGCAGGAAAGCCCCCGTTCCGAGTGTGACCTTGGCCTCGCCCGGCGCGAAGCACGCCTGGCCGAACGTCGCCGCCTGCTGGTCGCCCGCCGCCGCCGCGATCGGGATCGGGCGGCCGAAGATGGACGGATCCGTCAACCCGTAGACCTCGGAGCTGCTCCGGACTTCCGGCAGGATCGCTCGCGGGACCTCCATCAGCCGGACGAGGTCGTCGTCCCAGGCGCCCCGTCGGATATCGAAGAGGAGGGTCCGCGACGCGTTGGAGACGTCGGTCACGTGGACCCGGCCGGCGGTCAGGCGCCAGATCAGGAACGAGTCGACGGTGCCGGCGACGAGCTCGCCTCTCTCCGCCCGGGCCCGAAGGCCTGGATCCTCGACCAGGATCTCGCGGAATTTCGGCCCGCTGAAGTACGCGTCGATCGGGAGTCCGGTCAGGGCACGGACCGCCGGCTCGTGACCGGCTGCCCGGAGGCTTTCGCAGAACGGGGCGCTGACGCGGCTCTGCCAGACGATCGCATCCGCGACCGGTTGACCGGTCGCGCGATCCCAGATGACAGCGGTCTCGCGCTGGTTCGCGATCCCGATCGCGGCGATCCGCCCGACGCCGCCGACGGCGGCGAGCACCTCGTGGGCCGTGGCGAGCTGGGCGTTCCAGATCGCCTCGGGATCGTGGCGGACGTCGCCCGGCGCCGGATAGTGCTGCTCGAATTCGCGCTGGGCGACGGCGACGACCCGCCCGGCGCGATCGACCGCGATCGTCCGTGCGCTCGTCGTCCCCTCGTCGAAGGCAAGGACGAGGTCGTCGTCGCTCGGACGCTCGATCACGGAACGGCGAACTCGCGCCGGGCGCCGTCGAGGAACCGGTCGACCTCGACGGCCTGGCGGGCCTCGTCCCAGCCGAGCTCGGCGCCGAGGATCGCCGCGACGCGCGGCGCGATCGCCGCGGCGCGGTCCGGCAGCTCGTGGACGATCCTCATCCGGCGGGCAAGGACGTCGTCGATCGAGAGGGCGAGCTCGTGGCGGGCGGCCCACGCGACCTCGACCTCGAGATGGTCCTCGCCGTCGACGAGCCGGCCGAGGAGGCCGGCCTCGTGACCGAGCGCGACCACGTCCGGCGCTTCTGTCCCATGCCGGGCCACGAGGCGCGCGGCGATCGCCGGTTCCAGAGACGCGGACGTGGTCAGGCTCTCCGCGATCCGGTCGAGCGCGGGGCGGTCTGCGGCGCCGACGAGCCGGCGGGTGGTGGTCCGGGTCGGCCTGGCGGCCGCTTGCTCGCCGAGCACGCCGAGCGCAGCGTCGATCGTCTGTTCGGCCATCAAGCGGTACGTGGTGTACTTGCCGCCGCTGACCCGGACGAGACCATTCCGTTCGACCACGACTCGATGCTCGCGCGAGGCCGTGATCGTCGAGCCATCGGACGGGGCGATCAGGGGCCGCAGACCGGCGTACGTGCCGACGACGTCGTTTCGCCGCAAGCCGACGTCAAGCACGTGGTTGACGGCCGCAAGGAGCTCGTCAACCTCATCCCCGCCGGCCGTCGGACGATCGATCGGCCCGGAGTACGGCGCATCGGTTGTCCCGATCAGCCAGAAATGGGGCCACGGCACGAGGAACACGACCTTGCCCGGGACGCGGATCGTCAGCCCGACGTCGCTCGGGATACGCCCGCGCGGCACCACGAGGTGGGCGCCCCGGCTCGGCAGGAGGCGGGTCGATCCGCCGGACAGCGGCGCCGTCGGGTCGGCTCCCCAGACGCCCGTGGCGTCGACGACGACCCGGGCCCGGATCTCGTACGCGTCGCCGGTCAGGCTGTCGCGGACCCGCGCCCCGAGGACCCGGCCGCCGTCCTCGATCAGTGATTCGGCCGTCGTGCGAGTCACGATCGTCGCGTCGTCCTCCCGCGCGGAACGGGCGACCGCGAGCGTGTAGCGCGCGTCGTCCTCGACGCCGTCATGGAACAGGAGACCGCCGCGCAGCCGCTCGCGGCGCATCGCCGGCGCGTGGGCCAGCACCTCGGAGACCGACAGGTGGCGATGCCAGCCGCCGTCCTTTCGCGCGCCGAGGAGGTCGTACAAGGTCATGCCGGCCTGGTAGAAGGCGCGGGTGGCCGCCGGCATCCCGAACAAGGGGAACAGCAGGGGCTCGATCGTGACCAGATGCGGCGCGAGATGGAGGATCCGCGATCGTTCGGTGAGCGCCTCTCGGACCAGGCCGAAGCGGTACTGCTCGAGGTAGCGCAGGCCACCGTGGATCAGCCGCGACGACCGTGACGAGGTTCCGACCGCAATGTCGTCGCGTTCGACCAGGCCGACGCGCAGGCCGCGGGTCGCGGCGTCGAGGGCTGCGCCCGAGCCGACGATGCCTCCGCCGACAACGAGGACGTCGAGCGGCCGCTCGACGAGCGCGGCGAGATCGCGACGCCGAGCCTCCAGGGGCGCCGCGGTCATCGAGTCCGGGGGGCGGGTCGGGATCGCGTCATCAGCGAGGACCGTCCGTCGGTCGTCGCTTGCCGCGGGCCAGTCGTCGCCAGCCGCCCGCCACGATCGGCGGTCATTGCTCGGGCCGGCCGGGTCGGCTGATCCGCCACAGGACTCCCGCCGTCCCCGCGATCAGGACCAGGATCAGGAGCGGTGTGCGCAGGACGACGTCACGGCCGTCGCCCGGGAGCAGGAACGTCGCGACGCCGGCGAGCAGGACGACCACGACGACGAGCTCGCCGACGAGGAGCGCCTCGCGCAGGCCCGGCGCTCGGTCGGCCGGCGCTCGGTCGGCCGGCGTTCGGTCGGCCGGCATTTGGTCGGCCGATGCGGCGCCGGTGGCAGACTCGATCGCGACCGGGCTCCCGGATGGCTGCCCGCCGCTCGGATCGGGCGACGGGTCAGCCACGGTCGGCCTCGTGCGGGATCCCGATCGGCGCCACGAGGACGCGTCCGGCGAGCGCCTTGCCGTTGCGCGTCGCCAGCCCCGTCTTCGGGCGATGGAAGGTGATCGTCAGGTCGGCCCGAACGGCGGGATCGGACGGATCGCCACTCGTGAGATCGATGGCCGTTGGCGCATCGACCGCGAGGACCGGGACCATCTCGCCGCGCGCCCGGTTGATCAGCTCGACGGCCGATCGGATCGGCTCGCGGAGGGGCCCGCTCACGCCGGTCCCGAGCAGCGCGTCGACGATGATCGCCGCCTTCTCGATCCCGTTCCCGAGCAGCCCGACGTCGCGCGCGACCGGGGTGTGGACGATCGTGATCCGCTCATCGCGCACGACGCGGTCCCAATTGCGGGCGGCATCGGGTGTCGTCGGCCGGGCCGATGAAGCCACGAGCGCGATGACCACTTTCGACCCGGCGGCCGCAAGGTGTCGAGCGGCGACGAGCCCGTCGCCGCCATTGTTGCCGGGACCGGCCAGGATCACGATCGGGCCCTGACCCCACCGTCCGGTGTCGATCGCAAGGGCCCGCGCGGCCGCTGCGACCGCGACCCCGGCATGCTCCATCAGCTGCGCACCGGGGATCCCGAGCGCCTGTGCCCGAAGATCGGCGCCGGTCATCGCCGCCGCCGTCATCGGGGCCCGAGCCGCGGTCGCCGCCCAGTGGCGACGCAGCTCGCGCAGGTCGAGCCCGAGCAGATCCGGATCGTCGGCGGGCAGCGGCGGGTTCGAGGGATCCGCGTGCACGCGCGAGGACGAGGCCGGAGACGTCATGACGGGCCAAGGGTAGCCGACAACGACGGCCACGTCGGCCGACCTTGGCGTCCGCGGTGCCCAATGGCGCGCCGACCGATGGCGCGCCGACCGATGGCGCGCCGACCGATCGGGCTGCGCCCAACGGCGCGGCGGCCGACGGCGGCGCGCGTCAGTCGAGCGCGAGCCGCGCTCGACCGGGATCGGCCGGGTCGAGCTCGACGAGCCCGTCGTGGGCCAGCGCGCCGAGGGCGGATCGGACAGCAGCCGAATCGTGATCGCCGATTGGGGCGTCGACCGTCGACCAGTCCGAGCCCGCAGCACCGCGTAGGCGATCGACGATCCGGCCGCGGAGCCAGCGGTTTGTCGCGTGGAAGGGGATCGCGGGCGCGCGCGAGGGCAGCTGGGCGGCGCCGACCCGACGCCGGCGTTCGATGTCCGGGATGCGGTCGCGCTCGGACTCACCCGCGTAGGCGCACCAGGCACGGAGGGGACAGGCAGCGCAATGCGGCGCGCGCGGCCGGCAGATTGTCGCTCCGACGTCCATGACCGCATGGGTCCAGTCGCCGGGTCGCCCGAGATCGACCGACGCGTCGGCCAGAGCCTGGAGGCGGGCGGGTGTCGTCCCGCCAGCGGCCCTACCCACGAGGGCGCGTCCGAGGACCCGCCGGACGTTCGTATCGACCGCGCCGACACGAGCGCCGAACGCGATCGAGGCAACCGCCCGAGCCGTGTACGGCCCGACGCCCGGCAGGGATTCGAGCGCTGGAATGGTGCGAGGGACCTGGCCACCGTGATCGTCGACGATCGCCCGCGCCGCGCGTCGCAGGTTCAGTGCCCGCCGGTCGTAGCCCATCCCCTGCCACGCCCGCACGACGTCGGCGGGGCTTGCATCGGCGAGCGACTCGACGGTCGGAAAGCGTTCGAGAAACCGGCCCCACGCCTCGACCACCCGCGAGACCCGGGTCTGCTGGGCCATCACCTCCGACACGAGGATGGCGTACGGATCGCGGCTCCCGCGGAATGCGAGCACGCGGCCGCGATCGTCGAACCAGGCCAGGACGGCGGCGCGCGCGTCGGCCGGCAGGGCCGAAAACGGCGCAGTCGTCGTGGTGGGTTGCGCGCTGCGGGCTGGTTGCGCCACGGGGGCCGCGGAAGGCGTTCGGGCCATCGTCGCGAGGGTACCATCGCGCGATGCCCGGGCCTGCCGCCGATCTTCCCCTCCCCCATCCCGTGCGAATCGGCGCCGCGTTCTGGGTCCAGCGGACCGACTGGCCCTCGCTTCGGGAGGCGCTCCAGACCGCCGAGGACGCGGGCGCCGACGACCTCTGGATCGACGATCACCTCCTGACCGACGAAGGCGAATCATCCGACGGAAAGCTCGAAGGGTGGACGATCCTCGCCGCCGCAGCAGCAGTCACGACCCGCACACGGCTCGGCCTGCTCGTGGCCGCCAACACGATCCGCAACCCCGGCCTGACGGCGAAGCTCGCGACGACCCTCGATCAGATCAGTGATGGCCGGGCGATCCTTGGCCTGGGCGGCGGCTGGTTCGAGGAGGAGCACACGGCCTTCGGGCTCGACTTCGGAAGCGGATTCGGGGAGCGTCTCGATCGCCTCGCCGAGTCCGTCGCGATCATCCGACGGCTGCTTGACGGCGAGCGGTTCAGCCTTGACGGCCGGTTCTGCCAGATCCGGGATGCCCTTGCCACGCCCCGCCCGATCCAGGCCCATCTGCCGATCCTGATCGGTGGATCCGGGCCGCAGAAGACGCTCCGGATCGTCGCCCGCCACGCCGACCTGTGGAATGCCTACGGTTCGCCCGACAGCCTGTCAGCGAGCGACTCGGTCCTCATCGAACGCTGCGCCGAAGTGGGCAGGGATCCCGGCCAGATCGAGCGGACGGTGAACCTCAACGTGGTCGTTCGATCGACGCGTGCGGAGGCCGAACGCGTGTGGGCCGGCTACGCGGCCGCGCATCAGCCGCGCGACGGCGAAGGCCGGCTTGTCGTCGGCGGCCCGGTCGAGGAGGTCGCCGAGGCGCTGGCGGTGTACGCCGCGGTCGGCTTCCGCCATCCGATCCTGATCTTCCGCTCGCCATGGGACCTCGAGACGATCCGCTCGCTGGACGCGATCCGCGAGGCGCTGGCGGCGCGAGTATGAGCCCCGCGCCGCCGGGCGCCTGAGGGCCGGGCGCCGGACAGACGGGTGAGAACCTCAGATCTTCAGCATCACGTGCTTGACGACCGTGTAGTCCTCGACCGCATACATGCTCTGGTCCTTGCCGTAGCCCGACTCCTTGAAGCCGCCGTGGGGCATCTCGGACACGAGCATGAAGTGGTCATTGATCCAGACGGTCCCGAACTGGATCGCCTTCGCGACCCGCATGCCCTTGCCCGCATCAGACGTCCAGACGGACGCCGCCAGACCGAACCGGACGTCGTTCGCCCACGCAATCGCCTGCTCCTCGTCGCTGAAGCGCTGGACCGTGACGACCGGCCCGAAGACCTCGTCCTGGACGATCTCGCTCTTCTGGTCTGGGCCCGAGATGACGGTCGGCTCGTAGAACGCGCCCGGCCGGTCCGGCCGAACGCCGCCGGTCACGATCTCGACGCCCTTCCCGGCGCGCGCCCGCTCGACCATGCCCTCGACCTTGTCGGCCTGGGCCTGGGCGATGAGCGAGCCCATGTCGAGGTCGTCGGCCGAGGCGGGATCGCCCCACTTGATCGTCTTGACCTGGCTCGACAGCTCGGCCACGAACCGGTCGTAGATCTTCGGGCCGGCGATGACCCGGGTGGCCGCCGTGCAGTCCTGGCCGGCGTTCCAGTAGCCCCACAGCCTGATCGCCTCGGCGACCGCGTCGAGGTCGGCGTCGTCGAAGACGATGACCGGCGCCTTGCCGCCAAGCTCGAGGTGGAGCCGCTTCACCTTCTCGGCCGCGACCCTGGCGATGTGCTTGCCGGTATCCGTGTCGCCGGTGACCGAGATCATCCCGACCTTCGGATGGCCGACGAGCGCATCGCCGATCCCGGCGCCCGTGCCGGTGATGACGTTGAGGACACCCGGGGGCAGGATTTCGGCGGCGATCTCGGCGAGGACGAGGGCGGTCAGCGGGGTCCGGGCCGACGGCTTCAGGACGACCGTGTTGCCCGCGGCGAGCGCCGGCCCGATCTTCCAGCCGGCCATCATGATCGGGTAGTTCCAGGGCGCGATCGAGGCGACCACCCCGACCGGCTCGCGCCGGATCATCGACGTATGCCCCGCCATGTACTCGTTGGCGGCCTTGCCCTCGAGGAGGCGCGCCGCGCCCGCGAAGAAGCGCAGGTTGTCGACGACGACGGGCACCTCGTCGATCGCGGCGCCGACCGGCTTGCCCGCGTTCCTGCTCTCGAGCCGGCCGATCTCCTCGGCGCGCGCCTCGATCGCGTCGGCGAGCTTGAGGAGCGCGTTCGAGCGCTCCGCCGGAGTGGCCGAGCCCCAGGCGGGAAATGCCCTGTCGGCCGCCTCGACCGCCCGGTCGACGTCCTCGGACGCACTCTTCGGAACCCGCGCGATGACCTGGTCGTTGGCCGGATTGATGACGTCGAGCGTCTCGCCAGACGCGCTGGCGGCCCATTCGCCGCCGATGAACTGCTCGTATGTCTTGACGGCCTCGAGCGTGTCGGTCATGTAAGTGCCTCCTCGGCGGGGTGGTGCGATCGGATCATCGGTCGGGTGTGCGCCTTACGTTACGCCGAGTCGAGCACCCGTTCCGACTGGCGCGCCCCACGAGACGCCCGCCACCACGGAATGGTGGCTCGCTCCACGACGACGACCAGGCCGTACAGCCCGACGCTCAGAGCCGCGGTCAGCAGGATTGCGCCGAACACGAGGTCGGTCCGGAAAGAGCGCTGGCTGAGCTGCATCCAGATCCCGAGGCCGTCCGTCGCCCCGACGTACTCGCCGATGACCGCAGCGACGACTCCGTAGGTCGCCGAGATCCGGAGCCCGGTGAAGAACGCCGGCAGACCCGACGGCCAGCGGACCTTGCGGAACGTCGTGCCCGCCGATGCGCCGAACGAGCGCATCAGCTCCGCTGCCTCGGCGGTCGTCGAGGCGAAACCGTCGAGGAGCGCGATCGTGATCGGGAAGAACGTCACGAGGACGACGACGAGCACCTTCGGCAGCAGCCCGAACCCGAACCAGACCACGATCAGCGGCGCGATCGCGACGATCGGGATCGTCTGCGAGCCAACGAGCAGCGGCTCGACGGCGCGGCGTGCCCAACCGACCCGGTCCAGGGCGATCGCGACCGCTGTCGCGCCGGCGATCGAGAGGGAGAACCCGACGATGGTCTCGACGACGGTGGGGATCGCGTTGCGGATCGCCTCGGAGCGGAACTCCCAGAGCGCGTCGAGGACCTGGGTCGGTGCCGGCAGGACGAACGGGCTGACCCCCGACGTGCGGGCGTACAGCTCCCACGCGCCGAGCAGGATCGCGACGAGGGCGAACGGCGGCCCGAACCGCCGGAGCGCCTCGTCGCTCCCCGTGCCGGCGCGCCGGGTCACGGCAGGAAGTCGCTCGTGAACAGCTTCGTGTAATCGAGGGGCGCGGCCAGCGGCTTCTTGTCGATCCCGACGAGGAGGCCCTGGTCGTAGAGGAACTTCGAGTAGGCCGTCCAGCGCTCCAGGGTCTGCGTCCCGAACACTCCATTCGCGTCGACCAGATAGCCGCCCGCGTCGAGGAACTCCTGGCTGAGCGCGGGCAGGCTCTTGTTCGCGTCGAACACACCGGGGTTCTCGGACACGAGGATGGCGGCCGCGTCGTCGGCGTTGTCGGCCGCGAACTGGAAGCCCTTGACCGTCGCGCCCACGAAACGCCGAGCCGCGTCCGGGTTCCTGGCCAGCCATTGCCGATCGCACGCGAGGACGACCTGGTAGAACTCCGGAAAGCCGTAATCCGCGAACTGGAAGTAGCGAAGCTTGATTCCGCGCAGGGACGCCTGAACACCCTCCCAGGCCATGAACGGGATCGTGAAGTCGACCTGCTTGCTGTACAGCGCCTCGTAGGCGGCGCTGTCGAGCGTTGCGACCTTGAAGTCGCCCTGGCCGCCGTCCGCCTTGATCACGGCCTTCATCGTCGGGACCTCGTTCGGGTAGCCGAAGCTGCCGTAGGTCTTGCCGTCGAGGTCGCGCGGCCGCTGGATCGGCCCGTCTGCGAGGACGCCGATCGCCGACGCGGTCTTCTGGAGGATCGCGGCGACGCTCACGATCTCGGCGCCGGCGGCGACGGCGAATGTCATCGAGTCCTGGAAGCTGATCCCGCATTCGGCCTGGTGGGCGGCGAGGAGGTTCTCGGGCGGCAGGGTTCCGTACGGGAGGATCTGCAGGTCGATCGCGGCATCGCGATACCAGCCCTTCGCCCGGGCGACGAAGAAGCCGGTGTGGTCGGTGTTCGGCGTCCAGTCGAGGGCCAGCCGGACGGTGGCGACAGGCGGCGGCGTGCCCGACGGGCCGAACGACGGGTGGGTCGGTGAGTCGAACCCACTTGCGGATGGCCCCGCCGATGGTAGGGAACTCGGGTTTGCAGTGCCGCAGCCGGCGACGAACGCGGCTGCGACCAGAAGACGAAGGACCTTCACGGGACTCGACCTCGGATACAGAACGATGCCGCCCCTCGGAGATCCGGGGACGGCAGCATCGAGTCTCATGGGCCTGCTTCCTTCGCTGGTATGAGCCAGATCAGGTTCGGCGGGTCTGTGGCCTTGCCACACTCTCAGCGCGTACGCGCTCCCCGGAGGCGGTATTCAATTGGCGCGAGTCTAGCACCGTCGCGATCAGCGGCCCGCGATCGACTTCATGTTTGCGCGGATCCATGCGATGACGTCGGCGATGACCGCGGGGCCTTCTGGCTCGTTGTGGCTCTCGTGCCGGAGTCCCGGGTAGGTCCGCCGAAGGACTCCCGGAACGACGGCGAGCGGGGCGCTCGCGGCGGTCGGGACCAGCCGGTCCGCCTCGCCGTGGTAGACGAGCGTCGGGATCGCGAGGAGACCGAGGGCGGCCCGGACCCTTGCCTGTTCGGCGATGGCGGCGGCGCCGTAGCGATACGTCGTCGTGTGCTGGTTGAGCGGATCCGCCGCGTAGGCCGCGCCGACCGCCGGATCGCGCGACAGGATCGCCCCGTCGAAGTCGTTCTTCAGGCTCGTCGTCGGGGCAACCGAGCCGAGAACCCGGGCGACGGCGCGCTTCCAGCCGGGGATCGAGGAGTCGAGGGCGGGCGCGCTCAGGACGAGGAGGTCCGGGAGCGGGCGTGCCGGATCGGCGACCAAGTAGCCAAGGGCGATCAGGCCGCCGAGCGAATGCCCGAAGAGGATGACGGGTCGGCCGCCGGCCGAGGCACGCACTGCGGCGAGGCGGTCCTCGAGGTCGTCGTGGTTCTGGCTCCAGCGCTCGACGAACGCCCTCTTGCCACCCGACCCGCCGAACCCGCGCTGGTCGTACGCCTCGACCTCGAGGCCGGCCGCCGCGAGCTGCCGTCCGACGCGGTCGTAGCGACCCGAATGCTCGGCCAGGCCATGGACGAGCAGGACTGATGCCCTTGGCTCGCCGGCAGCCGACCAGAGCCGCACGAACAACTCCGTGCCATCACGGGCAGCCACGCGGCTGGTGGACACCTCGACACCGGTTGTCGGAGCCGGGCTCGACTCGATCGTGGTCGTCATGGCGACATCGTAGGCCGCGCCGACCGCTACGCTGCGGGCATGTCGAGCTGGACCGAGGTCGGAGCCGGGATCTTCGTCCGGCGATACGCCTTCTACGACCAGAACATTGTCGCGATCGGCGGCGATGACGGGTTCCTGATCGTGGACACCAGAGTGAGCCATCGCCAGGCCGACGAGATCCTGTCCGACCTGCGCGAGCTGACGCCGTTGCCGGTTCGAGCCGTCGTCAATACTCACGGTCACAACGATCATGCGTTCGGCAACCACCGGTTCCGGCCGGCGCCGATCTGGGGACATCTCAGCTGCGCCCGGATGATCACCGAAACGGGCGCCGATCAGATCGCACGCGTGTCGGCCGCGATCCCCGAGCTTGCAGCGGATCTCGCCGAGGTCGTCCTCGATCCGCCCGACCAGCTGTTCGACACGGCCACGACCGTCCCGTTCGACGCCGGCGGCCGGGTCGTCGAGCTCCGCTATCTCGGCCGCGGCCACACCGACAACGACATCGTCGTGCTCGTCCCCGACGCCGACATCCTGCTCGCGGGCGATCTGCTCGAGAACGACGCGACGCCGTATTTCGGCGACGGGTATCCGATGGACTGGCCGGCGACCGCGGAAGCCCTCGTCGCGCTCGTGACGGGCGTCGTCGTGCCGGGTCACGGAAGCATCGGCGATCGGGCGTTCGTGGTCCGCCAGATGACCGAGTTCCGGGCGATCGCGGAGCTGGCGAGCCTCGTCCACCAGGGTGCGATCGACATTGCCGACGCGGTGCTGCGGACGCCCTACCCGGCCGATGCCGCCCGCGAACCGCTCGAACGGGCCCTCGCCCAGCTCCGTGGCGAGCTCGACTGAGGTTCGCCTGGCGACGCTGTCGACTCGCCGACATCAGCTCGGCGAGCCGCGACACGGGATCCGGCCGCGCGTCCACCAGCCAGTCGGAGCTCATTCATCGTCCGCGGCCGAACGACCACCCGGCGCCCATTGCCTCGTCACCGAACGGAGATCTCGTCATGCGCCTGCGCAGCGGTTTCATCGGCGGCCTTCTCGTCATCGGGGCCTGCCTGCTCAATGTCGTCACGGCTGTGATCGCGGCCGTCGGCGGCTCGGTCAGCATCGCGGGCACGGGCCCCGGCAGCCTCACGCTCACCGTCGCGCTCGTGATGCTGGCCGTGGGCGCCCTGCTCATCGGTCTCGGCGGCTCGCGGCCGTTGAACCGGTTCGCGCGGCTCGGCCTCGTGCTCTCCGGGATCGGCCTGACGGCAACCCTCTCGACGTCGACCGTGTCGGTCAGCAGCGTGCTGGTCTTCGTGTTCCTGATCGGCGGCCTGGTGGCGTGGATCGGCGTGATCATGACCGCGCTGGCCGTCCTCGCGACCCCGGGTCGCCCTCGCCAGGCGGGCCTCATCTTCGTGGCAGGCCTGCTGATCGCGATAGCGGCCGGGGCGCTCAACAACGTCGTCGGTGCCACGATCGCCGGGCCGATCGCGCTCCTCGGCGGTGCCGTGATCCTGCTGGGGATCGGAGCGATCGGCCTGCTCGGCGTCCGCAGCGGGCAGGCGAGCGCGGCCGTCGCCGACTGAGCTCGGGCCCGTGTCGGGCTCGTTTTCGCGCCCCGACTCGGTCAGTCGCCGACGAGGACCACCCAGCGCCCGCGTGCATTCCCCGCGAGGATCGCGTCGAGCGCGACCTCGACGTCGGCGAGGTCCACCTCGGTCACGCCGGTATCGTCATCCAGCCCGTTCGGTCGCAGATCCGTGGCGATCCTGGCCCACAGGGCGCGCCGCTCGTCGATCGGCATGTTGGCCGAGTCCATCCCGAGCAGCGCCACGCCGCGCAGGATGAACGGCAGGACGGTCGTGTCGAGCTTCGCTCCCCCGGCATTGCCGGACGACGCGACGGCCGCCCCGGGGCGGAGCGTCCGGAGCACGTAGGGCAGCGTCGCCGCGCCGACCGTGTCGACGGCCCCCGCCCAACGCGCCGATTCGAGGGGTCGAGCGCTCTCCGCCGTGCATTCCTCGCGCGGGACGAGCCCCACCGCACCCAGACCGCGCAGACGCTCCTCCTCGTCGGCCTTGCCCGTCGCCGCCCAGACCTCGTGGCCACGCGCCGCGAGGATCGCGACCGCCACGCTTCCGACACCGCCACTCGCCCCGGTCACGAGGACCGGGCCATCGCCGGCGCGCAGCCCGTGCCGTTCGAGTGCGGCCACGGACATCGCCGCCGTGAACCCGGCCGTCCCGACCGCCATTGCCGCCCGGGCGCTGAGACCCCCCGGCAGCGGAACGACGTAACCGGCCGGCAGCCTGGTGAACGCGCCGTACCCGCCGTGCCGCGCAACCCCGAGGTCGTAGCCGTGGGCCAGCACGGCGGTCCCGACCGGCACGGATGGATCGTCCGACCCGACCACCTCGCCGGCCAGGTCGATGCCCGGGACGAGCGGGCTGATCCGGGCGACCTTGCCGTCGGCGACCGTCGCGAGCGCGTCCTTGTAGTTGACGCTCGACCAGCCGACCCGGACCTCGATCTCGCCCGCGGGCAGGTCAACCGCGGCGAACGAGCGCAGGCCACGGACAACGCGGTCCTCCAGCTTCTCGGCGACGAACGCCTGGAACGACGCGGGAATCGAGCTCATGGCCCGACTGTAGCGCGGTCGACGAGCGGCCCGCCGGAACGTTGCGTTTCGATGGCGGGGGTTGACGAATCGGGGGCGGATGGGCGAGCATCCGCGGGCGATGACCCACAACCAACTGTCCTGGAACATGTGTATGCGCTGGCGGCCCCGCCGTGCGGAGGATGGGGTCTGAGGTCTCGCGCAACCTGACATGAACGGGGGCGGGATCACAGACGAGGTCCCGGGGCCGCGGTTCCTGAAGGCAGGAGTCGCGGTTTTTTTGTTTCCTCCGAACGACGCCACGGGTGGCCGCCAGGCCGCTGCCCTTCCCAGGGGCCCCGGTGATCAGCGACTCGCAAGGCACAACCGCGCGCAAGGATCAACCGCCATGACCAACCTCGAGAAAAACCTCCAGGCGCAGGTCGAACGTATTCGCTCCCACCCGTGGGTCAACGACGTTCCCGTGAGCGGGCTCATCCACGACGTGGGGTCCGGACGGCTCCGCCAGATCGCCTGACCAGGCCAGCACAGGACAAGGAGACCATCCCATGGCAGCAGACCTCGACCCGACCACGTTCCGGCCCGAGACGCAGGCCCTCCACTCCGGCCAGAAGCCGGACCCCGCGACCAACGCGCGGGCCGTGCCGATCTACGCCACGACGAGCTACGTGTTCAACGACGCCGACCACGCGGCGCGCCTCTTCGGGCTCCAGGAGTTCGGGAACATCTACACCCGGATCATGAACCCGACCAATGACGTCTTCGAGCAGCGGATCGCCGCGCTCGAGGGCGGCGTGGCGGCCCTCGCCGTCGCCAGCGGGCAGGCCGCGGAGACGCTCTCGATCCTCAACATCGCGCGGGCCGGCGACAACATCGTGTCGTCGTCCTCGATCTACGGCGGAACCTGGAACCTGTTCCAGCACACCCTGCCGAAGATCGGGATCACGACGACGTTCGTCGACGGCTCCGACCCATCGGCGTTCGGCCGGGCGATCAACGACAGGACGAAGGCCGTCTTCCTCGAACTGATCGGCAACCCGCGGCTCGACGTCCACGACCTCGCGTCGATCGCCGACGTGGCCCACGCCCGGGGCGTCCCGGTCATCGTCGACAACACGTTCGCCCCGCTCCTTGCCCAGCCGATCAAGCATGGCGCGGACATCGTGATCCACTCGGCGACGAAGTGGATCGGCGGCCACGGGACCGCGATCGGCGGCGTGGTCGTCGACGGCGGCACGTTCGACTGGGCTGCCTCGGAGCGGTTCAAGCAGGACTTCGTCGACCCGGATCCGTCGTACCACGGGATCAGCTACACGGCCGCGTTCGGCAACCTCGCCTTCATCCTGAAGCTGCGCGTCCAGGGCCTGCGCGACATCGGCGCCGCGCTCAGCCCATTCAACGCATTCCTGTTCCTGCAGGGCCTCGAGACCCTGCCGCTCCGGATCAAGCGCCACAGCGAGAATGCGCTCGCGGTCGCCCAGTGGCTCGAGAAGCGGGACGGCGTGACCTGGGTCAGCTACCCGGGCCTGGAGTCCGCCCCGACCCACAAGCAGGCGACGAAGTACCTGAAGGGCGGCTTCGGTGGCGTCGTTACCTTCGGCGTCCGGGGCGGCGCGGAAGCCGGCCGGAAGCTGATCGACAACGTCACGATCTTCTCGCTCCTGGCCAATGTCGGCGACGCCAAGTCGCTGATCATCCATCCGGCCTCGACGACCCACTCGCAGCTGACCCCCGAGGAGCAGCAGGAGACGGGGACCACGCCGGACCTCATCCGCCTGTCGGTCGGCCTCGAGCATATCGACGACCTGATCGCGGACCTCGATCGGGCGCTGTCGATCGCGCTCGGCGAGGCATCGACCGCCGGCGACCTTGTCGGAGCCGCTGGATGAGTCAGACCGTCGAGGGCGCCGCTCCGGCGCCCTCGACCACGCACCCGGCCTTCGGGTCGGGCCGGCTGGAGTCGACGGCTCTCGGGCCGTTCGTCCTCGGCGACGGGACGCGCCTGGCGGAGCTCGTCGTGGCCTGGCGCCACGACGGGCCGCCGCCGGGCCAGGCGCCGCAGGTCGTGGTCGTCCATGCCCTGACCGGATCGGCGTGATCGGCGCGAACCTGCTTGGCGGGCGCTATGGCACGACCGGGCCGACCGCGATCGATCCCCGGACCGGCCGCGCGTTCGGGCGCACCTTCCCGGCGGTCTCGACCCGCGACCAGGCCCGGGCGCAGTGGGCGCTCCTCGACGCCCTCGGCATCGCGGACGTGGCCCTCGTCGTCGGTGGCTCGCTCGGAGGCATGGTCGCGCTCGAGGTCGCGCTCGTCCGGCCGACCGCGGTGCGCCACGTGATGCCAATTGCCGCGCCTGCGGCCACCGGTCCGATGGCGATCGCGTGGAACCACATCCAGATCGAGCTGATCAACCGGCT